>NZ_JBIINP010000198.1:0-7059 GCF_044337415.1 Luteitalea sp.
GGGCCCGAGCGATCCCCGCTCGATCAGTTCGCGCACGTGCGCGACGACGAGTTCTGCGGCCACCCCCTCGAACGGTTTCTTGGAGGTGCGTTGGTTCTCTGTGGTCATACCACTACTCCGGCTGACTTGTGCTGGTTGCTGGCCAGCGCACGCTATCACCCGTCATCCGGCCTGTCAATTACCGGACGCCACAAAGTCAGCGCCGATGGGAGGTCCTGCCGCTGCCTGCTGGCCTAGGGCGCACTCTGCCCATCGCGGACGGCACTAGCACCACACAGGTCTGACCAATTTCAACGGATCCGGAAGACCGGAAGGATGGGACCAAAAACATGAAGCGCAAGCCACGCGCCAGACACGCCGGCAGTTCCGGCAACGGCGGCGACGGCCGGCCCGACTCCCGACTCCCGACTCCCGACTCCCGAAAATGAAAACGCCCGGCCGTCCGTGAGGACGACCGGGCGCGAGCGACACGGGCGCCGCGGCCCTAGAGCGACGCGACGGCGGTCCAGACGTTGCCGTTCCGGTGGCTCGCCAGCACCGCGTCGATGATCGCGTTGGCGCGCCAGCCGTCCTCGAACGACGCGAAGTGCGCCGGGCGCTCGCTCATCGGCTTGCCCTCGGCGATGTGCTCGTAGACGGCCTTCAGCACGTTGCGGAAGGCGTCGGGCCACGCTTCCTGATGGCCGCCCGGCAGCTTGGCCAGGCCGGCGACATCCGCGTCCATCAGCGACGGATCCTTCTGCAGGATCATGTTGCCCTTGCTGCGGTGCCCGATCCAGAGCTCGTTCTGCTGCTCCTGGTGCCAGCGCAGCGAGGCCTCGCCGCCGTTGATCTCGAGCCAGAGGTCGTTCTTGTGGCCGGCGTTGATCTGGCCCACCGTGAACGCGCCCTTGGCGCCGTTCTCGAAGCGCACCAGCACCGAACAGAGGTCCTCGACCTTGATGTCGACCGGCTCGTACTGCTCGTCGGCGCCGCCCTTGGCAAAGGCGATGCGGGCGCCGAGCGGCTTCTTGCGCACGGGAATGACCGTCGTGAGATCCGACAGCACGTGCGTGATGCGCAGGCCCGAGACGTGCTGCGCCAGGTCGCACCAGTGCGATCCGATGTCGCCCATGGCCGACGACTCGCCGCCCTTGTCCGGCTCGAGGCGCCAGCTGTAGTCGGTGTCGTAGAGCAGCCAGTCCTGCAGGTACGCGCCGTGGATGAAGCGCGGCGGGCCGATCTCGCCCTTCTTGATCATCGTCCGCGCCTGCTGCACGAGCGGGTTGCCGCGGTAGTTGAACGTCACCGCGTGCACCACGCCCTTGGCCGTGGCGGCGTCGAGCAGCTCCTTGGCCTGTGCCGAGGTCATGGCCAGCGGCTTGTCCGACACGATGTGCTTGCCGGCCGCGATGGCCGCCATGTTCACCGGGTGGTGCATGTAGTTCGGCGTCGCGTTGTGCACCACCTGGATGTCGGGGTCGGCCAGCAGCGCCTCGTAGCTCCCGTACGACTTGGGCACGCCGAGCGCCTCGGCCTTCTGCCGCGCCAGTTCCTCGTTGAAGTCGGCGATGGCCACCACGTCCACGAAGCCCAGCCGCCGCACCGCCTCCAGGTGATGGGGTCCGATGAACCCCGCCCCGACCAGCCCCATTCCGATTCGCTTCACTGGCATCTCCTTACGGTCTACGGAAACTTCACACGCTCAGAATTTCAGAATCCCAGCCATGCGGAGTTGCATGACATCACGAACAGCATCGACGCGTCGACGTACCGCACGTGGCGAATGGCAATTCTGCAATTCTGCGATTCCGCAATTCTGCAATTACAGATTGCCCGTCCGCATCTGGTCCTTCACGTAGTCCATGGCGCGCCAGCAGAGCGCCATGATCATCCACGTCGGGTTCTGGCAGCTCGCCGAGACGAAGATGCTGCCATCGACGACGAACAGGTTCGTGATGTCGTGCGTCTGCCCGAACGAGTTGGTCACCGAGGTCTTCGGATCGGCGCCCATCCGGGCCGTCCCCATCTCGTGGATGGACCAGCCCTCCGTGAGGATGTTGCGCCGCACGACGATGTCGGTCGCCCCGGCCGCCCGCAGCATCTCCTCGGCCGTGTCGGCCATGTCGGCCGCCATCTTCTTCTCGTTGTCGCCGAAGGTGTAGTCGAACTTCAGCACCGGGATGCCCCACGCGTCCTTGACCTGGGGGTCGAGGAACACGCGGTTCTCCTTGCGGGCGAGCACCTCGCCGAAGCCGCCGTAGTTCACGCGCGCAGGGTAGTTGGCGCGGACCGCCTTCTTGAAGCCCGCACCGAACCCGGGTGTCTCGGCCGCATTGGCCGGGAACTCCGCCGCGCCGCTCGCGCCCTGGAAGCCGTACCCGCGGATGAAGTCGGGGTGCTTGTCGGTGACGTTGCGGAACCGCACGATGTACGTGCTCTGCGGTCGGCCATCGTCGTTGGTCGGCGCGGTGCCGACGCGCGACGGCAGGGTCCCGCTCGCGCCGGGGCCCATCACGTGCTCGCTGAAGTAGTGCCCCACCACGCCCGACGAGTTCGCCGTGCCGTTGGACCGGGTCGCCGACCTGCTGTTCAGGAGCAGGCGCGTCGACTCGAGACACGACGCGGCCAGGATGACGATGCGGCCGCGGAAGTCCATGACCTCCTTGCTGACCTTGTCGATCACCCGCACGCCGGTCGCCTTGTTGGTGCGATCGTCGACCAGCACCTCGGAGACCACCGAGTCGGTGCGCACGGTCAGGTTGCCGGTGTCGCGCGCCGGGAAGATGAGCGCAGCCGGCGAGTGGAACGCCGCGTTGAGATCGCAGCCGCGCCCGCAGCGGCCGCGGCCCATGCAGCGCGCCCGGTACCTGTTGTTGAGCACGCCGTCGGTGGTCACGCCCGCGCGGCCGGCAATCAGCTTGCGCCCCATCTTCGCGATGGCGCGCTGCACCTGCACCTCGCCGCAGTTGAGCTTCAGCGGCCGCTGGAACAGGCCGTCGGGCAGGTGCGGGATGCCCTCCTTCGTGCCCGTGATGCCGAGCAGCGTGTCGACCTTGTCGTAGTACGGCGAGATGTCGGCGTAGGAAATCGGCCAGTCCTCGCCGAACCCGTCGTGGCTCTTCGCCTTCAGGTCGAGATCGGAGAAGCGGAGCGACACCCGTCCCCAGAGGTTCGTCTTGCCACCGAGCACGCGGGCCCGCACCCACGCGTACGGCGTGCCGGTGATCGGGTGCTGCTTCTCGTCGACGATCCAGTCCTTCGTGAAGTGATTGCCCGAGTAGGCCATCACCTTCTTGTACTGCTGCATCTCGGGCGTGAGCCCGTACGGCCGGTCGAGGGTGCGGTACTCGGCGGCCTGCAACGCGAACTCGTCGGCCGGCAGCCGGTGGCGACGGAGGGCCTTGTAGGGCCACTCCATCGTCTTGTATTCCTTCTGCGGGTCGAGCATGCGCCCGGCCTCGAGCAGCAGCACCTTGATGCCCGACTGCGCCAACTGGAAGGCCGCCATGCCCCCCGCCGCGCCGGAGCCGACGACGATGGCGTCGAAGGGCTCCTTCCCGGGCGTGACGGATGCCGCGGGTTCCTGGCCGTGCCGGTGCATCGTCACGCCCTGGGTTGCGCCTTCTGCCCGCAGTGGGGGCAGTCCTTGCCGTCCTCGGTGTGACAGCCGACGAACTCGGGCAGGTACTGGTTGCCCTTGTACTGGAGGTCCTGCTGGATGCCGATCTCCGAGGTGTAGTAGCCGCGGATGGTGGCGTCCTTGGTGACCTTGAAGAACTGCTCCACCGGCGTGGTCGGCCTGGCTTCGTTGGCGCTGATCGTCGTGAGCAGGGCGTTCACCTGGGCCGGCTGCAGCTTGACGAACGGCACCTTGTGCGCGGCCACCGACGCCGCGTCGAGCGCGGCCACCCCGTCAGCCCATGCGGTCCTGGTCCCTGCATCCGACTCCGACAGCAACAGGTCGATGTAGTCGGCCACCCTGGCGGCACGCGCGCCCGGCGAATGCGCGTCGGTGGGGATGATGGCCTCGGTCAGGGCATCGACCGTCGCGTACTGCGCGGGCGTGAGCACCTTGAGCTTCGGCGCCGCGGCCGCGCGCTGGATGGCCTCGAAGGCCAGGGCGCCTTCCTCCGACAGCGCCGGCAGCATGGCGATGGTCCCCACGCTCGTGCCGATGGCCTTGAGTACGGCGCGTCGACTGACGCCAGCGGCCGATTCGTTCATCTCGTTCATTGCGTGCCTTCCTGCAGTCCCCTCGACAACTCACGCCACGCGCGGCGTCAGCCCGGCAGCACCACGCGCGTCACGGCGACTGGCACCCTGGTCCGCGCCGAGTCGTACAGGGCTTCGACGAGCGCCACGCTCCTGCGTCCCTCCCTGGCATCGCAGGCGGGTCGGCGCCCAGACTGCAGGGCCGCGACGAAGTCTTCCACCACGCGTCGGTGCGGCGAGGCGTCGGCCACCACGGCGGTCGACGCGCTCCGCGTCGCGCTCGTGAGCGTGGTGCCGTCGACATGGCCGTCCTTGAGATCCCAGCCGGCGATGCGGTCGTGCTCGAGGATGAGCGTCCCGTCGGTGCCGGTGATCTCGACCCGGCGGGGGTAGCCAGGATACGCAGCCGTCGTCGCCTGGAGCGTGCCGATGGCGCCCGACGCGAACGACAGCGTGGCCACCAGCGTGTCCTCGACCTCGATGTCGTGCAGCACCGTGGCCGCGCGTGCCTGCACCTCGGTGACCTCGCCGAGCAGGAACAGCAGCAGGTCGGCGGTGTGGATGCCCTGGTTGATCAGGGCGCCGCCGCCGTCGAGCGACGGACTGCCGCGCCACGGCGCGGACCTGTAGTACTCCGGCGCGCGATACCACTTCACGCGCGCATCGACGAGCAGGATCCGTCCCAGGCGGCCAGCCGCGATGGCGTCGCGGGCTTCTATGAAGGCAGGCGTGCAACGGTCCTGGAAGAACACGCCCAGCGACACGCCAGCCCGCTCGACGGCCTCGATCGCCGTGTCGACGCGCTCGAGCGTCACGTCCAGCGGCTTCTCGGTGAGCACGTGACAGCCGCGGGACGCCGCGAGCGCGATCTCGTCGGTATGCACCCCCGACGGGCTGCCGATGCACAGCAGGTCGAGGGCATGCGCGTCGAGCATGGCCGCCAGTGCCGGGGCCGCGGCCAGGCCGTACTTCTCCGCCAGCGCCCCGACCTTGACCGCGTTGCTCCCGCACACGGCGACCGCCTCCAGGCCTGGCACCTCGGCCACGGCACGGATGTGCGTATCGCAGATGTTGCCGCCCCCGGTGAACCCGACGCGCAGGGTCACGGTCGTCCTCGCTGCTGGTGTGTCACTGACGGCGAGGATATGACAGCCGTGCGCCGGGGACAATCACGGGAGTCGAGCCGGGGTCGTCGGCAGTCGGCGGGCGGCAGTCGGCAGTGCACGGATGCTCTCCGAGCCCTGAGCCGTGAGCCCTGGGCCGTGCGCGGGAACGGCAGGGGCTTGGCGCTGGGGGCTGGGGGCGGAGCCTCGATGCACGTCCGTCCAGCCCCGAGCACCCAACTCCCGGATTACTGTGGCTTCGTCCACTCGAACACCGCGCGCTGGCTGAGCAGCTTGGCCTTCAGCGCTGCGGGCGAGACGGCCTGGACGGGGATGTTGGCCTCGATGGCCATCCGCGCCGCGACCCCGGCGGCGTGGCCGATGATCATGTACTGCGGCTCCATGCGCAGCGTCGAGTACGCGACGTGCGATGCCGAGAACGCCACGGGCACGAGCAGGTTGGTCGCCTCGCTGCGTCTGGGCAGCATCACGCGATAGGGAATCTGGTACGGCGTGACCGACACCTGCATGTCGCCCTCGTTCTCGGCGAATCCCTCGGCATTGACGATGCGCTGGATGTTGTGCGAGTCGCTGTTGTAGGAGCCCATGCCGATGACGTCGAGCTTGCGCAGGTCGGTCTGGATGTCCTTCTGCGACACGACGAACTCTCCCACCATCCGGCGCGCCTCGCGCACGTACAGCTGGTGCGGCCAGTGTCCGGTGTCGACGAACTCGTCCTTGCACAGGCCCCATGGCGCCATCGCGGTGTGCAGCGCCGCCGGCACCTGCGGGTCGTGCTGCAGGAAGTAGAGGAAGCCCTGCACGTAGTCGACATGGGCCTGCCAGATGCGCGCCCGCGTCGCGTAGTCGCCGTCCGCATAGGCGTAGTTGCCGCCGATGTAGTCGGTCGAGAACGCCCCGTTGTTGTTGGTGTCGGTCTTGCCGTTGGGGATCGGGTCCGGCTTCATCACGTCCCACAGCGACCACGGCTGCTTCAGGCGCCCGCGCGGGTCGCCCTTCTGCACCTGCGCCTCCGGCGCCAGCGCCGCCTCTCGCTTGACGACATCCATGGCGGCCAGCATCTTCGCCAGCAGCGCGTATCGCGACGGCGAGTACCCGGCCGGCTTCGGGAAGGGCACCCGATTGTCGGCGCGCTGCGTCATGCAGACGCGGAAGTTGTAGGCCTGCAGCTTCGTGTCGGCAGTGCCCGACGCCGCCTTGGGCTCGCCCGAGACCTCGGGCAGCAGGCGCCCGGCGTCGTCTCGCGCCGGCACCGAGACCTGGAACTGGTGCAGCGGCGTCCTGTCGCGCACGCCCGCGAGCGACTCGCCATACTGCTCGACCGACTCGCGCCCGAACGTGTAGGTGACGCCGGACTGCGCCATCAGGTCGCCCTCGTACGTCGCGTCGGCGAAGATCCTGGCGCGGAACTCGGCGCCGTTCTCGAGGCGGATGGACGTGATGCGCGTGCCGTCCTTGGACACGCCCGTCTTCTCGACCAGCCTGTGGCGATAGAAGACCTTCACGCCGGCTTCGGCCGCCCACTCGCGGAAGATGGCCTCGGCCACGTGCGACTCGAGGTACCACTGGATCGGCACGCCGTACTTCCGGCCCGCGCGCTCGTAGTACTCCAGCGAGTAGCCGCCGATCACCTCCTTCTTGCCGAAGTCGGTGAAGCCCAACCCACCCGAGACCATGCCACCGAGGTGATCGCGTGGCTCGAGCAATGCCACGGTGGCTCCCTCACGGGCCGCCGCGATGG
>NZ_JBIINP010000061.1:0-22958 GCF_044337415.1 Luteitalea sp.
GAGTAGCCGCCGATCACCTCCTTCTTGCCGAAGTCGGTGAAGCCCAACCCACCCGAGACCATGCCACCGAGGTGATCGCGTGGCTCGAGCAATGCCACGGTGGCTCCCTCACGGGCCGCCGCGATGGCCGTGACGACGCCCCCGGCGGTGCCGCCATAGACGACGACGTCGAACGATTGCGGAGCTGACTGCGCCCGCGTCGCGGTGGAGCCCAGCGCCAACACGAGGAACGCGAGCGTGACGACCGCGCCCGGCAATTTGAAATTGGACATTCGAAATGCTCGCGCGCCGGCTCCGCCTCGCGCGGCGAAGGCAGAGGCCACGCTCACTTCACCACCGTCAGCATGGTTGGCGCAGCGAAGCCGTGCTTGTGCAGCCACAGACCGCCCAGCATCGGCCACGTGCCGATCGGGCCTTCCTTCTCACCGAGCCCGAAACCGTGGCGACCGCCCTCGAACAGGTGTAGTTCCACCTCGACGCCCGCCTTCCGCATCGCCTGCACGAACAGCAAGCTGTTCTCTGGCGGCACGCCCGTGTCGCCCGTGGTGTGGATCAGGAACACCGGCGGCGTCTGCGCCGTGACACGGCGCTCGGACGACATCGCCGCCATCTGCTCGGGTGTGGCGTCGGCGCCGAGCAGGTTGGTGCGCGAGCCCTTGTGGACCCAGGCATCCTCGGTGAACGTGATCACCGGATAGATCAGGATGGCCAGGTCCGGCCGGCTGCTGACCCGGTCGATCGGGTCGGCCGCCGCAGGGTCGCCAGCGGAGAACTGCGTGGCGGCGGTGCTGGCCAGGTGTCCGCCCGCCGAAAAGCCGAGGATGCCGACACGACCGTCAAGTCCCCACGCCTTCGCCTGAGCCCGTACGTAGCGGATCGCGCGCAGCGCGTCGGACAGCGGCGCGGGATGCCGGTACGGCGCCACGCGGTAGCGCACCACGAAGGCCGTGACGCCGATCGAGGTGAGCCACCGCGCGATCGGCTCCCCCTCGTGCGCGGCACGTGCCCGATAGCCGCCGCCCGGCAGGACCACGAAGGCGGCGCCAGTGGCCGTGCCGGGCGCCGGCTGGTACACCGTGATGGCGGGGGTGTCTTCGGGGCCCGTCCCGGTGGCCAGCGGCGCGGCGTCGGTCCACAGGCGAAGCTCGGTGCCGGTGGCGGGCAGTTGGGCGGCAGCAGGCACGGACGTCAGGAGGAGGAACAGGGACGCACTCAGGGGTCGACGCATACGCCTCGCCATTCGGGATGGATGGGAGCACCGACGCGGCCCGCTCGGACCGCCGGACCTTCCCACCTCTCTGTCGGGGCGTGTTATAGCATGCAGCCCATTCGGGGCCGCTTCCCCACGCCCGGCCCGCGGTGTGCGATTCGTGTTTCCCGGTACCCGGCACCCGGTGCCCGGTGCCCGTTCTGTCTATGACCTACCTCCTCGGCATCGACGTCGGCACGGGCGGCACCCGGGCCCTGATCCTCGACGAGTCCGGCACGGTGATCGCCTCGGCCACGGCCGATCACGCGCCATTCGCCTCCCCGCGCACGGGCTGGGCCGAGCAGGATCCAGACGACTGGTGGCGCGCCTGCCGACAGGCAGTCCCGCGCGCCCTGGAACACGCGGGTCTGCAGGCGTCCGACATCGCGGCGATCGGCCTCAGCGGCCAGATGCATGGGGCCACGCTCCTCGACGCGTCAGGCACGGTGGTCCGGCCGGCGCTGATCTGGTGCGACCAACGGACCCAGGCCGAGTGCGACGACCTGACGGCGCGCATCGGGGCCGACCAGCTGATCGCGTGGACCAGTAACCCGGCACTGACCGGCTTCACGCTGCCGAAGCTGCTCTGGGTGCGACGCACCGAGCCCGACGCCTGGTCGCGGGTGCGGCACGTGCTCCTGCCGAAGGACTACATCCGCTACAAGCTGACAGGCCGGCTCGCCACCGATGTCGCCGATGCGTCTGGCACGCTGCTCTTCGACGTCGCCCGCCGCCGGTGGTCGGCGGAGATGATCGACGCGACGGGCCTGGACGCGAGCCTGTTGCCCGAGGCGATGGAAGGACCGCAGGTCACCGGGTCGTTGACGGCCGCGGGCGCCGAGGCCGTCGGCCTCGTGGCCGGCATCCCGGTGGTGGCCGGCGGGGGCGACCAGGCGGCCGGCGCCGTCGGCATGGGCATCGTGCGCGCCGGCGTCGTCAGCGCGACGATCGGCACGTCGGGGGTGGTGTTCGCGGCCACGGATCGGCCGGCGCTCGACCCGAAAGGACGCGTGCACACGTTCTGCCACGCCGTGCCGGGCCGCTGGCACGTGATGGGCGTGACCCAGGCCGCCGGCCTCTCGCTGCGCTGGTTCCGCGACCGGTTCGGCTCCGGCGGCGACGACGGCCGCGATCCGTACGAGCGCCTCACCGACGAGGCGCTGGCAGCACCGGCCGGCGCCGACGGCGTGCTGTGGGCGCCCTACCTGATGGGCGAGCGCACGCCGCACCTCGACGCCGACGCACGCGCGGCCCTCGTGGGCCTTGCGGCCTCGCATACGCGCGGGCACGTCATCCGCGCCATCCTCGAGGGCGTCGCGTTCAGCCTGCAGGACAGCTTCACCATCCTGCGCGAGATGGAGGTGCCGGTGCAGGCCATCCGCCTGGGCGGCGGCGGTGCTCGGTCGCCCCTGTGGCGCCAGGTGCAGGCCGACGTGTACGGGCAGGCGGTCCAGACGGTGGCCGCGGAAGAGGGCGCCGCGTACGGCGCCGGCATCCTCGCGGGCGTGGGCGCCGGCGTGTGGCCCGACGTCGACACGGCCTGCGAGCGCGTGGTGCGCGTGACGAGCGAGGTGCCGCCCGGCGAGGCGCAGCCCCTGCTCGCCCGCCAGTACGAGGCCTATCGCCTGCTGTACCCCGCGCTCAGGCAGATCCGCGACACGCTCAAGGGCTAGAGGCTGTGGGGCTGCAGGCCGTCGGGCCTGCAGCCTGCGCCCGGCCAGACGCGTCCTAGGAGCCATGCGCCTCCTCGCCACGCGTGTCCTGCTTGCCGCCGCCATGGCGGTGCTCACCACCACCATGCCCGACGCCCAGACGACTCCGGGGTCCTTCTACGACCTCACGCCCACCACGCTCGACGGCAAGCCGGCCCCGCTGGCCACCTACAAGGGCAAGGTCACGCTCGTCGTGAACACGGCGAGCCAGTGCGGGTACACCCCGCAGTACGCCGGCCTGCAGAAGCTCCACGATCAGATGAAGGACAAGGGCTTCTCGGTGCTCGGGTTCCCGAGCAACGACTTCGGCGGCCAGGAACCGGGCAGCGCGCAGGAGATCGCCACGTTCTGCCAGCGCAACTACGGCGTCACCTTCCCGATGTTCAGCAAGGTCGTCACCAAGGCGGGTCAGGGACAGTCGCCCGTGTACGGCTTCCTCGGCGCGTCCGGTCAACTGCCCGGCTGGAACTTCTCCAAGTACCTCGTGGGCAAGGACGGCAAGGTGAAGGCGTTCTACCCGAGCAGCGTCACGCCCGACGACCCGAAGTTGCGACAGGCCATCGCCGAGGCGCTCGCCTCCTGAGCATCGCCAGCCCTGCCACGGTTTGGCCCGGTGTGGGACGAACCAGCGGCAGTGATCTACACTGCAGCGCGAACTCATTCAGGCCGGGTCCGGACGACCGGCCTCCTCCCGCAAGGAGACGCCTGCGTGTCCGACCCGTACCAGCCGCAACCCGCCCACAAGTTCTCGTTCGGCCTCTGGACCATCAGCAACCGCGGCCGTGATCCGTTCGGCGAGCCGGTGCGCGAGCCGCTCCCGCCCAACGATGCCGTCGCCATGCTCGGCGAGGTCGGCGCCTGGGGCGTGAACCTGCACGACAACGACCTCGTGCCCATCGACGCCACCCCGGCCGAACGCGACCGCATCGTCGCCGAGTTCAAGGCGGCCATGCAGCAGCACGGCGTCGTGTGCCCGATGGCGACCGTGAGCCTCTTCACCGACCCGGTCTTCCGCGACGGCGCCTTCACCGCCAACGACCCTCGCGTGCGCGCCTACGCCGTGCAGAAGACCATGAGCGCCATGGATCTCGGCGCGGAACTCGGCGCGAAGATCTTCGTGTTGTGGGGTGGCCGTGAGGGCACCGAGAGCGATGCCTGCCGCCGCGGCGACGACGCGGTCAAGCGCCTGCGCGAGGCCGTGGACTACCTGTGCGAGTACAACATCGCGCAGGGGTACCAGTACCGCTTCGCGCTCGAGGCCAAGCCCAACGAACCGCGTGGCGACATCTACATGGCCACGACCGGCAACTACCTGGGCTTCATCCCCACGCTCGCGCACCCCGACATGGTGGGCGTGAACCCCGAGGTCGCCCACGAGACGATGGCCGGCCTGAACTTCACCCACGCCGTCGCCCAGGCGTGGGAAGCCGGCAAGCTGTTCCACATCGACCTGAACGACCAGAACCCGGGCCGCTACGACCAGGACTTCCGCTTCGGCGCGGCGAACCTGCGCGGGGCCTTCTTCCTGGTCAAGTTCCTCGAGGAGGTCGGCTACGACGGACCGCGTCATTTCGACGCGCACGCCTACCGCACCGAGGACTACGACGGCGTGAAGGACTTCGCCCGCGGCTGCATGCGGACGTACCTGATCATGAAGGAGAAGGCGGCACGCTGGAACGCCGACGCCGAGATCCAGGCAATCCTGAAGGAGGCGCACGGCGACAACTCGACGGTGGGGGCCTTCAGCGCCGACGCCGCCCGCGAACTCGCCAACCGCGCCTTCGACCGCACGGCGATCGCGAGCAAGGGCCTCGCCTACGAGCGGCTCGATCAGCTGACCAACGAGATCATCCTCGGCGTGAGATGAGCTCCTGACGGTGGCAATTTGAAATTGGACATTTGAAATTCTCGAGCGCCGGCTGCGCCGCGCGCGGCGAAGGCCGGAGGCCAAGCCGCCCTGAATTTCGAATTCAGAAGTTCAAATTGCCGCCGTCCTACAGTCCTACCGCCAACCCCGCGAACAGGCTCACCGTGGCAGGCCGGCCCTCGGCCAGCGCGATGCCGCCATCGGTCATCACGATCCGGCCTTCGCCACGAATCGCCAGCCTCCCCATGAACCCGCGACTGGCAGGCGCGATGCGCCAGCGCAGGCCGGCGCCGGCGTAGTACATCGTCCCGTTCTCGGCGGTGGTCCGCGGTTCGTCGAGCTGGCGCAGGACGCCACCGCCGGCAAACGCGTACGGCGCCAGTCGGCCCTGCCAGCGGTACTGCACCGACACGTCGGCCGTGACCTGCGTGAGTCGCGACACGGCCGTCACGTCCGGCGCGCCCTCGGTGTCGCCGGAGATCTCCACCGAGAAGTCGGGCCGCGCATAGCTGCCGCCGCCCTCCACCCACAGCTGGCGCCAGACGCGCACACCCACGCGCCCTTCGACGGCAGGTGCGGCCAGGATCCTCGTCGAGGTGGTGAAGACCGCCACCTGCCCGCTGGTCGGCACCTGGTTGCCGAGCATGTTGGCCGGCACCTTCCCGAGATCGGTGCTCCCGAACAGCCCGCCAAGGACGCTGAGCTCCACGCGCGAGGCCTGCGCCGGCACTGGAGACGGCGATGCCGGCGCGGCATCCTGGCCGTGCGCGTCGGCGCCACCCAGCCAGAGTCCCAGGCACACCCCTGCGACCACTCTGGCGACCGCCTGGCTGGCGCGCGAAGGGCCTCCGCCGTCCCCGGTGCCCGGTACCCGGTACCCGGTCACTTCCCCACGACCTCGATCGTCACGCTCGGCACGTTGCCGCCCTTGGGCACGAAGATCGCCCGATCCGAGAAGGCGACGCGGAAGTTCACGTCGACGCGAGGGCCATCGATGAAGCTCGTCACGTCGGCATCGTCGAGCGGCTCGACGCGCAGGACCACGGGGCCGGGCTCGATGCCGGCCAGCACGAACCCGCCCGCGTCGTCGAGCGTGAAGCCGCCAACGAGGGCGCCCGTGCGCAGGTGCATGGCCACGACGTGCGCGCCATAGACGCCGAGGCCGCCCTTGGTCACGCGACCAGAGATGCTGCCCGTCGCCTGGCGGAACCCCGCGTCGGGGTAGATGTCGGAGATGCCTGCGACGTCGTCCGGCAGGAGTCGACGACCGTCGACGTTGCCGGCCGCGAACGCGATCGGGAACATGACCGCCCCCGCAGACAGCACGCGCCGGCCGGAGCCGACCTGCTCGGTCTCGCCGAGGGCCGAGTGGCCAAGGCCCACGAGGTGCCCGATCTCGTGGGTGGCGATCGACTCGAGATCGAAACGGCCGGCCTGCCCGTTGGGGGCGACCGACCAGGGGAAGGCGGCGTTGAAGAACACGTCGGCCTCGAGCAGCGTGCCCGATGCGACGTCGATCGTGTAGCTGGTCGCGCCCAGGGTGCGATCGAGCTCCGGGCGGCTCGTGAACGCGAGTTGCGTGACGCCGTCGTTGTCGGCCAGGTTCCGGTCGGTCACGCCACCGCTGGCGAAGCGGATCCCGGCGGTCGGCACCGCCTCCCAGGTGGCGAACGCGCGCGCGATGGCCTCGCGGAACTCGGCGGCCGTCACCGTGGCCGTGCCGCGCGAGCCGACCAGGTAGGTGACCGGCGCATTGTCCGGCCACTTCAACACGAGGGAGCGTGTGCCGATGGCGTAGCCGAACTTCAGGTACGCCGACGTCGGCACGGCGGCGCCGAGCGCGAGCACGGCCACCAGCAGCGCGTGGGCACGGGCCAGGGTCATCGCGGCGCCCCGTCCGTCAGCGCGCGCACCTGCGACTCGAGTTCGTCGAGCGGCCGCGGCGCGCGAGCCACGTCGCCGCGCGGCCCGGCGGTCAGCCCCGGCACCAGGACGCGGAGGTCGCCGTCCGGCGCGGTCATCACACGCAGCGCGCCCTGATACAGGCCGATGACGCTGTAGCCCCCGCGCGGATGCGCGGCCAGGAACCACACGTAGCGCTCGCCATCGGCCACGGTCGGCACGCCCGGGACGCGGGTCTCGGTGGTGCCCAGCCGTCCGCCGGCCAGCCGCACGTACACGGGGCCCTCGGCGTCGCCCTTCCATGGCCGGTCGCCTCGCACGAGTACCAGGCGCTCTGCCCCATCTGGGCCAGCCACGACGCGCATGTCCTCGACCGCGGCGTCCACGATCAGGTCAGCGGCCTCCACCAACTGCCCGAGGGTCAGCGGCACCACGACAGACGCGGCGAGTCGGTGTCCGGCGAGTGGCCCCAGACAGAGCACAGCGACCAGCGTCCCCATCACCAACCGCCGCACGCGGCGATGCCTCACGTCTGCTCTCCTCATGCTGGGCTCCCGGTGCGCGCGGCGACGTCGAGCACCGCCTGCGCAGCCCGCGTCGACGCCCCACGTCCGCCAAGCGCCTGCACGACGCCGGCCAGATCGGCGCGGACGCGGTCGGCGTGTGCCGTGTCGCGCAGGATGCGCAGCATCTCGTCGCAGACACGCTCGGCAGTGAAGTCGTCCTGGATCAGTTCGGGGACCACGCGTCTTCCGGCGATGAGGTTGACCATCCCGAACGTGTCCACCTTCACGAACGGACGGCCGAGGCGGTACGTCAGCGGTGACAGGCGGTACACGATCACCATCGGCTTGCCGTGCAGGGCCGTCTGCACCGTGGCGGTGCCCGAGGCGGTGACGACGGCGTCGCTGGCGGCGAGCACGGCATCCGTGTCGCCGGCGTGCAGCGCGATGGGCAGGTGGCTGCGATGCGCCGCCTCGAACAGGTCATCTGGCAGGCCGGGGGCCCGCGCAATCAGGAACTGCAGGTCCGGCTCGGCCTCGCGCAGGCGAGCGCACGCGTCCAGCAGCGTGGGCAGCGTGCTCGCCACCTCGTTCCGGCGGCTCCCCGGCAGCAACGCGATGGTCCGGGCCTCGTGCGACAGGCCGTGCTGGGTGAGGAGGGCCTCACGTCCCTGCGGCCTGCCGATCAGGTCGATGAGCGGATGCCCGACGAACTCGACGGGCACGCCGGCCTGCTCGTAGAGCGGCTGCTCGAACGGGAAGATGACCAGCACCTTGTCGGCAAAGCGCTTGATCACCTGCATGCGGGCGGGCCGCCAGGCCCAGAGCTGCGGGCCGATGTAGTACACGACCGGGATGCCGCGCGCATGCAGCGCCTGCCCGAGGCGGAAATTGAAGTCGGCAAAGTCGATGGCAACGAATACGTCCGGCCGACGGCGAATCGCCTCGTCGACCAGGTGCCGGTACATGCGCCAGGTCCGCGGCAGCGTCCGCAGCACCTCGGACAGGCCGGTGACGGCCAGTCCCTCGTAGGAGCCGAGGAGGTGGCCGCCGGCGGCCGCGAGCTGCGGACCGCCGAAGCCGAACACCTCGACGCCGGACGACTGCGCCCGGAGAGCCGACGTGAGCGCGCCGGCATACAGGTCGCCCGACGGCTCCCCGCACGAGATCATCACGCCGGGCATGCCCGGCTCAGCGTCCCGCGGCCGGCGCGGCGGCCGCGCCCTTGCGGCGCAGCGACGGGCTGGTCAGGTCGACGTCGGCCAGCGGCAGCACCTCGACGTTGTCGATGCCCACGGCCTTCAGCTGCGGCAGCACCTGGCGCGCATCGCCGACGAGCACGATGGAGAGCCGCCCCGGCTTGACGAACTGCCGAGACACGCGCTGGATGTCGTCGCTCGTGACGGCGTTGACGCGGTCGCGGTAGGTCTCGAGTTCCTTGACGTCGAGGTCGTAGAACAGCAGGTTCAGGACCTGCAGTGCGATCTCGTCGGGTGTCTCGATGCTGAGCGGAAAGCTGCCCGACAGGTAGGCCTGCGCGCCCATCAGCTCGCGGTCGCCCACGGGCTCGCGCACGAGTCGCCAGAACTCGTCGATCGCCAGCCGCAGCGCCTCGCCCGTCGTCGAGGTCTGCGTGTCGGTCTCGGCGATGATCGACCCGGCCTGCTTGAAGGCATCCATGTCGGCCGAGGCGCCGTAGGTCAGGCCCTTCTCGGAGCGCAGCACGTTCTGGAGCCGGTTGGCCCCTTCCCCGCCGAGAATCTTGGTGGCCAGGTTCAGCGGCATGTAGTCGGCGTGCTTGCGCGCGATGGCGACATGCCCGGCCCGAATCTCGGTCTGCACGGCGTTGGGCCGGTCGACCAGGACGACGCGGCGCGTGGGCTCCGGCAGTTCGGTGGCGGTGATGGCCGGCGGCTCGTGGGCGGCCCACTTGCCGAAGGCACGCTCGACGCCGGCAAACGCCTCGTCGACGCTCACGTCGCCGACCACGGCAAGCAGCGCGTTGTTGGGCGAGAACCACGCCTTGTGGAAGGCGACGAGATCGGCCCGGGAGATGTCGCGCAGCGAGTCGGGTGTGCCGTTCCCGGGCAGGCCGTACGGATGGAACCCGTACACGAGCCGGTCGATGACGGCGTCGGCCACGAACTCGGGATCCTGCATGTTGACGCTCATCGCCGACAGGGCCTGCTCGCGGATGCGGTCGAGTTCCTCCTGCGGGAAGGACGGCGCCTGCACCATCTCCGAGACGAGGTCGAGCGCGAGGTCGAAGCTGTCCTTGAGGACGAGCACGTTGACGTACGACAGATCGGTCCCGGCGCCCGAGCCGAGCGCGCCGCCGACGTAATCGATGGCATCGGAAATCTGCTCGGACGATCGCGTCTTCGTGCCCTGATCGAGCAGCGCCCCGACCATGGCGGCGACACCCGGCTTGCCAGCGGGGTCCTGCGCCGAGCCGGCCTTGGTCAGCAGGCGCAAGCTCACGGCGGGCTGCTCGTTCTGCGAGACGACCACCACGCGCAGGCCGTTGGCCAGCGTGCGGATCTCGTACGGCGGGATCTTGATGTCGCGCGCCGCGAGCGGGCGTGGCGGGCGGTCCTGCGCGCACACGGGCGAGCTCACCGCAACCAGCACGGCGATGGACGCGACGAACAGCGCCTGCAGGGATCGCCGCATCACTGGGCTCCTCCGGGGCGCGCGCCCCGCGGCATGACCGTGAGCACCATGCGGCTCTGCGGCGTGAAATAGGTCTTCGCCACGCGCTGCACGTCGGCGGCGGTCATCTTCTGGAAGATGTCGAACTCGCCGTCGGCCGTGGCGACGTCGCCCTTGTGCAGCACGACCGCGTGGGCGAGCACGCCGGCCTTCTGCTGCACGGTCTGCCGCCCGAGCACGTAGTCGCGCGCGAACTGGTTCTTGCTGCGCTGCAGTTCACGCTCGCTGATCGGCTCCTTCACCAGTTTCTCCATCTCGTCGATCAGCGCCGAGGCGACCTGTTGCGGGGTGCGGCCCGGCGCCACGATCGCTACCGCGTAGAACAGGTTGGGGTGCTCGATCAGGTTGGCCTGGCCGAAGGCCGACAGCGCCAGCCGCTCCTTGTAGACGAGCCGCTGGTAGATGCGCGAGCTGGTGCCGTCCGACAGCACCTTGGCGGCGATGTGCAGCGGGTACGAGTCGGGGTTGCCGTCGTAGGTGATCGGGTAGGCGACCACCACGGCGGGCAGCGGCCAGTCCTCCTCGATGGTGACGCGCAGTTCCTTGGTGCGGGCCGGCTCCGCCGGGATGTTGCGTGGCACCGTGCCCGTCGGCTTCTCGACCTTGCTGAACTCCTTCTCGACGAGCGACCGGGCGATGGCCGGGTCGAAGTCGCCGGCGATCACGAGCAGCGCGTTGTCGGGCCGGTAGTAGGTGCGGTGGAACTCGCGCACGTCCTCGATGCTGGCGGCCTCGAGGTCGGCCATGCTGCCGATCACCGGGTGCTTGTAGGGATGGGTCGTGAAGGCGGTGTCGTAGATGATCTCCGACAGGCGGCCGTACGGCTGGTTCTCCACCCGCTGCCGCCGCTCCTCCTTCACCACCTCCCGCTCGGTCTTGAAGGTCGAGTCCTCGACGCGCAGCGAGGCCATGCGGTCGGCCTCGAGCCACAGCGTGAGCGGCAGGTACTGCGCCGGCACCGTCTGCCAGAACACGGTGGTGTCCTCGGTGGTGTAGGCGTTGCTCTGCCCGCCGACCGACGCGATGTAGGACGTATGGGCCTCGGGCTGCACGTTGCGGCTGCCCTTGAACATCATGTGCTCGAAGAGGTGGGCGAATCCGGTACGCCCGGGCTTCTCGTCCTTCGACCCCACGTGATACCAGAACGTCACGTGGACGATCGGCGTCGAGTGGTCCTCCACCAGGATGACGCGCAGCCCGTTGGGCAGCGTGTAGTCGTCGAACTTGAAGGCCGGCGGCCGCACCGACGTGGCCTGGGTGGGCGTCCCGAACGCACCGGCCACGACGCAAGCGGCCAGCGCGGCGGCCACGACGGGCCGAGCGAGCATGCGTGTCATTGACTCAATTATGCAGGGTAGTTCCCCTGCCCCCTACAGGATTGGGACGATCACGCGGTGCCGTCGGTCTCCTCGCCGGCCTCGCCCTCCGCGGCCGACGCACCTTCGAGCGTCGCCAGCCGCCGCTGCAGGTCGGCCACCTGGCGGCGTAGCGCAGGCAGGGTCCGGAAGACCGCCGACGACTTGAGCCAGTCGCGATTGTCGATGGCCGGGTACCCGGAGACGAAGGCCTTGTCGGGCAGGGAGTTCGGGATGCCCGTCTGGGCGGTGGCGCGCACGCCCTTGCCGATCGTCAGGTGGCCGGCCACACCCACCTGCCCCGCCAGCACCGTGCCGGCGCCCACCGTCGTACTGCCGGCGATGCCCACCTGCGACACGAGGATCACCCGCTCGCCCAGTTCGACGCCGTGCGCCACCTGCACGAGGTTGTCGATCTTGGTGCCACGCCCGATCACCGTCGCCCCGATGGGCGGCCGGTCGATGGCCGTCGACGCGCCGATCTCGACGTCGTCGCCCACCACCACGGTGCCGACCTGCGGGATCTTGAGCATCGCGCCCGAGGCATCGGCCGCGAAGCCGAAGCCGTCGCTACCCACCACGGCGTGGTCCTGCACGACGACGCGGTGCCCCAGCGTGACGCGCTCGCGGATGCTCACGTGCGGATGCAGCAGGCAGTCGTCGCCGAGCACGGCCCCCTCGCCGACCGTGGCGTGGGCCCGGACCACCGTGCGCGCCCCGAGCACGGCGCCCGCGCCGATCCACGCGTAAGGCCCGATCGACACGTCCTCGCCGAGCACGACGCCGGCCTCGACGACGGCCGTCGGGTGCACGCCGACCAGCGGTGCAGGCTGCGGGTGGAGCAGCGCCAGCGCCCGCGCGAACGCGACGTACGGGTCCCGGGTGCGCAGCGCCGCCACGCCGTCCGGGACGGCCACGCCCTCGGCCGCGATCACGGCCGAGGCGCGCGTCGCCGCCAGGGCCCGGGCATACCGCGGATTGGAGAAGAAGGACACGTCGCCCGGACCGGCCGTCTCGAGCGAGGCCACGCGGGCGATGGAGAGGTCGCCGTCGCCTTCGAGGCGGCAGGCCAGGTGGTCGGCGAGGTCACGCAGCGTCACGCTGCGCAGTGTAGCCGAGGGTGGCGCGACGCCGAACCGGCGTCAGGCGCGCGCCGGCACCATCCGCGCCACGAACACCGGCAGGTCCTCGAGGCGCAGGCGCATCGCGATGTCGAGCACGATCGGTTCGCGGGCCTCACCAGGCAACTGGAGGGCCCCGCGCAACTCCGACAGGGCCGGCGAGGGCGTCATGTGCCAGACCACCGACCCCAGCCCGTGGCGTGCGCCGCGCCACGACAGGTACCGGGCCACCACGAAGAAGCCGAGGAAGTACGCCAGCACGTTGGGCCCCGGCAGCAGCGCCAGCGCACCGGAGGTGAGGAACAGGATGCTCGTGGTCACCAGCCACAGCAGGTGGCGGTCGCCGTCCTTGCGCAGCGAGGTGCGCATGGCCTGCAACGCCTGCTCGGCCGTCACATCGTCGGGATGGTGCAACGACGCCTGCGTGTGCTTGCGGAGGTGCCAGAGCAGGCGCTGTTCGTTGATGTGCTCGGCGGCGCCCCGGAGGGTCCGCTGCTGGAGGCGGCCCCACCAGGTCGGGGCGTCGGGCAGCGCCTCGCCGCGCGCGCGGCGGCGACGCTCCTCCTCGGCCTCGGCAAGCATCTGCCGGAACCTGTCGAGCAACCGCCGGAACAACCCGCGTTCCTCGCGGGGATCGAGAGGCTCGGCGTCCTCGGCGGGCTCGCAGTAGGGCTCGAGCCGGCCTGCGGCAATCGGGATCAGATAGACGTCGAACATCGTGCGTCGCGCAACTCCTACGATAGCATCCGCATCGCCCGTGACGGGCCTGCGACATGCGTCATGCCTTGGTGCAGCTCGACCATGTCGCGCGCGGTCGTGCGCGAGCCGGCATCGACGGGAGGCGTGGCGCGGCTGGTCTTCGCGCCGTCCCGCGCGAGGCGGCGGGGCGCGTGGATGTCGCTGCCGGTGGCGGTCGATCCACGCCGATGACGTCGGGCAGGATGCTACGGCGCGGACGGACGGGGCGCGCGCTTGCGCTGTGGGCCACGCGGCCCGCGGGGCGTGGACAGGTCGGGCTTCCCGGCGGCTTCCCAGGCCCCGATGATGTGCGCGGCCACCGCCGCAATCGCCTGGTTGACGCGCTGCTCGAGGATGGGCGCCGCGCCGGCCTCGGCAAACCGGGTGAAGTACCCCTCGTCGTACAGGTCACCCGTGCCGATCGCCTGACGGTCGGCCTCGAGGACCTTCGTCGCCAGGGCCGCGCCCTCGATGAGCGTGGCAAAGGTCGCGTCGCGCGGAGCCGTGATCGGGGCGAGGGCCGAGGGCGCCACTCGTAACGTCGGCCGCAGGCGCGCGAACAACTCGGTCTCGAAGCGGCTGTGGATGCCGTGCTGCCCCGTGACCTGCCCGTCGTAGTTGACCACCGCGTGGAAGGGCACGTGCGCGTCGCCGATGTAGTGGCTCAGCACGGAAGCGAAGAACACCGCGTTGTCGGCGGCATACCCGGGACCGTCGGGGCGGGCGAGGTCCTCGAAGGTGCGGCGGAGTCGGCCGTGCATCTCCGACACGCGCCACGGGAGCGTCCCTTCCCGGTGCACCTTCTCGGGCCCGAACTTGGCGATCGCCTCGTCGTAACTGCGCGGCAACGCCTCGAAGGGACTGGCGCCGTAGGCATCCAGGTCCAGGAAGTGCCGGGGCGGCTCGTCCTCCACGCCGACGTTCCGCCACAGATCGGGATCGATGGCGTGCTCGACGAACGTCGTCCGCTGCCGCTCGAACAGTTCCCGGAGCCCGGGCGGCAGCAACGCGATCACGCGGTCGGCGATGAACTTGTGGGCCTCGAACCCCCACGCCGGCGACTCGGTGGGGGTCGAGAGAACCAGCAGCAGGGGCAGGGCCCAGAGGGCCACGCGCAGGCGGGCAACCATGACGCGCCTATTGTAGGGTCGCCCGCCTTCCCCTTTCCCCTTTCCCCTTTCCCCTTTCGCCTTTGGCCTTCGCCCCCGGCGTTCGGCGTTCGACGTTCGACGTCCGACGGTGCCTTCCGGCATTCCCGGCATTCCCGGCATCGCAGCATTCGCTAGAATGCCTCCCGCATGTCCCGCTTCAGTCCCGACGAGATCGACCGCGTGGCCGCCCTGGCCCAGCTCCGCCTGTCCGATGACCTGCGCAGCCGGCTGGTCACCGACCTCGCGCAGATCCTCGAGTACGTGGATCGCCTCCAGGCCGTCCCCACCGAGGGCGTGCCGCTGACGGCACACGTGGCCGAGGGCGCCGGCGACCTGCGGGCCGACGAGCCGCGCCCGTCCTTGAGCGTCGGAGACGCGCTCGCCAACGCCACCGACGCCAACGTGAAGGCCGGCCTGTTCCGCGTGCCGCGAGTGATCGGGGCATGAGCGCCATCGACCTGCGCCCCACGGCGGTGAGCGCCGCGACCGAGGCGGCCCTGACCGCCATCGCCGGCGCCAGCCCGCTCAACGCCGTGCTGACGACGACCGACGAGCGCGCCCGCGCCAGCGCCGCCGCGCTCGAGGCCCTGCCGGCCGCCGACCGCGACGCCCTGCCGCTGGCCGGCGTGCCAATCGCGATCAAGGACAACATCTGCGCCCGGGGCACCCGCACCACGGCCGGGTCGCGCATCCTCGACCGCTTCGTCGCGCCCTACGACGCCACGGTGGTCGAGCGCCTCGACGCGGCAGGCGCCGTGATCGTGGCCAAGACCAACTGCGACGAGTTCGCGATGGGCTCGTCCAACGAGAACTCCGCGTTCGGTCCGGTGAAGAACCCCTGGGCGCACGACCGGACGCCGGGCGGCTCGAGCGGCGGGTCGGCGGCCCTGGTGGCGGCGGGGGCCGTGCCGGTCGCCCTCGGCTCGGACACGGGCGGGTCCATCCGGCAGCCCGCCTCCTTCTGCGGCATCGTCGGTCTCAAGCCGACCTACGGCCGCGTGTCGCGCTACGGGCTCATCGCGTACGGATCGTCGCTCGATCAGATCGGACCGATGGCGCGCACCGTGCGGCAGGCCGGTCACGTGCTCGCGGCCATCGCGGGCCCCGATCCGCGCGACGCGACGACCGTGCACGCGCCGGCCTTCGAGGTGCCAGGGACGGACGCCAACCTGCAGGGATTGCGGGTCGGTGTCCCCCGCGCGCTCCTGGCCTCCGGCGTGGACGAGGGCGTCCGGGCCTCGATCGAACAGGCGCTCGCGACGATGCTGGCGGGAGGCGCGACGCTGCACGACATCGAATTGCCGCACGCTGCCCACGCGATCCCCACGTACTACCTGGTGGCCACGGCGGAGGCGAGCGCGAACCTCGCGCGTTACGACGGCGTGCGGTTCGGGCATCGCGCGGCCGCCAGCGAGTACTCGGACCTGGGCTCGATGTACGCCGCCTCGCGCAGTGAAGGCTTCGGCGCGGAGGTGATCCGCCGCATCCTGCTCGGCACCTACGTCTTGAGCGCCGGCTACTACGACGCCTACTACCGCAAGGCGCAGCAGGTGCGCACGCTGATCACGCGCGACTACGAGCAGGCGTTCGCCGCGGTCGACGTCGTGGCGATGCCGACGGCGCCGACCACGGCCTTCCGCCTCGGCGAGAAGGTCGAAGACCCGCTGCAGATGTACCTGGCCGATGTCTTCACCGTCAGCGCGAACCTGTCGGGCTTGCCGGCCATCAGCGTGCCGTGCGGTCTCGACCCCGCCGGCCTGCCCGTGGGCCTGCAGCTGACCGCGCCGGCCTTCGGCGAAACCATGCTGCTGCGCGCTGCGGCCGCCTATGAGGACGCGCGGGGCGCCTTCCCGACGCCGTCCTGATTCACCACGTCCACCTGGGGAGCGCCTGCCCATGTGCCGAAACATCAAGACCCTGTTCAACTTCCAACCGCCGGCGACAGACGACGAAATCCGCGCCTCGGCGCTGCAGTTCGTGCGGAAGTTGAGCGGATTCACGCGGCCGTCGCAGGCCAACGCCGCGGCCTTCGACCAGGCGGTCGACGAGGTCACGGCGGCGGCACGCACGCTCATCGCGTCGCTGTCGACGACGGCGGCGCCGCGTGATCGCGAGGTCGAAGCGGTGAAGGCGCGCGTCCGGTCGCGCGCCAGGTTCAGTCGGGCCTGACGCGGGTCGCGCCTGTGCGCGCCAGCCTGCGGGCAGGGGTCAGGGGACGTGTCCCCCGGAGAATGGCGAAGATGCGCAAGGCAATGCTCGTGATGGCCGGCCTCCTGCTGGCGATGGCCGGTCCGCAGGCACAGCAGTCCCCCGCCACCGCGCCCGGTCCGGCGCGCGTGACGGTGCTGAGGGCCGCGCGAGTGATCGACACCGCGCGAGGCGTGGTGCTGGCCAACCAGCAGGTCGTGGTCGAAGGCACGACGATCCGCAGCGTCGGCCCGGTGGGCACCGTGCCGGACGGCGCCACGGTCGTCGACCTGGGTGATGCGACGCTGCTGCCCGGCCTGATCGACTGCCACACCCACATCACCGGTGAACCGGGCAACTACTACGAGACCCTCCTGCGGCGCTCGCCGATCGATGCCGCCATCACCGTGCACGACAGGGCCAGGCGCACGCTGATGGCCGGGGTGACCAGCATCCGCGACCTCGGGTCCTCCGAGTTCATCGACGTGGCGCTGCGCAACGCCATCACGCGCGGTCACGTCATCGGTCCTCGGATCCACGCCTCAGGGCTCGCCATCGGCTCCACGGGCGGGCACGCGGACCTCAACGGGGTCGCCGCGGACCTGCGGTTCGATCGGGTCAACGGCATCGCCGACGGGCCGGACGCGATTCGCGCCAAGGTCCGGTACACCGTGAAGTACGGCGCCGACGTCATCAAGCTGGTTGCGACGGCCGGCGTGCTCTCCGAAGAGGAATCGGTCGGGGCCCCGCAGTACTCGCTCGAGGAGATGCGGGTGGCGGTCGAGGAAGCGCACCGATGGCACAAGCGGATCGCGGCGCACGCGCACGGCGCCGAGGGGATCCGGATGGCCATCGAGGCCGGCGTGGACTCGGTGGAGCACGCCTCGTTCATCGACGAGGAGGGCCTGCGCCTGGCCAAGGCGCGCGGCACCTGGCTCGTGATGGACATCTACAACGACGACTACATCCTGGCGGAGTTCGGGCGGCTCGGCTTTCCGGAGCAGATCATCGCCAAGGAGCGACTGGTCGGGCGGACGCAGCGCGAGAACTTCCGCAAGGCCGTGCAGGCCGGCGTGAAGATGGCCTTCGGCACCGATGCCGGCGTGTACCCGCACGGCGACAACGGGAAGCAGTTCGCGAAGATGGTCGAGTGGGGCATGACGCCCATGCAGGCGATTCAGGCGGCCACGGTGCACGCCGCCGACCTGCTGGGAACGAGAGACCGCCTCGGCGCCATCGCGCCCGGTCACCTCGCCGACATCATCGCCGTGCCCGGCGACCCGACCAGGGACGTCACCGCGCTCGAGCGCGTGTCGTTCGTGATGAAGGATGGGATGGTGCACCGCCGCCCCTAGGGGTGGACGGTGCACCAGACGTCTCTCCGGTACTGGCGCACCGCGGGCGCCAGACGGGGGTCACGCAGCCGCGAGCGCCGTGGTGCCCTTCACGGCCAGCCAGACCACGCCGGCGACGAGCAGGAGCGGCAGCAGCGGGAGTGCGAGCACCGCCAGCAGGGCGACCACGCCCAACCCACCCACGACCAACGCCACGAGCAACCCGAACACCAGGCCGAGGCCGCCGAGCACCAGGCCGAGCGTGCCGAAGACGGCGCCGAACACCAGCCCGAACAGGGCCTTCAGCAGCATCAGCGGCAGGAAGACGACCCAGAGCACCACGCGCAGCGTCGCCCACGCCATCGCCAGTCCGGCCAGTGCAAGCATCGCCATGGCCCCGAACCCCAGCACGAACAGTGTCGTCATTTGCGGTTCCCCTCAACGCACATTTGACGAGTGGTCGCGCTGGCGTGTTCAGTCGGCCCGGGTGGAGTTCGAGTTCGGAAATCAGTGGTCGGCGTTCGGAATCGGCAGTTCGGAATTCCGGTTGCGGTATCGTCGCTCCCGTGGCCCACGACGCCGACCTGCTCGAGCGCCTCGATGCGCTCGCCGAGCTGCTGCCGCTGCTGGCCGGCGCGCTCGACATCAGGGAGGTATTCCCGCACCTCTCGCGCGTGACCCAGCGGGTCCTGCCCCACGACGCCATTGCCCTCGGGCTGCTCACTGCCGACGGCGAGGCGCTGGAGATGCACGCGCTCACCAGCGACGTCGACTTCCGCCGGCCCGATCGCATCCATGTGCCGCCGGAGATGCGCTACCTGCTGACCACGCCGTGGGCGTACCTCCTCTGCGACGACATGGCCGAGGACCCGCTGATGAAGCACCTGCCCGCCGTCCCGGCCGGCCTCAGGGGCTCGCTGCGGGTGCCGGTGAAGCGCGAAGGCAAGGCGGTGGGCGGCCTCAACTTCATGTCCCGGCAACGGGCGGCCTTCACGGACGCCGATGCACCGGTGGCCCAGCGGGTCGCCGAGTACGTGGCGCTCGCCCTGGCGCACAAGGACCTGGCCGATGAGGCCGCGCGTGCTGCCGAGGCGCGCGAGCGGGCTGCGGCGCTCGAGCAGCGCGTGCGCGCGCTCACCGACGAGCTGGCCGTGCTCGGCCGTGGCGCCCCTCGTCGCATGGTGGGGACGTCGACGGCGTGGCGCCAGGCCGTCGCCGAGGCGGCCCAGGTGGCCCCGACCGACACCACCGTGCTCCTGTCGGGCGAGTCCGGCACGGGCAAGGAGGTCCTCGCCCGCTTCATCCACGGCGCCTCGCCACGGGCCTCGGGGCCGTTCCTCGCGATCAACTGCGCCGCCCTCCCCGAACCGCTGCTGGAGTCGGAGCTGTTCGGGCACGAGCGCGGCGCCTTCACCGGGGCGACGCAGGCCCGGCCCGGCCTGATCGAGCGCGCGGCCGGAGGGCTGCTCCTGCTCGACGAGGTCGGCGAACTGTCGCCGGGCGCCCAGGCCAAGCTGCTCCGCGTGCTGCAGGAGCGCGAGTTCCAGCGACTCGGCGGCACGCGGGTCCTCCGCGCCGACGTGCGTGTCGTCGGCGCCACCCATCGCGACCTCCGCACCATGGTCGAACGCGGCACCTTCCGCGAAGACCTCTTCTATCGCCTGCACATCTTCGCCATCGCCTTGCCGCCGTTGCGCGAGCGGCCAGACGACGTGCTGCCGTTGGCCGAGGCCCTGATCGAGGACATCGGCCGGCAACTGGGACGACGGGTGGCCGGGGTGTCGCGGGAGGCCGTGCCGCGCCTGCTGGCCTACCCCTGGCCGGGCAACGTGCGAGAGCTCCGGAACGTGCTGGAACGCGCCGCCATCCTGGCCGGCGGGGGGTTGATCACGTCGGACCACCTGGCACTGCCTGTCCCGATGGCTCGGGTCCCCGAGGCCGGGCCCGCCGTGTCCGGGCGCGCGGCGCTGTCGCCGCCACAGACGCCGGTGGCCGGGGCGACCCTGCCTGACGTCGAGCGGCGCATGGTGGAGGCCGCCCTCGTGGCGGCCCGGTACAACAAGTCGCGAGCCGCGAAGGCGTTGGGACTGACCCGCGCGCAGTTCTACGTCCGCCTGAGGCGCCATGGCCTCGATGCACAAGACGCCTAGCAGAGTGACCGTTTACGATCACTTTGCTCGTTTACATACACATCTCTGCCTTGCCCTACGCTGACAGACGATCAGGCTCTTCAGAATAAAGTCCAACTAAACAATAGGATAGAGAAACACTCGGCCGTGAGTGGCGGTCGGCCTGCTCCTTGCTCAGGCGTGAAGCAACGCCATGAGCCAGACACACGTGGAACAGGTCATCGGTCGACTCGCCACCGACGAGCAGTGGCGCGCGGCCTTCCGCCGCGGCCCCGGTGATGCCCTCGACGCCCTCATCGACACCTCGGTCCTGGAACTCACCCCGACCGAACGACGGGCCCTGCTCGCCCTGGCCCCCGACGCGCTCGACCGCTTCGCCGCGGCGCTCGATCCGCGCCTGCAGCGCCTCGAGGTGCTGCGATGACGCGCCTGGCCCGGGCGACGCTGGCGCTGACGGCCTGGCTGCTCCCGGGGCTGGCGCCGGTGGCCGCCCAGCCCCTGCCGCTCACGCTCGCCGACGCCACGGCTCGGGCGCTCGAGCATCTCCCGGAGATCGCCATCCAGCGCGACGTCATCGCGCTCGCGACCGAGGGCGAGACGCGAGCCGAGGCCGCCTACGACCCGGTCGTCCGGCTCGACGGACGGCTCCGCACCCGCACCGATCCGCTGAACACGCTCTTCGTCGGCGCGCCCCCAGGCGCCCTGGCGCCCCGCACCAACAGCCTGCAGGGCAGTGCGTCGTGGAGTCGGCTGTTCCAGAGCGGCGCGGTGGTGACGGCCGGCGCCTCCACCTCGTTCGAGTCGCTCACCAGCCGCTTCGCCCTGCTCACGCCTGCCTACCTGACCAGCGTGGGCGTCGAGGTGCGGCAGCCGCTCCTCGCCGGCCGGCACATGGACGCACAGCGCCGGGCATTGAAGGTGTCGGCCCTCGACGTGTCGCGGTCGCGCGCCGCGCTCGAGCGCCTGATCAACGAGACCGTCGCCGCCGTGGAGCGGGCGTACTGGGCAGTCCGCGTGACGCGCGAGGATGTGCGCATTCGCGAGCACTCACTGACGCTCGCGCTCGCCCAGCGGCAGGACACGGCCGACCGCATCGAGGCCGGCATCGCCGCCGAGGCCGAGATCGCCGCGCCGGTCGCCGAGATCGCCAGGCGCCGCGCCGACCTCGTCCGGGCTCGCGACGAGGCCATCCGCGCCGACATCGCGCTCCGGCAGTTGATGGCCGGCACCGCCGACTCGGCCACCTGGTCGCTCGCCTACGACCCCACCGACGACCCGCCCGCCCCCACGACGCCCGACGCGGTGGACGTGCTCGTGGCCGACGCGCTCGCACAACGTCCCGAGATGGCCGACCTGGACGCCGCGCGCGCGATTGCGGCGCTCGACACGCAACTGGCCCAGGAACGCACCCGCACCCAGCTGGACCTGGTCGCGGCCTACAACCTGCGCGGCCTCGCGGGAGGCGAGAACCCGGACCTGCTGGTGCCCTTCCCTGGCGCCACCGTCACCGTCCCCGATGCGCAACTCGGCGGCCTCGACGACTCGCTGCAGACGCTCGTGACGCACCGCTTCAGCGACATCTACATCGGCGTCAGCGTCGCGCTCCCGATCGGGCGACGCGCCGCGAAGGCCGATGTGGTCGCCGCGACGCTCGCGGAGCGGCGCACGGCACTGCAGCGCGACCAGATCGCGCAGCGCATCGCCACCGAGGTCCGCACGGCGTCAGCGCTGCTCGCGGCGGCACGCGATCGCCTCGACGCCACGACCGCGCTCGAGGCCGCCACCACCGACCTCCTCGCGGCCGAGCAGGCGCGGTTCGAGGCCGGGCAGAGCAGCAACTTCTTCGTGCTCACCCGGCAGACCGAACTCGCGCAGGCGTCGCTGGCCAGCACCGCCGCACGCATCGACGTGGCGCGCGCGACCACCGAACTGCTCCGGGCCACCGGGCGCCTCCTCGAGCGCCGCGGCATCATCGTCGACCCGCCGGCGCCCGCGAGTCCGGCGCCGGCTCCCTCCTCGCTCAGCAGTTACCGATTCCCCACATCCTCCACGGCGCGCATCGCGCCCGTGCCGGCAGGTGCCCCGCGATGAACCGCCAGTCACTCTCCGTCCTGCTCCTTGCGCTGTCGCTCGGCATATCGACGTCCGCCTGCCGTCGAGGCCCCGTCGACGACCGGATCCGACTCAACGGGCGTATCGAGGCGCCGCTCGTCGATATCGCGCCGCGCATTCAGGGGCGTGTGCTCGAGGTCCTCGTCCGTGAGGGTGACCGGGTGAAGGCCGGCGACCTGCTGGTGAGGCTCGACCTCGCCGAGACCGCCCTGGCGCCCGAGCGCGATGCCCAGTCGGTGGTGGCAGCCGAGGCGCGCGTGCGCGACCTGGCATCGGGCAGTCGGTCGGCCGAGATCGCGGCCGTCGAGGCCGAGCGAGCGGATCGCGTCGCAGCGCTCACGCTGGCCCGCGAGGAACTCGCCCGCCAGCAGCAACTGCGCGCGAAGCGGGTCGGCACGCAGCGCGACCTCGATCGCGCGGTGTCGGACGTGGCGCGCGCCGAGGCCGCCGTCGAGGCCGCGGCGCAGCGGCTCGCGCTGGTGAAGCAGGGGTTCCGCCAGTGGCAGACCCGCGCCGCCGAGGCCGAGCTCGGCCGCGCCCAGCGCGTCAAGGCCCAGTCCGACATCGTCGTCCGGGAGGCGGAACTCCGCGCCCCGAGCGACGCCGTGGTGCTGCATCGGCTGGTCGAGCCGGGAGCCCTGCTCAACCCCGGACAGTCGGCGGTGACCCTGGGACTCGAATCGCGACTGTACGTGCGCACCTTCATTCCCGAGCCCCGCCTCGGCCAGGTGCGGCAGGGACAGGCCGTGCAGGTGCAGGTGGATGCGTTTCCCGGCCAGACCTTCCCGGCGCACGTCACCGAGATCTCTCCCACCGCGGAGTTCACGCCCAAGGCCGTCGAGACGCGCGCCGAGCGCGTCAACCTCGTGTTCGCCGCGAAGGTGGA
>NZ_JBIINP010000390.1:0-2643 GCF_044337415.1 Luteitalea sp.
TGGACGGCAAGCAGGGCTACGACGTCCGCAACGTCATCGCGCGTGTCGTCGACGCCGGCGACTTCTTCGAGGTGCAGTCCGGCTATGCGGCCAACATCGTCGTCGGCTTCGCGCGCATCACCGGCCGGTCGGTGGGCGTGATCGCCAACCAGCCGATCGTCATGGCCGGCGTGCTCGACATCAACGCCTCGAACAAGGCCTCGCGTTTCATCCGGTTCTGCAACGCCTTCAACCTCCCCATCGTGACCTTCGTGGACGTACCGGGGTTCCTGCCGGGCGTCGAGCAGGAGTACGGCGGGATCATCAGGCACGGCGCCAAGATGCTGTTCGCGTACTCGGCGGCGACGGTGCCCAAGATCACCGTGGTGCTGCGCAAGTCCTACGGCGGCGCGTACCTGGCGATGTGCAGCAAGGACCTCGGCGCCGACCGCGTGTTCGCCTGGCCGACCGCCGAGATCGCCGTGATGGGCGCGGAGGGCGCGGCCGAGATCGTCTTCCGCAAGGAGATCGCCGAGGCCGGGGCCGACAAGGCGGAGAAGCGCAAGGCGATGATCGCCGAGTATCGCGAGGCCTTCTCGAATCCGTACGTCGCCGCGGGGCGCCGCCTCGTGGACGACGTGATCGACCCCGCGCAGACGCGGCGGCACATCGCCCAGTCGCTCGAGTACCTGTCGACGAAGCGCGAACTGCGCCCGCCGAAGAAGCACGGGCTCATGCCGCTCTGAGGGGGCATTCTGCATTCCGCATCGGCAATGCCGCGATGCTGCGATGCCGGAAACTCGCCGCGCGCCGGGACGGCGCACATCGGCGAGTCTTGAATGCCGAACAGCAAGACCCAAGCGCCAAGGGAGCAGTACGAAGGGGCAAGGATGAAGGCCGCATGGATCCTGAACTGAAACAGACGCTGGAGGCGATGGCGCGGACGCTCGCGGCGCTCGATGCGCGCGTGGCGTCGCTCGAGGCCGCACTGGCGTCGAGCGCGCCGGCGCAGGCCGCGCCTCCTGCCGTGCTCGTCGAGGCTGCCGCGCCGGTGGCTCCTGCGCCAGCCGCGGCGCAGGCCGACCAGGAGATCGCGCCCGAGGTCCTGCTGGCCATCTCCGCGGCCGTGGCGGCGTTCCTCGGCGAGCGCGCGCACGTGCGGCAGATTCGGTTGATCAGCTCGCAGGCCTGGGGACAGCAGGGCCGCGTGAACGTCCAGGCGTCGCATACCCTGTACAGGTAGCCTGAAGGCTGCAGGCTGCAGCCGGTTCGAGGAACGAGAACGTGAAACTCAAGATCACGGTCGACGGCAAGACGTACGAAGTGGACGTGGAGGTGGCCGAGGAACCCGTGCGCCACCCGCAGGCCTTCATGGTGATGCCGTCGCAGGCGCGCGTGCCGGCGGCGCCCGCGCCGGCCCCCGTCGCCGACGCCGGTCCGGTGGACGAGGCCAAGGTGTGTCGCAGCCCGATCACCGGCACCGTCGTCCGTATCGTGGCGCAGGCGGGCCAGAGCATCCAGCCGGGCGACATCCTGGTGGTGCTCGAGGCCATGAAGATGGAGACCAACATCACCGCGCCCGTCGAGGGCAAGGTGAAGGCGATCACGGTCGGCGCCGGCGACGGCGTCAAGGCCAACCAGGTCGTCGTGGAGCTCGAGTGATGAACGACGTCGCAGCGCAGGTCCCGGGATTCCTCTGCTTCGATCACGTGGCGATCTCGGTGCTCCCCGGTGAGCTCGAGGCGCACGTGTCGGCATACACGGCGCTCGGCTTCACCGAGGTCCACCGCGAAGAAGTGCTGGGCACCGACCAGGTGCGCGAGGTGCTGCTGCAGGTGGGCGATGGGCCCAACCTCGTGCAACTGCTCGAACCCCTCACGCCGGAGTCGCCGGTCGCGAAGCAGATCGAGAAGAACGGCGGCCGCGGGGGTATGGCGCACGTCGCCCTCCGCGTCCGCGACATCCAGGCCGCCTTCGACGATCTGAAGACCAAGGGCTTCAGGATCATCGACGCCGCGCCGCGCAAGGGCTCGCGCGGTACGACGGTCTTCTTCGTGCACCCGAAGACGACCGACACGGCCGCCTTCGGCTACATCCTCGAGGTGGTGCAGGAGGGTGACGCAAGCCATGGCTGATCCCACGACCGGGACCGGGGCGCCGGGCACGGCGCCGCTCGCGCTGCGGGCGACGTTCCCGCCCGTCGAGACGCGCGAGTGGGACGCACTGGCGCGGGCCGACCTCAAGGGCCAGGACTACGACAAGCGCCTGCTGTGGCGCACCGACGAGGGCCTCACCGTCAAGCCGTTCTATCGACGTGAGGACCTGGACGGCCTCGAGGCGCTGACTTCCGCCATCCCTGACGGCGCCTCGCTGCGCAGCGACGACGCCCCATGGCAGGCCGTCGAGGCCCCTGCGTGGCCGGCTGATGCCATCAGGGCCGACCTGCTGCACGATGCCGGTGCCACCGCCGTGCAGGAACTCGCCTGGGCCGTCGCCGAGGGCATCGACCGCCTGGCCGTGGCGACCGATGCCGGCACGCCGGTGGACGAGGCGGCGGGCACGCTGGCCTTCGTGTTCGCCGTCGGCTCGACGTACTTCACCGAGATCGCCAAGCTGCGCGCGGCGCGCCTGCTGTGGGGGACGGCCGTCGCGGCGTTCGGCCCG
>NZ_JBIINP010000393.1:0-2613 GCF_044337415.1 Luteitalea sp.
TTCTTGCGCAGGTACGTGCCCGGCTTCGTCCAGTTCGATTCCTGGATGATGCCGTGGTACATGTCCGCGACGAACACGGTCCCGTCGGGAGCGGTGGCGAGGTTCACGGGCCGGAACAACGGGTCGGAGCTGAGGACGAACTCCGATCCCGGGTACGCGTTGCGCAGTTGCGTGAGCCCGTCGGTGACGCTGATCTTCGCGCGGCGGATCAGGCGCCCGACGGGCTCGGCAAACAGCAGGTCACCGCGGAGATCGTCCGGCAGGCGATGGCCACGGACGATGTCGGGGCCGCAGGTCGCGGTGAAGTGGTTCAGCGTGCCGATGGGGGTCCGCACGCGGGGCATGCCGCCCTGCACGTCCGCGTAGCCCAGGGCCACCGGCCACACCTCCTCGAAGCCCGGCTCGAACTGATCGCGCACCGAGAACGAGCCGTAGTGGATGGGCACCTGGAAGTTCATGGGGCCGCGCTCGCCGCCCGCATCCACGAACCACATCTTCCCGGCATCGTCCTGCGTGAGCCCCCACTGGCCGCCGTTGCGACCGGTGGTCTCCTTCCGGATGCCCGACGGCGTCCAGCGGATGCGGAAAGCGTTGTAGGTGCTGTAGATCCAGTTGTCGAGGCCCCACACGAAGCCGCTCTGCTGGTGCTCGAGATTGCCGCGGCGGCCGACGCCACTGTAGAAGAGCGTCTTGCGATCCGCGACGCCGTCGCCGTCGGTGTCGCGGTACTCGTACATGTCGTCGCTGTCGGTCTCCATCGTGACGATGCTGCCGTCGAGCGGGAGGATGAACCTGGGCAGCACGAGCTTGTCGATGAAGACCGTGTGGCGGTCGTAGGTACCGTCGCCCTTCGTGCTCTCGTGGAGGCTGATGCGGCTGACGGGCGCGTGCTGGTTCGTGCCATCCGCATCGGGCATGTAGCCGCGCATCTCCGCGACGTACAGGCGACCGTTGCCGTCGAAGGCGACCGCCACCGGGTTCTCGACCACCGGTTCGGCCAGCACGAGTTCCATGCGGTACCCGGGGGGCAGGATGAAGCGGCGTGCCTGCTCCGTCGGGCTCAACGCCTGCACCGGGGGCTTCGGCGAGAAGTCGGCGCCCGCATCCGGGTCGCGGCGCCCTCGGGGCGCCTGCGCGGTGAGCGTCAGGGTCGTCAGCAGCCCGAGGGCGGCGACGACCACCACGGCGACACCGCGGCGCGAGGCCTGCGGGGTCGGCCCCTTGAGTAACGACTGTTGCATGTGCCGCTATGGTAGCGCGCCGCACGCCCGGACCGAGCCCCGACCGAGCCCAGGCCTGCCCCCTCAGCGTGAGGCGTGCGCGGCGGGGCCGTCGTAGATCTTCTCGCCGGCGCGGATGGCCACCTTCAGCACGTTCTGCGACGGCGGCGTCGGGCACGTCGTGTACGGGTTGTACGCGCAGGGCGGGTTGTAGGCGCGGTTGAAGTCGATCACGTAGCGGCCGTCTCCCGTGGGCTCGGCGTACACGTAGCGGGTGCCGTACGTCTCGCGCCCGAACGCCGCATCGCGGAAGATGACCTGCAGCCGCCCCTTGGCGGCCGTGAAGACCAGCACCCGCACCTTCCGCCCCTCCCACGTGAATTCCAGCTGGCCGGGCGACTGGTACGGCTCGGGGTCACCGAGGATGTTGCGCACCTCCACGGTCTTCGGCTCCTCGTACGGCTTGAGGGTCGCGACCACGCGCGCCGCCTCCGACGCGGCGAACCACTTCGGCCCCTGGAACCCGATGCGGATCGGCGACTCCGGGTCGCGCACGCGCATCGCGAGGCGGGGCCCACTCTCATGCAGGTGGAACTCCACCTTGCCGACACGCACCTTGTCGGGCGGCGTCGACGGCTGGCCAGGCGCGCCACGCTCCGCCTTCTTCAGCACGACCTCCGCGGGCGCGGGTTCGCCGTTCAGCTGCGCCTGGACGCCGGACTCGAGCCGCAACGTCGCGACGCCGCCGGCGACCACGACCGTGCCCACCTTCTCGGGGGCATGGCCAGCTGGAAGCGGGATGTCGCTGCCCGGCGCGCTCCCGATCACGTAGGTGCCGTCCGGGAGAAACGTGAGTCCGGCGACACTGAGCCAGCCGTAGTCCTCGCGCAGGGTCTGCTCGTACTGCTGACGCCAGTCCTGCACGTCGGGCGGATTGCCCGGAGGGAAAGCGCCAGCGGCGTCCTGGGCCAGCGACGGCGACGCGAGGAGCACGGCCGCGAGTGCGGCGATGGACAACGGACGGAACAGCGTCATGGAGCGATACCGTGGGCGCCCCCGGATCAACCGGGTCTGGCGCCGGAACTCGCGCGGCCTGGCCGGCGAGGTTGTGAGTGAAGCGTCACCGGCGAGGGCCGGCGGGTCAGCAGTGGGGACAGGCGGGAATCAACAACAACAGGCGCAGCGCCGGGCGGCACTGGCGGCACGCATCGACGGCACGCGGAGCGAAGGCGTCGAGGTCATGTGTCGAAGGTAGCGCGGGCCCCAGCGTCGGGCAAGGGCTATGACGCACCTGCGCCACAGCCGCGCCTGCGAGAGAATGTCATGTGCCTGCGTTGCTCGGCGACCTCCTCCCCACCCGGCGTGATGCCTCCGGCGACGACCTGCTGGGCCG
>NZ_JBIINP010000395.1:0-2598 GCF_044337415.1 Luteitalea sp.
GCCCATCCCCTCGAGGCCCCCTCGGCGTTCCGCCCCGAGGACCTGATGCAGGCGGTGCGCGACTCGCGGGGACTGCCCGACGACCCGCTGCCGCCGATCTGCGTCCTCGACTTCGACGGCGACCTGTGGGACGGACTCGTGGGCCTGCCGGGTGTCGCGCCGGTACGTTCATGGGCCTGCTTCCACACACAGATGCTGGGCGTGACCTTCGGGGACATGCGCTGCGGCGTGGTGCCGCGCACCATCGGCGGTCCGTACGCGGTGCTGGTCGCCGAGCAGCTGCACGCCGCCGGCGTGCCGGTGATCGTCGGGCTGACGTCGGCCGGGCGGGTGTCGCCCGATCTGCCCCTGCCGTGCATTGTCGTGGCCGATGACGCCGTCCGCGACGAGGGCACCTCACTGCACTACCTGCCCCCGGCGCGGCTGGTCGCCTCGCCGTCGCTGGCACTCGCGGACCAGCTGGCGCGCGCGCTGGCGCCGGTGTCGACGGTACGCCGCGGCCGCGTCTGGAGCACCGACGCGCCGTACAGGGAGACGTCCGAGCAGCTGGCGGCCTGGGCAGCCGAGGAGGTGCTGGCGGTGGAGATGCAGGCGGCCTCGCTCTTCGCGTTCGGCCAGGCCCGCGGCGCCACCATCGGCATCGTCGCCCTGGTGAGCAACGGCAGCGACCACGACGGCGCGCAGTTCGACACGGGTGAGCAGGCCTACCGTGTCCGGGTCCTCGAGGCCATCGCCATCGCCGGCGCGGCCCATCTGGCGCGGTGAAGGCCACGAGCTGCAGGCGGCAGGCTGCCTGTGGCCTGTGGCCCGTGTGGCCTACCGATACGCGCGCGTGGCCAGCGCGCGCCGCACCTCGTCGACAGGCAGGGCACGCACGGTCCGGCCACGACCCGTCGTGTCGATGGCCTTGAGCATCGAGTCGTAGACGGCTTCCTCGGTGGCATCCATCGCGGCCTCGAACAGGGGCGACACGCCGTCGGTGGGCATCGCCGTGCGCGGTTGCGGCGTGTCGACACCGTGCGCGACGCGCAGCGACGGGTGCGTGGAGAACGCGATGGCGAAGTCGCCACTGCCGTTGGCGTACGTGGATCCGGTCCGCGCCAGGGCGAACAAGGCCCGCGCGGCCAGGCGCTCGAGGTCGCGCGCGTCGAGCGGCGCGTCGGTGGCGACGACGAGCATGCAGGACCCGTCGGCGGCAGCCTCGCGCGGCGCCGACGCGAGCGCCTTCCACAAGGGCACGCCGTCCATCATCAGGCGGCCACCGTAGTTGCTCTGCACGAGGACACCGACGGTCCAGGTGTCGGTGCCCTTCGGCACCACGCGCGACGAGGTGCCGATGCCGCCCTTCCAGCCGAACGCGACGGTGCCGGTGCCGGCGCCGACGGCACCCTCCTCGACCGGACCGGGGGCCCCCGCCTCGATGGCACGGCGGACGTCGGCGGCCGTCACGTGCAGGCCGCGGATGTCGTTGAGGCCGCCGTCGTTGGTCTCGCCGACCAGCGCGTTCACGGAGCGCACGTCGGCGTTGCCCGGCTGCGCGAGGGTCCACCGCACCACGCCCTCGATGGCCGGCCCAACCGCGAGCGTGTTGGTGAGCACGATCGGCGTCTCGATGGTGCCGAGTTCGCGCACCTGCGTCGACCCGGCGAGCTTGCCGAAGGCGTTGCCGACGAACACGGCGCCGGGCACTTTGTCGCGGAACACGTTCCCCTCGTGCGGCACGATGACCGTGACCCCTGTCCGGACCTCGTCGCCACGGACGATCGTGACCTGCCCCACGCGCACGCCGCGCACGTCGGTGATGGCGTTGACGGCACCTGGTGCGTAGGGGCCCGGCGCGACGCCGAGGTCGCGTGCCGACGGCCGCGGCTGGGCTACGGCCGAGTTGGCCGCGAGCACCAGCCCCACGAGCAATGCGCTGGTGCGACGAGCCCATGTCACGGCCGAGAGGAACGCGCGAATCCTGTGCATGCGGCCGATTCTGCCATGCGCCCGAGCGGGCCGATCCCGCGTGATAGACTGGCGCCTCACCGAGCCAGCAGTCGCGGTCACACGCCGTGTCATGAGCCTGGGACTCCCGTCTGTCCGCGTGGTGCGCCGTTCTCGTTCCCCCGTGCACCTGGAGGCTGTTGTCCCATGGTCAAGCGCCCTGATGATCTTGGCGCGTTCGCGTTCGTCACCCTTGCGCGGCTGCGTGTGCTGCAGCTGGCCCAGGGATGCACGCCGCGCGTGCCCGGCGTGCACACGATCGCCGTCATGGCGCAGATGGAGGTTGCCGCAGGCGAGGTGAAGCCTGAAGACGACCTTGTCGAGTCTCTCCTAGGAGCCGTTGCACCTTGAGCGTATATCTCGTCAATCCGAGTCACGTGTCCTTCGGGATCGGGGTCATCACCCCCCGCTGGATGTACGTGCTGGCATCGGCCACGCCAGACACGTTCGGCACGCCCATCCTGGTCGACGAAACCCTCGAGCCCCTCGATCCCGCGATCCTGAAACGCGGCGACACGGTGGGGATCGGCATCCACACGGGCAATGCCCTGCGCGGCTACGAGATCGGCAAGGCCGCGCGTGAGGCGGGGGCCACCGTGGTCTACGGCG
>NZ_JBIINP010000166.1:0-9529 GCF_044337415.1 Luteitalea sp.
TCGGTGTCATCACCACCTGATCGCCGAGCACGAAGTAGTTGATGATCAGGTGGTGCCCATCGACCTGCCAGCCCCACGGCTCGGTGGCCGAGGGCGTGCCCATCACGGTCACGTGGTACAGCCACTCGCCGTAGGACTCGAAGTCGTCCCCCGCCAACTCGCCCAGCGTGTGATTCAGCCGCATGATGTCGCGGCTCAGCGTGAGCCCCTTCGCGCTGAGCGAGGCGCGCATCAGGCCGAACGCCGCCTCGCGCTGCGCCGGCGTCATCTCCTCGAAGCTCACACCGGCGCGGCGGTAGAAGTGCTGGTTCATCCACTTGCGCCACTCGTCGTTGTCCACCGCGAAGGTGGATCGCGTGCGCTGCTCGGCCGTCAGCGCCGCGAGGAACGCCGTCGCAGCCTTCACCACCGGCGCCGTCGACACCCCGCTCGACCGCACGGGGAAGAGGCCCGCCACCGGCGTGCCGTCGACGGTGACCCCGCGGAAGGGTTCGGCGGTGCCGCGCGCGTCGGCCTCGCGCGAGCGCTTCTCCCACTCGGCCAGCGGCGCCGGGCGGCGCGCCTGCGCAGCCGGCGGTGCCTGCGCCTGCACGCGCCACGCGCCCAGTCCGGCCCCTGCCGCACACGCCAGCATCGTCCCGAGGACGAGCGTCGAGCTTCGTCGCGTCATGTCCACCCTCTCGTCGAGAAGGCTGAAGCATAGCGCGGAAGGCCGGCCTGCGGCCCGGCTGGCCCGGGGGGGCATGGGCCTCGGGTGATGGATGGGCGGCGGCAGATCGCACGCCGTTGAATGCGGGATACCGCGGACGGCCGGTAGCCTGTAGCCTGTAGCCGACATGTCCCAGGACGCTGCCATCGCCGCCGTCACGGTCGCCCTCCGCACGCGCTTCGAGGAGGGGTTCCGCGCGCGGGCGGACGACCGCCTCCTGGCCGATGCGCTCGTCACCACGACCCCGGTCGACCGGGCGCGCACGGTCCACCACCGCTGCCAACTGAACATCACGCTCGCGACGGTCAGTGACAACGGGAGCATGCGCAACGCCGTGGGACTCGGCAGTCGCGGCTTCAGCGGCGCGTCGCCGTCACAGGTGGTGGACCTGCTGTACCTGATCACGGCGTACGGCCCCGACGATGACGAGGTGGGCGCGCAGCGGGTGATGGGTGCGGCCCTCCGCGCGGTGCACGAGCAGCCGATGCTGCCCGCGATCGAGCTGGCCGACCTCTTCCCGCACACCGGCGCGTCGGGCACGCTCGGTCAGTTGCGCGTGGTGCAGGCGCCGCTCGCGCGCGAACAGGTCGTCGCGTGGTGGCTGGCCTTCCACACGCCGTACCGGCTCAGCGCCGCCCTGCAGGTCACGGGCGTGGCACTGTCGGCCGCGCAGGACGCAGGGCCTGCATAGATCGCGCGCCTGTCCGCCGGCGAGGCGAGCCCTGTGGGGCGGGTCGCCTTACCCGATGGCGGCCTGATCGACCTTCGCGCCGCGCTGCTGCTGGGCCCGCGCGAAGAGCTCGAGCAGCGGCTCGGTCTGCTCGAGGCTCAGGCAGGCATCGGTGATGCTCTGCCCGTACACCGCCGGCTGACCCGGGACGTAGTTCTGGCGCCCCTCGACCAGGTGGCTCTCGAGCATGGCGCCGAAGATCGCCCATGCGCCGTCGGCGACCTGCGCCGCGATGGCGTGCGCCACGTCGACCTGGCGGCGGTGATCCTTCTGGCTGTTGCCGTGCGAGCAGTCGATCATCACGCGCTCGGGCAGGCCGCACTTCCGCAGGCGCTCGCAGGTGTCCTTCACTGCGGCCGCGTCGTAGTTCGGGCCGGTGCGAGAGCCGCCGCGCAGGATCACGTGACAGGTGTCGTTGCCGGTGGTCTCGAAGATGGCCGACACGCCCTGCTTGGTCACCGACGGGAACAGGTGCGGCGACCGCGCGGACAGCACGGCGTCGACGGCGATCTGCGTAGTGCCGTCGGTGCCGTTCTTGAAGCCGACGGGCATCGACAGCCCCGACGCCAGTTCACGATGCACCTGGCTCTCGGTGGTCCGCGCCCCGATGGCGACCCACGAGGTGAGGTCGGCGACGTGCTGTGGCAACTGGGCGTCGAGGAATTCGCAGGCCGTGGGCAGGCCGAGTTCGTTGACGTCGAGGAGCAGTCGCCGGGCCAGCCGCAACCCCTTGTTGATGTGGTAGCTCTCGTCGAGGTCCGGATCGTTGACCAGGCCCTTCCACCCGACCGTCGTGCGCGGCTTCTCGAAGTAGCACCGCATCACGGTGATCAGGTGGTCCTTGTACCGCTCGGCCATCGGCGCGAGCCGCTCCGCGTACTCGACGGCCGCGCGGGTGTCGTGGATGGAGCAGGGCCCCACGACGAGGACGAACCGGGGATCACGACCGGCCAGGACCTCCGAAATCGCCTGCCGCCCGTTGGCGACCACGTTCGAGGCCGTCTCCGAGACGGGGAGTTCCTCGAGCAGGATGGCTGGCGGCAGCAGGGGACGGGTCTGGGTGATGCGTAGGTCGTCGGTCCGGCGGAACATGGCACCGGCCAGAGTACCCGAGCCGGCGGCGAAATGCCGAGACACGGGAGGGTCATACGGTTGCGGGTATCGGGGAGCGGGTATCGGGGAGCGGGGGCGCCGACCGCCTCGGGCGCGGGGCGACACGCAGCCCGGGTGGCTCGCGACCGCCGCGCGCTACTTGCCGAGGGTCTTGACGATGGGGGCGTCGAAGGTGACCTGCACGACGGGGCCGCCGCTGGCCTGCTGGTCGAGCGTGAACGTGCCGGCGATTCTCGTGGGGGTATCGGTGGTGAGGACCACCGTCTCGGGCCTGACGACCCCGGAGTGCTGCACGAGCTGATCGTTGGCCACGAACCAGAAGCCGTGCCGCGGCTCGTGGCCCAGGTCGAGCGTGAGCCCCTCGCGGATGCCGCCGTCGGAGCACTTGAGCATGCTCTCGCAGGCCTTCAGCGCGGCGCTCACGTCGGTGGTCGACAGGACCAGCCGGCGGATGGGCGCCTCGAGCACATCCGGGCCCGCCACCGCGGCCGCGTGCGTGAACGTGACGGTGACCGGCCCCTTCCGGCTCTTGAGCGTCGCGGTCCCGTTGGCCGTGCCCTGGCCCGCCGTCACGGTGGCGTCGACCGCGAGGCCGACCGTCACCACGGCCAACGTCTTCATGAGGGTCATGTCGGCTAGAACGCCGGACAGCGCGGCGACGAACGGCCGGCGGGTCAGGGCCGATCTAGCGGTTGCTCCAGATCGACCGGAGGGCCATCAGGCGCGTCGACGCGCTCACCGGCCGACGGCCGCCGATCCACTCCACGTGGGTGAACGGACGTGTCGGATAGACGCGTTCGGTCATGACCGTCTCGCCCTCATTGGCGAATACCTCGATGACGGACCGGTCGATCAGCACGCGCACCGGCACCTGGCCGGTGGAGCGCAGGGGACCCGCATGCCGCTCGGCATAGCCGGCGGGCGCCGGCGCGTTCCGTGACCGTCGACGATCGATCGACAGCTCCCGGCGGTCGGCGCTGACGGCGACCAGCACCTCTTCCCCGACATCGTTGAACAGCCGGAGGCCGATTTCGCCGACGTCGCCACGGCCGACCACGAACGTCAGGTCGGCGGTGTCGGGCAGGGTCGCCCGCTCCACGAGCATCTGGTGCCGGGCGCCGTCCTTCTCGAACAGGCTCGCGAGGCTGCCGGTGGGCTGCTGCACGAGGCGCAGGCCGTCGGGCGTGCGGCGCAGCAGCAGGCGGCGGGGCAACGACTGCGCCCCTCGCCACGTCGTGGTGGGCTCCTCGTTGGCGTACTGCCAGTTGCTCGCCCACCCCATCCAGATCGGGCCGCGGGTCTCCGCGGGGAGATCGGAGAAGGAGATCGACGCGTAGAAGTCCTTGCCGTGGTCCACCCAGCGCGGCACGTCGGTGGGCCCGTCGGCGACGAAGCGCGTGCCGTCGAAGGTACCGACGAAGTACTGGCCGCCGGAGCCGCCCCACGGCGCGCCCGGGTTGATGTCCACGTCGAGCACCCAGCGCGACTGGCCCGGCGCATGCTCGATCGGCACCTCCATCAGGTCTGGGCACTCCCACACACCGCCCGTCGCCCCAGCAGGCCCGAAGTCGCTGAGCATGGTCCACGTTCTGAGGTCGGGCGAGCTGAACAAGCGCACCTTGTGCTGGTCGGACAGCACCGTGACCATCACCCAGCGCCGCGTCGGCGCGTGCCAGAACACCTTCGGGTCGCGGAAGTCCTTGAGGCCGAGGTCGATGACGGGGTTGCCCGGGTACTTCGTCCACGTCCGGCCGCGGTCCTGGCTGACGGCGAGGTTCTGCGTCTGCTTGCCATGGCCATGCCCGGTGTAGATGGCCACCAGGCACGACCGGTCCTCGCCGCGCGGGCGACAGAGTCCGCTCGTGTTCTCGCGGTCGACGACGGCGCTGCCCGAGAAGATCATCACGCCGTCCTGCTCGGTGAGCGCGACCGGCAGGTGCTGCCAGTGCAGCAGGTCGGGGCTGACCGCATGCCCCCACGACATGTGCCCCCACGTGGTGCCCTGCGGGTTGTACTGGTAGAACAGGTGGTACTCGCCCTTGTAGTACACGAGCCCGTTCGGGTCGTTCATGAAGTTGCGCGGCGGCGTGAAGTGGATGCGCGGGCGCAGGGCCTCGGCGTCGCTGGCGCCAGTCGGGCGGACGGTCGGCGATGGGAGCGGTCCCTGTGGTGCCGGTACGGCGCCGGTCCAGGCGACGGCGATCATCGCCAGCGCGGCCACGGCGGCTGCGCGAATCGGCAGCGAGGAACGGGTGGTCATGGGCTGACGGCAAGCCTACCGCAATGCCCCGCCCCTGGGCGCATGGGAGCGCGCGCGATTCGGGCGTCACCCCGGGCGCGCATCCGGCCAGTGCGCAAGCACACGCGGCGTGATCGCGCGAGCCGCCTTCAACAGACGTAACGCCCGCGAGAGCCGACGGTCGTCCGCCGACGACCAGGCGAAGCGGTACTGCTCGCGCACCTGCGAGGGCAGCAGGCCGATCGTGACCGTCGCGTTCAGCCGGCGGGCTGGCAGGATCAGCCACGACCGTGGCGGCGAGATCACGTCGTGCGCGAGCGCGCGCGCCGTGTCGCCGACGACGATCTGCTGTGACTCGTACATCTCCTCCAGGTAGTGCCGGAGTGCCACCCAGTTGCGCGGCAACTCCTCGGGTCGCGCGCCCAGCGCGCAGGCCGTGGGCGCCGACTGCGCGCACCACGCGTCGCGTTCGGCGTCCGTGAGCGGCGCCACCACCGCGTCGTACACGAGCGCCAGCGAGTCGAGCAGGGTCGCGTGCACCCACAGCACGAGTCCCGGATCGGTCGCCGTGTAGGCCGTGCCCGCGGGCCAGGGTCCCACGGCGTCGGGCAGCACGCCGTTGACGCGCGCGTGAATCGCGAGGATGCCATCGAGCGCACGCCGCGCGGTGGCGTCGTCGCCGAACGTCAGGTGACGCATCGCCGCCACCGTGTGGTGGAGGCGCACCGCGGCACGGGTCAGTCCCCCGCGGAACGACGAGTGATCCGCCACGCCCTGCGCGACCAGCGGATGCGCCAGCTGCAGCAGGATCGCGCGGCTCCATCCGGCGAGCACGACCCGTTCGGCGTTGATGCGTTCGGCGATCAGCACAGGGAGAGTGTCTCAGGAACGGCAGTCGGGAGTCGGCGGACGCGGTCCAGGCAGAACGAAGAGGGCCTGAAGCGAGCCGACGCGCCTGGAGGCCTAGCGTGCGATCGGCGGCGCGGCGATCAGGAGCCGGTTCTTCGGCGTGATGTCCGGCGGGATGGCCTGCGTCCACACGGTGTAGCCCGCTCGCTCGAGGCGCATGGCGCGGCGGACGTCGATGGCCAGCGCGGGGTCCATCCAGCCACCGAGCGGACCGGTGTCGCACGTCTCCACGTCGTGACAACACGGGAGCACGGCGACACGCGCACCTGCGGCGATGACGCGATCGAGGATGAGGTCCGTGAGCTCGCCGCACGCGTGACTCGACACCACCACATCCCCCTCGTGCAGCGACACATCGTCGAGGGGCGATGCCACCAGCGCCACACGGTCGCGCAGCCGCGGCCAGGCGTCGACGAGGACCTCGTGCAGGACAGGCGCGGACGGCGGCAGCACGGCGTCGACGGCCACTGCCCGCGGCGAGGTGTCGTCGAGCAGCAGCATCACGTGCGCGAGCAGCCCGTGCCCGCCGGCGAGGTCGACGACGCGGCCGCCACGAAAGCGGCGGCGCACGCGACGCGCCACTTCCCAGGCTTCGTAGAGTTCCTTGCGAGGAAGGACGCCGGCGCGACACACCGCGCGACCGAGATGGTCGAACAGCGTGTCGCCAGCGAACCGGCCCAGGTCCTTCTCGGTGAGGCGAGACTTCGAGCCGGGAGAGAACATCAGCACAGGAGCTTGGGGCTGGGGGCTCGAAGGATCGGCAGTCGGCAGTGGAGCTCGGGGCTCAGGGCTCGGAGAGCATGTCGCGCAGCGTCTCCATGCATTCCGAGCCTCGAGCCTTGCGGTCTGGGCCTGCCGCGCGTGCCGGAGGAACGGCCGGGTGGGACACCCGGCCCTACCCTGCTACTTGATGCCCGCGAGCACCGCCGACAGCGCCTTCATGCGGGCGGCGTCGGCGCCGCTCAGCGTCGCGGCGCGCTCGCCGATGCGGCCGGCCATCATCCCGAGCTGCGCCGCGTCGCCACCCTTCACCGCGCCGGTCAGCATCGGCGCGCGGTCCGCCGGGATCGCGCCGGACCGCACCAGCTGATCGACGTAGGCCAGCGCGACCGCACGGCTCGCCGGCCAGGTCACCTTGTCCTGGTGCTGCACGTTGAACGCCCTGGCCTGGACGGCCGCCGCGGCGTCGAGCTCGTTCTGCGTGAGCAGGTCGCCAGGCGTGAGGCGCAGCACGTCCACGCCGCGCGACATCTCCGATCCGAAGACGAGGCCGTTGAACCAGTACGCCGACCAGTAGCCGCCGGTGATCAGGTTCTTCTCGTCGAGCGGCCCGCGATCGAAGAACGCGATCTCCTTCGGGTTGGACGAGTCGGTGAAGTCCATCACGGAGATGCCGCCCTGGTACCAGGCCTGCACCATCAGGTCGCGGCCGGGCACGGGCACGAGCGATCCGTTGTGCGCGACGCAGTTCTCGGTCGCCGTCTGCGGCGCCGGCAGCTTGAAGTAGCTCTTGAAGACCAGCTTGCGGTCGACGATGTCGAAGATGGCGTTGGCGCCCCAGTTGGGCTGGTCGGTGGCGAGGCAGCGCGGACGCATGCCGCCGCCCCACTCGTCGGTGAACACGACCTTCGTGCCGTCGTTGTTGAACGTCGCGGAGTGCCAGTAGGCGAAGTTGTTGTCGGCCACGTAATCCAGGCGCTTCGGGCTCGCCGGCTGCGAGATGTCGAGCAGGATGCCGTTCCCCGAGCACGCGCCGGCCGCCAGGCCGACCTCCGGGAACACGGTGATGTCGTGGCACTGGTTGGTCACCGACGTCTTCTGCGTGCCGGGACCGTGGTCGCCGCCGGCCCAGAGCCCCGCGATGTTGCCGGTCTTCTCGTCGGCGAAGATGCGCGGCCGCGCCACGACCTTCGCGTCCTGCGGGCGCGCGACGGGCACCTGGATCACGTCGATGCTGAAGAGGGCCGTCTGCGGGTCCTCCTTCGGGTCCTTGCCCGAGCAGCCGGCGAGTTCCTCGGCCGAGCGCGCGGTCGACGTCCCCGACCCGTACACATACACGTTGGCCGGGTCCTTCGGGTCGGTCACCAGCGTGTGGGTGTGCGAGCCGCGGCAGGTCTGCACGGCGGCGACCTGCTTCGGGGCGCGGATGTCGCTGATGTCGAAGATGCGCACGCCGCGGAAGCGATCCTTGCTGACCGGATTCTCGACGCCACCGACGCCACAATCGAGGCGGCCGCGCGTCTGCTCCACCGACATGAACAGCAGGTTGCCGTGCACCGACACGTCGCCCTGGCCGCCGGGGCACACGACCGAGGTCAGCAGCGCGGGCCTGGTCGGCGTGGTGACGTCGTAGATGTTGAAGCCGCTGAAATTGCCGACGAAGAGGTGGTTCCCGCTGAACGCCAGGTCGGAGTTGGCGAAGTTCAGGCCACCCCACGAGCGCTGCGGCCGCTTGGCGTTGGCAGCGGCGGCAGGCTTCGGGGCAGGCGTCTTGGCCGCCTCCGAGGCCTCCTTCTCCTCATCGCCTGCGGGCATGCGCGGGTTCGGCTCCCCAGCGGGGAACTTCGGGTCGAAGAACCCCTCGGGCTTGGGCAGGTTCGCGAGCAACTCGAACCCCTTGGCGGCCACGCCGGCATCGCGGACGCCGGCCTTGAGGCCCACGCGCGGGTCCGAAGACGCAGGGGCAGCCGCCTGCTGCGCCGCCGCGGGGACGACGAGCGCCAGGACGAGGGCCGGGACGGCCCAGGGATGGACGACACACTTCATTTCCCGATCTCCTTCAACAGCGCGCGCATGCGCGCAATCTCCATCGCCTGGTCCGCCTCGACATCCGAGGCGAAGTCGAACATCTCCGCTTCCTGTCCGCCGCCCGGCGCCGCGAACAGGTCCTTGACCATCGTCAACGCACCCTCGTGGTGCTGGATCATGCCGGCCAGGAACAGGCGGTCGAAGGCGGCGCCCTTCGCGGCCGCCAGTTGTTGCATCTGCGCGGCCGTGAGCATGCCCGGCATCTGCCCGTGCGCCATGTGGTGCGCGTGGGGATCGGGCAGCGACTCGCCGCGACGGGTCAGCCACTCGCGCATCATCTGCATCTCGTCGCGCTGCGACACGTCGATACGGAGCGCGAGGCGCTTGAGGTCGGCGCTCTGGCTGCGGGCCTCGACGAGCGCCACCATCTCGAGCGCCTGCGCGTGGTGGCCAATCATGCCCTGCATGAAGCGCGTGTCTGCGGCGCTGTGGCTGACCCGCGAGGTGTCGGTGGCCTCGGCGGCCGAGATGTCGCGAGTCGGTTGCCCCGGGGCGCCGGGCTGGACGAGGCGTGGCGGCTGGGCGCCGGCACCCGAGCCTGCGGCGAGCAGGCACGCCATGACCGACGCCGCACAAGTGGGTAGGGGGAAACGCACGCCGCGATCATCACACACCGTGGCCGCTCTCGACACCGGTCCGGGCGGGCATCGTTCAGGTCCGGACCGCCGGTCACCCCTCGCCTTCCGGTGGCATCCGACGACCACGGTGCCCGCAGGCGAGGACACGGCGGGCAGCCATGGGGGCTCGGGGCTCGGGGCTTGGGGCTTGGGGCTTGGGGCTCAAGGCGGGGGCTGGGGGCTAAGGGCTCAGGGCTCAGGCGCGCGTTACGCGTTTTGCGGGGGCGTACGTCGGCCGTACGTCGGCGGGGGCGGCACATCGCGAACGCGGGGCCTTGCGTGATCGAGGGGCTGCACGGTTCTTGCACCTCGAGCTGGGGACGCCGCGTCCCTGTCTCTGGGAGTTCACTCACGATGTCCGATGTCACGCCCTTGATCGACGACCCATCACGCCGAGCCTTCTG
>NZ_JBIINP010000396.1:0-2549 GCF_044337415.1 Luteitalea sp.
GTCGTCTGCACGTCGGCCTGCAACGCAAGACCGGTGGCCGACGGCCACAGCGTGGCCCGAGCGGCCTTTCCCGTCGCTGCGGCCGGCGTGATGCGCACGCGGACGACGTTCTCGTGGAAGGTGAGTCCCGAGTAGGGGGCGGCGTACCCGAACGCGAGGTCGTCCCAGCTCCACGAGTCGCCGAGCCACTCCTCGCCGAGGCGCGTGGGATCGCCGACGAGATCGCCCTCGATGCGGCTGATGCCCTTCGCTCGCAGTGCGCGCGCCCATTCGCGGAACGTCGCCAGCGGATCGTCGCCGCGCCCGATTGTGGGATCCGCGCTGCCAACAACGACGAGATCACCTCGCAGCACGTGGCCATCGGTCGGGCCCGTGGCGTGCAGGCGCGTGCGGAAGCGGTAGTCCCAGCCGAGACGACTGGCGGCCGCCACCAGCGTCACGATCTTCATGTTCGACGCCGGGATGACGAGGCGGTCGGCGTTGCGGTTGGCGAGGACGATCGGGGCCGGGCTCGGAGAGCCGGCCCTACCTTCTCGGGGACCGTCGATGCGTTCGAGGCGCACGGCCCACAGCACGCGGTCGTCCGTGGCGGCGAAGCGTGCGTCGAAGGCCGCGCCGAGCGCAGCATCGGGCGAGGCCGGGGCGTCAGCGACCGGACGAGGCGTGGAGACAGCGATGGAGGGAGAAGGTGGGGCCTGGCGTGCGGCGCAGGCCCCGTTCGTGATCAGGCCGAGCGCGACCGCCAGCAGGCGGCCGCTTCGGGGCCTCACGGCTTCGTGCCGGGAACCGGCGCCGGCGCGGGCGCCGCGCTGGCTGCGGGCGCCGACGAGGGATCGAGCAGCGCCAGCACGTCGCTCACGGCTGGCGACCCGAGTGTTGCTGCGCCGGGTTCACCAGTGCGCAGCGCGTACATGCGGCCGTTGGCCTGCACGATGGCGACGCGCTCTTCCTTCCCGCCGTCGAAGGTCGCCACCACACTGAGGACCGGCGTGGCGCCGGCAGGCGCGGCGTCGACCCAGCCTTCCGCCCGGATCGTGCCGAGGCGGCTGGCGATGTCGTCGATGGTCGCGGCCTTCACGTTCGGGTCGGGCGGGGTCGTCTGGGTCCACGTGTCGGTGGCCGAGGCGCCGCTGCCTGTCGTCTTCTTCTCGAACGTGCGGCTGGTGTCGCCACGCGCCACCACAAGGCGCGACAGGTTGAACATGCGATAGGCGAACAGGTCCTTGGCGCGATAGCTGGACGCGGTGCGCTGCAGGTCGTCGGCCAGGCCCTTCTCGACGGTGAAGACGATCGGGCGTGCGGCGTCCTTCATGTGCACGGCGGTGTCGCCGCTCGGCGTGCCGACGAACACCTGCGCCAGCGTCTTGCCGCCTCCCGTGGCCGTCACGGTCGTGCGGGCCGGCTGCAGGCCATACGTGTCGAGCGTGGCCGGTTGTTCGGCGACGATCGCCTGCATCTGGCCCGAGGACAACCGCGTGAGCAGGGCCCCGACGTCGGCCGAGTCGGCGCGCGCCTGCAGCGGCTGCACGATCTGCCACTGGTCGCCCTGCTTCCTGAACTCGATCGTGCCGGGCGCGCCGATGATCGCCAGATGGTCGACGGCCTCGCGATCGAACGTGGCGATGGCCTTGTTGCGCAACTGGAAGGTCGTCCGATCGAGGCTCTGCTCGAGCCAACTCGGCACCGTGAAGACACGTGGCGCGTCGGCGAGCTTGGCGTACGTGTCGCCACCGGTGGCGGTCTTGCTCCCCAGCAGCAGGGTGCGCGTCGTGTTCCCCACCGTGAAGGCCACCGAGACGCGTGGCGCGTCGAGGCCGAACGGCTCGAGGCTGGCGGGCTTCTCGTCGATCACGCGCGTCAGGTCGAGCGAGGCCAGGTTGCTCGTCACGCCCGACACCTCGCTGGCATCGGCCGGCGCCTGCACCGGCGCCTCGATCAGCCAGCCTGCACCCTGCTTCTTCAGCGTCGTGCGGTCGCCGTTGGAGCCGAGGAGTTCGAGGGCGCCAATCGCCTCGGCCTTCAGGTCGGCGAACACCTTCTCCGTCTTCGGCGCGTCCTCGTCGGTCGCCTCGCGCTTCATCTCGACGAACCAGATGTAGGCGCCGAGGGCGGCCGCGAGGGCCAGCAGGATCAGGGTGGAGCGTCCGCGGTTCATCCGCGCCTCCGGCTCCAGGCCCACACACCGAGCGCGGCCACTGCGAGCGGCAACCCGACCACCGACAACCACTTCACGCGACTCTGCTGATCCTCGGTCATCGTCACGCGTCGATCGCCGGCCTGCTTGGGACGGATGGCGATCAGGGCGTCCTGCTGCGCGGCCCAGTTCACCGCGTTCAGGAACAGGTCGCGGTTGCCCTGGGTGCCGAGCACCGCGTTGCTGGCGAAGTCGGAGTCGCCGAACACCACCACGCGCGTCTGCGGTACGCGCGGCGCGTCGGGCGCCGGCTGTCCCGGCACGGGCGGAGTCGGCGGGGGCTTCGGCGCATTCGGGGCGTCCATGCCGATGGCGGCCGCGAGCGTGATCGGGCCTTCCTTGTCGCCGGCCGCCG
>NZ_JBIINP010000190.1:0-7538 GCF_044337415.1 Luteitalea sp.
CATCGCGCCTGATCGCCCACGCGATCGTGTTCACGCAGTGCACGTGCACGACGACGCGCTGCGGCATGAGCGCATGCACGCTGGTCTCGATGGAGGGGCGCAGGCCGGTGGCATTCAGGGCCGTGCGCACGAAGGGCTGGCACGCATCGGCCGCCGGGTCGCCCGTGCGCAGCGCCTCGTGCAGCGCAGCGAGGTCGACGGGCACGAACACGTCGCGGCTCGCCGCATCGCGCAGCCACGTGCCCGACGCCTTGATCCACAGCACGTCCTCGTCCTTCAGCGAGGTGTTGCCGCCCGCAGCCTGCACGAGGAGGGGGTCGGCGCCGACGCGCGCCGAGAGCGTGCGCAACTGATCGAGGTTCACCATCGCAGTCGTTCCATCCAGTAGTCTGGCCGCGGTTCCACGTGCTCGCCGTCGAGCCCGTCCGAGACGCCGGTCATCACGAGCATCGTCGTCAAGCCCGCCGAGCGACCGCCGGCCACGTCGTGCTCGGCGCTGTCGCCGACACACAGCACACGCGACGCGCCGCCCAGCGACGCGCACGCGTTCAGGTAGATCTCGGGGTACGGCTTGCCGATCCACGTCACCTGGCCGCCCATCTGCGCGTAGGCCTCGGCGATCGCGCCCGCGCCGGGCTGCAGGCCATCGCGCGTGATCCGCCAACGGTCGGGATTGCAGCAGATCGCCGGCGCCTTCGCGTCGCCGAGCAACTCGCGATAGGCGTCGAGCGATGTCCGCGGTGCGTCCGAGCCCAGGAACAGGATGACATCCGCAGCCTTCGGATCGTCGACCGTCGGCACGAGGTCGAAGCCGTACTCCTCGCCGGGCGTGCCGACGATGAAGGCGTAGGGTGCCCGGCCCGTCACCTCGAAGCCGACCATCAGCGAGTGATACGCCAGTTCGCCCGAGGTGACGACGTCCACGAACGTGTCGCGGGGCACGCCGAGCGACAGCAGGCGTTCGCGGTTCGCCGCGGTGCGCTTGCCCGAGTTGGTGAGGATGGCGACCGGTATCTCCGAGGACTTCAGTCCCTCGAGCACCTCGAGCGCGCCGGGATAGAGCCTGTGACCGTCGTGCAGCACGCCGAACTGGTCGAGCAGCACGCCGTCGAACCCGCCCGCGATGGACGACAACCGTTCAACACGCATGACCGAGCCCCTGCCACGCGAGCCGCGCCACGCCGACGGCTGCGTGCTCGCTGTCGACCGCCACCATGGGCACGCCGAGGCGCGCCTCCCGGATGCGCGACCACACCGCGTTCGCGGCGCCGCCGCCCACCGTCCGCATCGTGCGCAGCGGCGTCGCGCCAAGCGACGCCAGCGCGGCGTACCCGCTCGCTTCGATGGCGGCCATGCCTTCCAGCATCCCCTTCAGGAATGTCGCGTCGTCTGGCGGCCTGGGTGTCAGCCGTGGCCGGAGCGACGCGTCGTTGAGCGGGAAGCGTTCGCCATCGCGCGTGAGCGGGTAGTAGTCGAGGCCGGTGGGTGGAGCCGCGGAGAGCGATGCGGAGAGCTCGGCCAGCGCCTCGCGCGTGAAGTGCGCGAGGAGCACGGCGCCCCCGGTGTTCGACGCGCCTCCCGCGAGCCAGCGATCACCGAGGCGGTGGCTGTACACGCCCCGCCCGGCATCGACCACTGGCCTGTCCGAGAACAGCTTCACCGTCAGCGTGGTGCCGAGCGAGGTCACGCCGTCGCCGGGCGCCAAGGCACCGCTCGCGAGGAAGGCGGCGCAGCCATCGGTGGTGCCAGCCACCACGGCGATGCCCGGCGGGAGCCCGAGTGCACGGGCGGCCTCGGCGGCGACATGGCCGATCACCGACCCGGCGGGCACCACCTCCGGCAGCATCGCGACGTCGAGGCCGGTCTCGCCGAGCCAGTCCGGCCAGCGGCGCGCGACGGGGTCGTACCCGGTCTTGAGCGCGTTGTTCTCGTCGGTGATCCCGACGCGACCCGTGAACTGCGCAGCCACCCAGTCGGCCTGGTGCAGCAGGCGTGTTGGTGGCTCGCGCCACTCGAGCGCACGGGCGAGGGGCGACGAGGCGCCGCGGGCCGCGGTGTCGGCCGGCGCCACGGCCTCGACGCGCGCAACGAGGTCTGCCGTGGCCCGGTCGTCGTACATCGACGCATCGGCGAGCGGCGCGCCGCCGGCATCGACGGGAACGATCGTGCCCGACGTGCCGTCCACGGCCAGCGCCTGCACGGCAAGTCCGGACAGGTCGAGCTGCGCGAGGGCGTCGCGCACGGCCGTCCACCAGAGCGCGGGCGCCTGCCTCGCCCGGCCACCGACAGGCGGCGGGACCTCGATCGGGACGGCGGTCATGCCGCAGACGCGGCCGTCGCGGTCGAGCGCAGCGATGCGCACCCCCGACGTGCCGACGTCGATCCCGAGCACCACATCACACGACATCGGCACAATCATTGCCGATTGTGCCGATGTCGTGCATGCCGCGATGCCGCGATGCAGGGAATGCGCACCCTGGCCAACGCCGCGCCTCGTGCGTCGGGCCGGTATGCTGTACGCGCACACCTCCTCATGATCACCATCGACGACATCCTCGCCGCGCGCCCGCGCATCGCTCCGTATGTCCGGTCCACGCCGCTCGAGCGCAGCCGCACGCTGAGCGCCGAACTCGGCGCGCACGTGTACCTCAAGTGCGAGCTGTTCCAGCGGACCGGCTCGTTCAAGCCGCGTGGCGCCTTCAACCAGTTGCTGGCCCTCACGCCGGAGGAGCGTGCCGGCGGCGTGGTGGGGGTGAGCGGGGGCAACTACGCGCAGGCCCTGGCCGACGCCGGGCGCACGCTCGGCGCGCCCACCACCATCTGCATGCCCGACACGGCCCCCCGCGCCTCGGTCGAGGCGACGCGCGCCTATGGGGCCGCCGTCGAACTGTCGCCGACCTTCCCGGAGGTGTTTGCGCGGGCCGAGGCGCTGCGCGCGGCGGGCGCTCGGCTGCTGCATCCCTTCGACGACCCGCACCAGATGGCCGGCGCCGGGACGCTCGGCCTCGAGATCCACGAGGCGCTGCCACAGGTGACCGACGTGGTGATCAGCATCGGCGGGGGCGGGTTGTTCACGGGCGTCACGATTGCGCTCGAGGCGCTCGTGGCCGGCATCCGCGTGTGGGGCGTGGAGACCGACGGCGCGCATGCGATGGGCGCGGCGCTCGAGGCCGGACGCGTGGTGCCGTTCACGCCCACCTCGCTGGCCCGCACGCTGAGCGCCCCCTACGTGGCCGAGGACGCCCTGACGGTGATGCGCCGCCACGCGGACCGGCACGTCGTGGTGAGCGATCGCGAGGCCTTCGAGGCCGCCAGGTTCCTGCTGGAGCGGACCAAGCTCAATGCGGAGCTCGCGGCGTCGTGCACGCTGGCGGCGGTGCGGCGCATGCGGGAACGCTTCGGCCCCGACGACCACGTCGTCCTGGTGATCTGCGGCGGCAACGTGTCACTCGACGACTGGGGCCTGTACATGCGGACCTTCTCGCCCGAGGCCTGACGGGCGTAGCCGCTCCGGGCACACGGGGAGGCGACTGCTCGTGCACGACCCGCCGCGAGCGCGAGCGGTGGTCGCCCGCCTCCTACGGGCGACGCATCGCCAGCCACCACTTCATCGTCGAGGTCACCAGGTCGGCGGCGTCCTGCTGCACGAAGTGGGACGCGCCGGGCACGGTGACCAGCGTGAGGTCCTTCTCGACCCAGTTCCACGTGCCCGAGAGGCCGTTGGCGTGGAGTGCGGTATCTCCGAGCCCATGGAACATCAGCACGGGCGCCGTGACCTTCGGCAGTTCCGGAAGCGCCGGGAGGTCCGCGCCTGAGGCCTTCGGGTAGTTGGCCTTGTAGTAGTTCAGCATCGCCTCGAAGTCGGAGCGGCCGAAGGCTTCGACGTATCGCGCCTTTGCTGCCGGATCGCGCACCCATCCAGAGAGGGTCTGCGCCGTCATCGGCAGGCCGAAGAACACGCCGGGATCGGTCGGCGTACCGCGCTGGAACGTGCGCGCGTACTCGCTGTTCTTGATCTGCTCCGGGTTGGTCTGCAGTTCACGGAACAGGCCGCGCGGATGCGGCAGGTTCAGCACGATCAGGCGCTCGGTCATCGCCGGCTGGCTCATCGCGAACTGCCACGCCACCATGCCTCCCCAGTCGTGACCGACGATGGTGGCCTTGTCGCGACCGAGGTGCCGGATCACGGCGGCCACGTCGCCCACGAGCAGGCGCATGTCGTACTGCTCGACGCCCTTCGGCTTGTCGCTGAGGTTGTAGCCACGCTGATCGATGGCCACGACCTGGAACGACTCCGACAGCGCCGCCATCTGGTGCCGCCACGAGTACCAGAAGTCGGGAAAGCCGTGAATCATCACGACGAGCGGGCCCTTGCCGAGCGTGGCGTAGTGAATCTTCACGCCGCCCGCCGACGTGGCGTAGCCGTGCTCGACCCGGTCGAAGACGTCGGGGACCTGGGCGTGCAGCAGGGCGGGCGTCGACAGCAGTGACAGGGCAAGCGCGAGGCTCGCCGGTGAACGCATCATGGTCATGACTCCTGGGAGGCCGTATCATACCGGCTCGACCACCCAAGGACAGGAGACAGGCCATGCGACCCCTTTTCGGCGTCCTGGTTGCCGTTGCCGTGATCGCGGCGCCTGCTGCGCAGTCGCCAGACGACCTGCTGTCGGACACGCGGCTCTCGGTGCACACGCTCGTCCGCGAGGACATCTTCGCCGGCTGGCGGAGCGACAACGAGACCCGTCTCGCGAGGGGCGACCGGAACGTCGAGATCCTGCTGACCCAGCGGCCGGCGGAGCGCGCGAACCTGTTGGCGTGGAAGGCCGGCACGGCTCTCTATCGCGCTGCCCTTGCACACGAAGCCGGCAAGTCCGAGGCCTACGCCCGCCACTACGCCGAGGCGCTGGCGGGCTTTGCCGAGGCCGCAAAGGCGACGTCGGGCAACGGCGGCGTCAGGGCCGTCACCGGCGGGTCGTTCGCCCTGTTCGCCGATCGCCTGCCTGAGCCGGCGCGCTCGGCAGGATGGGCGATGGCCTACGAGAACTACCTGGCTCTCTGGAACGAGCAGGGCGCCGACATCGAGAAGATGCCCGTGCACCACAAGGGCGAGGTGTTGTCGGGCATCACGCAGGCAGCGCAGCGCACCGGCCGCACGGAGGAAGCTGCGCGGCATCTCGATCGCATGCTGACCGTGCTCGCCGGCACGCCGTACGCGTCGCTGGCGCAGCAGTGGAAGGCCACCCCCGCCCTGGCGGCGACCACCAACCTCACGTGCCGCAACTGCCACGCTCCCGGCCGCCTCGAGAACAAGGTGGCCGCGCTCAAGAAGACGGCCAACTGAGTCGGGGAATTCTGCGATGTCCTCCGACTTCGCTCAGGACACGCCGCCATGCCGGCGAATGCGGTGGCTGCGCACGGCCAGGGCAGGCCAGCGGTTCTTGGCCTCGCCAGCCTCCCGAGCGTGACGTCCCTCAGCGCTGCGCGACGGCAGGAGCGCGGGCGCCTGGTGTGCGCCCGAAGCGCGACGCGGTCAGCGCCAGGTCGGCGCGCGCCCATGCCGTGTCCAGGCGAGCCTTGACGATCGCGGCCTGATCCTCCTTGCGCTGGGCCTGCAGGGCCTGGTGGAGCCCGACCAGGGCCCAGCCGCTGTCGCGGTTGCGTCTCAGGTCTTCCCAGTACACCGTCTCGGCCTGATCCGGTCGACCCGCCTCGAGCAGGATCGCGCCGAGGGCAAGCCGCGGCGGCGAGTGCCATTCGGCCGGCTCCGTGTACACGAGCGCATCGTCGAGTCTGACTGCCTCCTCCAGTCGAGCGATGGCGGCGGCGTAGTCGCCGCGCGCGGCGGCGATCTCGCCGGCGAGTGCCGCGGGCCCAATCGACAGGATTGCGCGCCCCGTGTTGGGAGAGAACAGCGGCTGGTCGAGGCCCTTGTCGGGCATCAGGGCCTCGAGCAGGCGGAGCTCGCGCTCGGCGGCGTCGACGTTGCCCGTCGCGACGAACGCCTGGCCGCGTCCGTAGTGCCAGGCCCCGCGCAGGAACGCGCTCGAGGCGGGCGGTGCGGGCTCGGCGAGCATCTCCTGCCACTTGCCGAATCGGACGTACGCCCAGTACGGCACCACGCGGAAGCCGGCCAGCATCGGCATGGCGGAGAGTTGCGCATCGTCGATGCGGGCGGCGACCTTGCGCGCCGAGTCGATGGCCACGCCGCTCTGGCCATCGGCCGCCGCGGCGAACCACAGGAAGTGGACATTGTGCGGGTAGTACGCCATTGGGTACAGGCCCTGCGCGCGGCACTGGGTGATGTAGTCCTCGTCGGCCTCGACCGCGAGGCGGTTGCTGCGCATCGCATCGGCGTAGCGGCCGACGCGCTGGTAGATGTGCGACGGCATGTGGACCATGTGGCCGGCTGCCGGCATGAGCGTGAGCAGCGCGTCTGCGGCCTGCTCGGCGCGCTCGGGCGTGGCCGTCGGCTCGATCAGGTGGATGTACATGTGCAGCGCGCCCGGGTGCTTCGGGTGGTCGCGCATGACGCGCTCGGTCAGGGCGACGATCTCCGCCGTGCCCTCGTGTGGCCGCCCGTCGGGCATCCAGTAGCCCCACGGCCGCAGGTCCATCATCGACTCGACGTAGAGCATCGCGATGTCGGGGTCCTTCGGGTAGCGCTGGTGCACCTTGCGCATCGCGTCGGCGTACGCGCGGTCGTTGGTGATGCGTTGCTCGGGTGTGCCCGAGTAGCGCGCGGCCAGCGCCTCGATGAGCGCGCGTTCGCGCGGCGACGCCGTTCGCGCCAGCGACTGCGCCTTGCGCACGAGCTCGAGCGCCTGCGGCTCGTCGTTGGGCTCCATCAGCGCGTTGATGTTGGGGCCCAGCACCAGCGCCTGGCCCCAGAAGGCCATGGCGAGGCCGGGGTCGAGCCGCGCCGCTTCACGGAACGCGCGCCGCGCCTCCGCATGATTGAACGCGTACGCGAGGTTGAGTCCCTGGTTGATGAAGCGCTGTGCGTCAGGGCGCCGCGTACTCACGGGAAACACGTGCGCGCCGAGCTTCTGCAGGCGCGGCGCCGCCTCGCCGTTGGGGCCGGCCGGTGCGGCAGCCGTTGGCGCCTCGTAATGCTTGTGCGATGCGGTAGCCGGCGCGGTGGCCTGCGCGAGAGCCGGGACGGACGTCAGCACCAGCCAGGGCAGCAACAGGCTCGTGCGAGCGATGGTGGTGGGCATGAGGCGATTCCTCCTTCATGCACGGCACGAGTCCGCGGGCACCCTTGGGAGGCGCGCGGCGTGGATGACAGTGCCGAGGCGAACCGCAGCATACGGCAGAACGCGGGCGGCGAAGCTCAGCGGAGAATGCCGCTCATTGAGAATGCCGCGATGCCGTGATGCCGGGAATGCCGGGATGCGGTTGGGCCGGTAACCGCTCCGAGTCGCGTCGTCGCCCCGCGCCTGCGTCGCGGGCCTCCTCCGCGCCACATCGCGGCGTGTGTGTGCGTGCGTTGCCTGGCGTTGGTGGCCTGTCACAGAGCCGAGGGCGGTGCGAAGTGA
>NZ_JBIINP010000037.1:0-31387 GCF_044337415.1 Luteitalea sp.
CGATCGCACGCACGGCTGCGGCCTTGACCTCCTCCGGCGCGGGGAAGTCGGGGAAGCCCTGCGACAGGTTGACGGCGCCATGCGCCAGCGCGACGCGCGTCATCTCGCGGATGACCGACTCGGTGAATCGGGAGGCTTTCTCTGACGGTTGCACGGCTACAGGCTACAGGCTGGAGGCTACCCGAGGCGATAGGTGTGAGCGGCAGTGGCAGTGCAGCGCCAGCGTCGCCCGAGGGCGACGCCTACTTCTGGCCCGACTGAGAGCCCTGGATGCGATAGATGCGGCGGGCGGTGTCAGAGGCCACCAGCGTCACGCCGGGCATGCGCGCCAGCGCGGCCACAGCATCCGACGCCTGATCGACGTGGACGACGATGTGGGTGACGCCGGCCTTGCGGAGGGCGTCGATGCTGTCGGCGCCGGGGAAGCCCCGGAACGCGAGGTAGTGCTCGACGTAGCTCTTCGGGGTGTAACCGGAGTACCCGTTCAGCAGCGGCTTCCAGTACGCGGTCGATGCCTGCACCGCCGCCGCGTTCACGGTCACTCGCGCCGGCTCAGGGAAGGGCAGTTCCGCGACGACGGCGTCGGGCTCGCGCGCAAGCGCCTGGTACACCGGCGGGATGCCGTCGAACGCGACGAACCCCATCGGCACGCGCGTGTTCTCGAGGTTGACGCCGATCACCGCGGCAACGCCGATCACCTTCGCCGCGCGGACGGCCCCGCGGGCCGACAGCCGCGTGCGCAGCCACGCCAGGCCGAACGCCCCGAGCACGCCGACGGCGAGCAGTGGCAGCAGCGCGAAGCGGGCCACCGCGCGGATGCCCTGCAGGATCGGCACGAGGCGATAGAGCAGCGCGTAGCCTGGCAGCTCCGGGCCGAAGCTCAGCGCCGCGCCGACCAGGCCGATCACCAGCCACGTGCGCGCCCGCGCATCACGCCAGGCGATGCCCGTGATGATGGCGACAAGGGCGAGCAGCCACGGAATCACGCCCGGGAACGCCGCGGAGTTGGCCTGCCGGTACACGCCGGCATTCCACGTCTCGAAGTGCAGGCGTGCGCCCGTCGCGACGAAGTTGGCCCACGAGCCTGCGTACTGCCGCACCTCATCGACCGATCGCGTGAGGCCCTGGTCGTGCTGCACGCGGTAGTACTGCAGCAGGAACGGACTGCAGACCAGCGCCATCACGGCGGCCGCCAGCGCGAGTCGTGGCAGCACCGCGCGCGCGCGCGTCCCCATCCAGTCGGCGGGACGGACCAGCACGCCGACGACCAGCGAGACGGCCGTCATCACGAGCAGGTAGCCCGAGCAGAGCATCTGCAGCGCGCCATACAGCCCGAGGCGCAGCGCGTCGCGTCGTGTGCCCGAGCGCAGCGTGTCGTCGAGCGCCAGGAGCGCCAGCGGCAGGAACTCCAGGTGCATCGCCTGGATGTGCGCCATGCGTGTGAGCGTGTCGGTGTTGAACGCGGCGAGGCTGCCGGCCAGCAGCGCGGCGTACCAGTCGCCCGTCCAGCGATGCACCACGAGCGCCATCGCCCAGCCGCTCAGCGCGAGGCCGATCCAGAGCGTGACGTTGTAGGCGAGCACGGGCGAGCCACCCGCCCAGAAGACCGGGGCCGAGAACAGTGCGGGCACCACCAGGTGCTCCGAGAAGGCGAGCGTGCGGGGCTCGGGGAAGAAGATGTTGGCGTCGAACAGCGACAGCGGCTGCGTGGCGAGGGCGTGGGCCACCCAGCCGAGGATCCACTGATTGAGCAGGCCGTCTGCGCTGTCGGTGCGCGAGAGCGTGGCAGGCGCCGTGACCAGCGGCCACGTGTGCGCCAGCGAGAGGCACGCGAAGAACGCCAGCGCTAGCGCGGTGCTCCGACGATCTCGTAGAGCCACACGTCGCCTTCGGTTTCGAGTAGCCGCACGTACTCCTTGTACTGCTCGAGCCTCTCGCGCAGCCGGACTCGGCTGCGGCTGTCGTAGTGCCCCAAGTGGATGATCGCGTATTTCGCCTGGTGGCGGTCCACCAGGATCTGCAGCGACTCGGCGGTGGGGAAGCTGCTGATGCGCACCACCTCGTCGCGGAACCACTGCGGGATGTGGTCGCTGTACCCGTTCACCAGCGGGTGCCAGTGATACGTCGAGAGCAGCATGTAGCGCGCATGCCGAGGGAAGTCGCTGCGGATGTACCAGAAGGGCAACTCGACGACTGGCCCGGTCGGCCGGTTCGCCAATCGACGGTACAGCTCAGGGACCTGGATGGCATTCTCCAGCCTGATCGGTGCGGTGGTGTATTCCGCCGCGAAGAGCAGCGCGAGGAGCGATCCCGCCATCAGCTGCGTTCGCGGCGGACGACGCTCGGTCCAGGTGCGCAGCGCGACGAGGGCGAGCACGCCGAGCGCGAGCGACACGAGGATCCCGAAGCGGCCCGGGGCACGCAGGAACGTGAAGATCGGGATGCCGTAGTAGAGCGCGGTGTAGAGGTACGCCTTCGGGCCGAAGCTTGCCCAGAACGCGATCAGGCCCACCAGGCCGTAGAACGTCGTCGTCTCACGGCGGTACGGCGGGTCGAGGGGGGAACCCGAAGGTAGGGCCGGCTCTCCCCCTCGACTACGCTCGGGGCCAGCGAGCCCGGCCATCACCGACCGTCGGTCATGGCCGACGGCTACGGAGCGACTGCCGCTGGAGAGAGCCTCCCCACTGCGCCGCAAGCCGACGACCAGGCCGGCGAGGCCGAGGGCCGTCAGCAGGAAGCCGGGGAACAGCACCTCGTTCCAGCGACCGAGCCACGGCAGCATCCAGCGATGCGCCCACGCCGACGAGGCGAGCCACGCCTGCCAGTCGGCCGAGTACATCGCCGCGTCCTCGAGCAGGCGCGTGAACCCGAGTTCCTTCTGGACGCGCATGTACGGCAGGAAGAACGGCCCGACCAGGGCCAGGCTCACGACCGCGCCAAGGGCAATCGATGTCCAGTAGGAGCGAGACCGCCAAAGTCCACGCGAGACCGCGAAGAACAGCGTGCCGAGGCCGACGGTGAGGCCGGCGAAGATGCCGAAGTACGCACACGCCAGCGCCTGGATGGCGAGCGTCACGCCCAGCCACACGCCACGCGCTGCGGACGGCCGGTCGACCAGCCTGTGGAAGGCCTGCAGGGCGAGCGGCAGGCCGAACGTCATCATCAACTGGATGTGCGCCGTGCGCGCGAACAGGTACGGGCAGTACGTGAACGCCACGGCGAAGGCCGCGGCCAGGCCGCTCGAGGCGCCGAGCGTCTCGGCGAAGCCCCACGCGAAGACGAAGGCCAGGACCAGCGCCGTGAGGATGGCGCCGTTGTGCGTCGCGTACGGGTTGCCGCCGGTCGCCACGTGGAACGGCGCGCCGAGCAGGCCCGTGACGACGTTGGCTTCCGAGTAGGCGAGGGTGTCGCGATCGGGATGGAAGATGTTGGACTGGAACAGCGAGGTGGGGGCCGTGGTGAGGGCGTGGGCGACCCAGGTGACGTTCCACACGCTCCACTCGCCGTCGCCGAAGTTCAGGCGCGCCGCGCGGTCGAACTTGCCGGCCATGGGCCATGTCATGGCGATGGCGAGCAGCAGGCCCAGCACCAGGCGGCCGCTCCATGTCGCGGCGCGTCCGGACGGCATGGGGGCGTATGGTAGCATGCCGCCCGATGCGCGCCCTGGTGCCGCTGCTGACGGCTGGGGCCCTTGCGCTCGGGGGATGGCTGGCGACCGGGACCCTCACCGTCCGCGCCCTCGACGATCCTGCCCGCATCGGGCTCCTCGCGCCGGCACGCGCGTTCCTGTCGTACCTGTTCCCCCTTCTGGTGCTGTCCGGCCTGGGCCTGGCGTACGCGTCCCACTGGCGCACGCCACTGGTGGCGCTGGCGCTGGTGTCGCCAGTCATGCTGCCGTGGCTGCCGCTGCCAGTGCCGGCGGCGTGGCTGGCGTGGACCGGCCCGCTCGCCGTGGGCTGGTGGCTGGCCTGCATCGCGTACGTCTACGCTGACGCGTTCCGCGCGCTCGCGCGTCCGCTCGACGGCTGGATCCGGTCCCCGGCCCGGGCCCCGTGGCTGGCAGCGGCGGTGACGGGCATCGCCCTGGTGGCCACCGCCTGGCACACGGCGCCGCAGCATCCGAAGGGCGATGAACCCGACTACCTCGTCATCACCCAGAGCCTGATTCTCGAACGCGACCTGCGCATCGAGGACAACCACGCGCGCGCCGATTACGCGGCCTACCACCGCGAGCCGTTGCCGCCCAGTTACCTGCAGCGAGGCACCGACGGCCAGATCTACTCGGTGCACGCCCCCGGCTTGCCGGTCCTGCTCGTGCCGGGATTCGTCGTCGCCGGCCACCGCGGTGCCGTGGCGACGCTGGTGCTGTTCGCGATGCTGGGCGCATGGCTGGCCTGGCGCGTGAGCTGGCAGGCGACCCGAGACGAGCAGGCGAGCTGGATCGCGACGCTGGCGACGGTCGGCGCGGCGCCCTTCTTCCTGCACGGCGCGGCGATCTTCCCGGATGCGCCGGCGTCGGTGCTGGCCCTGCTGGCCTGCGGCGTGCTGTTGCGCGGCGCGATGCATACGGGTATCGCCGGGTGTCCGGCACCGCCCTCGTCGGCAGCCTGGGCCCTGGCCTCGGTGGCCCTCGGGGTGTTGCCGTGGCTGCATACGCGCTACGCGCTGCTCTCTGTGGGGCTTGGTGCGGCCAGCGTGGCGCTGCTCGCGTTCCGTCGTGACTGGCGGGCACTGGCGGCGTTCGTGATGCCGGCAGCCCTGGCTGCCCTCGGCTGGTTCGGCTTCTTCGTCGCGATCTACGGCACGCCCAATCCGTCGGCGCCGTACGGGGCCTACACGCAGATGGCGCTGGCACACCTGCGGCCAGGGCTGCCCGGCCTGCTGGTCGACCAGCAGTTCGGGCTCGTGTCGACGGCCCCCGTGCTCCTGCTGGCGCTCGGTGCGTTGCGTCCCTCGGTCAGATCGCAGCGCCCGGGCGCGTGGTGGGTGGCGGGGCTGATCCTCCTGCTGGCGCTCGGCTACACGTGCACGGTGGCGGCATACCGGATGTGGTGGGGCGGCCTGTCGGCCCCGGCGCGGTTCCTCGTGCCGCTGGTGCTGCCGCTGGCGCCGGCGATCGCCCTCGGCTGGCAGGCGCTGCGGTCGCGCGCGTCGCGCCACATGGGCACGGCGGCGCTCGCCGTCTCGTTGGCCTGCACGGCCGCGCTCGTCGTTGCCGAGCACGGCGCCCTGGCCTACAACGTCCGCGATGGCCGCGCCCTCATCGTCGCCTGGGCCAGCCCGCTGATCGACCTCGTGTCCGCCCTCCCGGCGGCGCACCGGGACGCCCCGCTGGTCGTGGTCCACGACGCCTTCGCGTGGGCCGTCATGCTGGCCGCGGCGTGGCTCGCCTGGCGTGTGGCCGAGCGGTACGGGCGACTCTCGGCGCCGCTGTCGATGCTGACGATCGCGCTCGTGGTCGTGCCGGTCGCATCGGCGACGGTCCGCGCCGGGCATCGCGCGGCCGCGCTGCAGCCGGTGGCGTCGCAGGCGCGCTACCTCGCGCGCCGGGCCTCCGCGCCCGGCGACGTCTTGATTGCCGTGACGCCGCCACCCGTCGGCCGCACGCGGACGTGGTTCGACGTCGAACTCGACTCGCGCCGACGGTCCCACGCCTCCGACTTCACCCTGCTGCGTGTCGACGACCTGCCGGCAGGCCGCTATCGCCTGCGCGCCCTCGGCGGCAGCCCCGGCGCACGGCTGGGCGTGTCGCTCGGCGACGGCCGCGCCTCGCGGTTCCTCGCCGATCGCGCGGTGCCCGGCGCCGACGTCTCGTTCGAGTCGGGTGTGCCGATGAAGGGGGTCGTGGTGAAGGCCTCCCGCGAGGCCGCTGGGTCGGTCACGCGGACCTGGCTGGTGGCCGACGAGGTCTGGCCGACGTCGATCGCGCCGGCGACCCGGGCGCATCCAATCGGGACGGTCGTGTGGCTGCTGCCGCAGGAGGGGGTCTACCCCGAGCCTGACGGCGCCTGGCTCGCTGGCGATGCCGAGGTCGTGGTGGGCATCCCTGCCTCGTCAGCCACGGTGACCCTCGCGGCAGGCGCGGCACCGGTTCTGGTGTCGTGGACAGGGCGTGGCGGCGGCGATGTCTCGCTTGCCGCCGGAGAGCGCCGAACCGTCACGCTGCGGCCGGAGCAGGGGCGCGTCCGCTTCGTGACCCGCGGTGGCTTCAGGCCTGGGCAGGGGAGCGTCGGCGGCGACCAGCGCTGGCTGGCCGCGTGGGTGACGGGCACGTAGGCTGTCGCCCTTCCTAGAAGCGCGCGACTCCCATCACGTAGTACCCGTTCATCCGGAAGTCGCCGAAGTCGTTGTCGACCTGGTATCCGAGCGTCAGTCGGCGATACCCGCCGGTCACGCCGAGGTTGTTCGTGAAGTTGAACGTGGCGTAGACGTCGAAGTCGTAGTACTTGCCCGTGTAGTCGCGGTCCTCGCTCTCCGGCAGACGGAAGGCCGAGAACTCACCGCCGATGGCCAGGTTGGGCAGGATGTACCCGCGCCCGACGATGCCGATGGCCGGGATGGGGGCCTTGGCTTCGACGAACTCGCTGGTGATGGGCGTGGTCAACTCGGCGCGCACGTCGGTGTACTTGGCCTCCACCAGGAAGCCGAGGAAGCCGCGGTCGCGGTAGATGAAGTCGTACTCGTACCCCACGCGGTAGGCGTTCCACTTGAACTCGCCCTGGATCGGCAGCCCGACCGGGTACAGCACGCCGTTGAAGATGATGTTGCGGCGCAGGATGGTGTCGACGTCGTACTTGATGGGGATGTACTCGCCGCGGAACTTGTGCTTGCGCCCCGGCCTGAGGACGACGCGAAACGCCTGGAACCTCGCCTTGAGCACATCGAGGTCCTTCGACAGGCTGATGTCGCTGCCGAGGATGCCGAACTGCTCGCTGGAGAACACGATCTCCGGCGTGGGATTCCAGATGCCGTAGGCGATCTCGACGTTGTACTTCTCGCCGGTCGCGGGGTCGGAGCCCTGCTGCTGCCCCAGGGGGGTGTACTGGGCCACGGCAGGGCTGGTCGTCAGGGTCCAGGCCAGGCCCACGCCGCCCAGCATCGCGAAGAGTCGTCGCACCTTCATAGCCACGCCTATCGGACGGACATGTCCGGCCCTGTAGGCCCTCGCGAGGACCCGGCGCCCTCCGACTCCCGACTGCCGACTCCCGACTGCCGACTGCCGTTCCCTATAATCGACAGGTGCTCTCCGCCTTGCGTCGGTTGGTGCCGTATCTCGGCCGGTACCGACGCCCCATCTCCCTTGGACTGACGTGCGCCGTCTTTTCCAACCTGTTCTCGCTGCTCACGCCGTGGGTGCTCAAGTACGCCGTCGATGACCTGACGGCCGGGGTCACGCACGGCAAGATTGGCCGGTATGCGACGGCCGTGCTCGCCATCTCGGCCGGCGGTGGGCTGTTCCGCTACTTCATGCGTCGCCTGATGGTCGGGGCATCGCGCGAGATCGAGTTCGACCTCCGCAACGACTTCTTCGCGCAACTGCAGCGCTTGCCTCGCGAATACTTCGACGGCGCCCGGACGGGCGACCTCATGTCGCGGGCCTCGGCCGACCTCGGGGCCGTCCGCATGATGGTCGGGCCGGCGGCGATGTATGCCGTGTCGACCAGCGTGCTGGCCATCGCGGCCGTCGGGATGATGCTGTCGCTCGACCCGTGGCTCACGCTGATGCTCGTGACCGGGCTGCCGCTGGTGTCGCTCATGGTCAAGCAATTCGGCCAGGCCATCCACCACCGCTTCGAGCGCATCCAGGCCCAGCTGTCCGAGATCAGCGCCATCGCGCAGGAGTCGCTCGCGGGCGTCCGCGTGGTGCGGGCCTACGGCCAGGAGGAGGCGGAGCGCCGCAAGTTCCTCGCCGCCAACGACGAGTACGTCGCGCGCAACCGCACGCTCATCCTCCTGCAGGCCTGCTTCTACCCGAGCATGACCCTCGGCTTCGGCCTCGCCATCGTCGCCTTCCTGTACCTCGGCGGCCAGAAGGTCATCCGGGGCGACCTCACGCTGGGCGAGTTCGTGGCCTTCAACGGCTACCTCGGCCAGCTCGCCTGGCCGCTCATCGCGTTCGGCTGGGTCACCAACCTCATCCAGCGCGGCAGTGCCTCCTGGCAGCGCATGCTCGCGGTGCTCGACACACCGCCGTCGATCGTCGATGCGCCTGGGGCGCAGTCGCTGCCGAGGCCGGTGCGGGGCGACCTGCGCATTCGCCAGCTCTCGTTCGCCTACGCGGCCGGGCCGTCCGTGCTGCACGACATCGATCTGCACGTCCCTGCCGGATCGACCCTGGCCATCGTCGGCGCCACCGGCAGCGGCAAGTCGACGCTCGTGCACCTCCTGGCGCGCCTGTATGAGCCGCCGGTCGGCACGGTGTGGCTCGACGGCCTCGACGTCCGCCACGTCCGTCTCGGCGACCTGCGCGGCGCCATCGCCTTCGTTCCACAGGAGACGTTCCTGTTCAGCGCGTCGCTCGAGGAGAACATCACGTTCGGCAGCCTGGCGGAGCCGGGCGAGATCACCCGGGCCCGCGTCGAGGCCGTGGCGGCGATCGCGCGGCTCGACAAGGACGTCGTCCAGTTCGCCGAGGGCTACGCCACGCGCGTCGGCGAGCGCGGCCTGACGCTGTCTGGCGGCCAGAAGCAGCGCACGGCGATTGCCCGGGCCCTGATGACCGATGCGCCGGTGCTGGTGTTCGACGACGCGCTGTCGGCCGTGGACACGTACACGGAGGAAGAGATCCTCACCCGGTTGCGCGAGGTGACCGCCGACCGCACCACCATCATCGTGGCGCACCGCATCTCGGCCGTACGCCACGCCGACCAGATCATCGTGCTCGACGAGGGACGCATCGTCGAGCGCGGCACCCATGCCAGTCTTGCGCAGGCGGGCGGGCCGTATGCCGAGCTCGTGCGCCAGCAGCAGCTCGAGGCGGAGCTCGCGACCTCCTGATGGCTCCGCACGACGACGAGATTCTCGGCAAGGCGTACGACAGCCGGTTGATGCGCCGGCTGATCGGGTACCTGCGCCCCTATTGGGCCCGCGCCCTGGTGGCCCTGGCCGCCATCGTGATTGGGGTCGGCTTCCAGCTCGCGCAGCCGGTGCTGGTGAAGCGCGCCATCGACCAGCACATCGCGACCGGCGACCTGCGCGGCGTCGGCGTGGTCGCCTTGCTGTACCTGGGCACGCTCCTCGGCGCGTTCGTCGCGGAGTTCGTGCAGACCACGACGCTGCAGATGCTCGGCCAGCGGATCATGTACGACCTGCGTCGGCAGGTCTTCGATCACCTGCAGCGGCTCGACCTCGCCTACTACGATCGGAACCCGGTGGGGCGGCTGATGACGCGCGTGACCAGCGACGTCGACGCCATCAACGACCTCTTCACGTCGGGCGTCGTGTCCGTGTTCGGCGACGTGCTCTCGCTCTGCGGCATCATCGCGGTGCTCGTGTCGCTCGACTGGCGGCTGGCGCTGCTCACGTTCTGCGTGATGCCGCTGATCCTGTTCGTCACGCAGTGGTTCCGGCGGAACGTGCGCGAGTCCTACCGCGAGGTGCGTACCTGGGTGTCGCGCCTCAACGCCTTCCTGCAGGAGAACCTCACGGGCATGTCGACCGTGCAGCTGTTCCGCCGGGAAGGCCGTGCGCTCGACGAGTTCCAGCGCGTCAATGGCGAGCACCGCGACGCCAACCTCCGGTCGATCTACTACTACGCGGTGTTCTACCCGGCCATCGAGCTGATCGGCGCACTCTCCACGGCGCTGATCCTGTGGTTCGGCGGCGGCTGGGTCCTCGCCGGCACGCTGACGATCGGCACGCTGGTGGCGTTCATCCAGTACGCGCAGCGCTTCTTCAGGCCCATCTCGGACATGTCCGAGAAGTTCAACCTGCTGCAGGCCGCGATGGCGTCGTCCGAGCGGCTGTTCGGGCTGCTCGACACGCCGGTCAGCGTCATGGATCCGGGTACGGGGTACGGGGTACCGGGTACGGCCACCGCGACTGCCGGCGACTCACCGACGCCGCACTCCCTGGGCGTGAGCCCGCCGAAGCCGAAGGCGAAGGCGGGGAGGATCGTCGTGGACGACGTGTCGTTCGCGTACACGCCGGGCGTCGACGTGCTGAAGCACGTGTCGTTCACGGTGGAGCCCGGGCAGCGCATCGGCATCGTCGGGGCGACGGGGTCGGGCAAGAGCACCCTCATCAACCTGCTGCTGCGGTTCTACGACGTCACGAGCGGCCGCATCACGCTCGACGGCACGGACCTGCGTGACCTGCCGCTGGCGGCGCTGCGGTCGCATTTCGCCCTGGTGCTCCAGGACGTGTACCTCTTCTCCGGGACGATCGCCGGCAACATCCGCCTCGGGCGCGACGACATCAGCGACGCGCGGGTGCGCGAGGCGGCGCAGGCCGTCCATGCCGACGCGTTCATCCGCGACCTGCCGCAGGCCTACGACACGCCGGTGGCCGAGCGCGGGGCCACGCTCTCGGTCGGCCAGAAGCAGCTGCTGTCGTTCGCGCGGGCGCTGGCCTTCGATCCGCAGATCCTCGTGCTCGACGAGGCCACGTCCAGCGTCGACACGGAGACCGAGATCCTGATCCGCGACGCCCTCCACGTGCTGATGGAGGGCCGCACCACGATCGCCATCGCCCACCGGCTGTCGACCATCCAGGACATGGACCGGATCCTGGTGCTGCATCGGGGTGAATTGCGCGAGGCGGGCACCCACCAGGAACTGCTGGCCCTGCGTGGGATCTATCATCGACTGTACGAGTTGCAGTACCAGTCGCACGCGCCGGCGACGGCGGTGGCCACTGGGGACCGCGGATAGGACCGGCGTGTTCCTCTCGACGACGTGCGGGGCGCGTGCCGTGTGGCCTGCCCTCGAAGGAGCCTGAATGATCGACCTCGGACGCGCGCGCGTGCTGGTCACCGGAGGCGCCGGCTTCATCGGCTCGGCGCTCGTGTGGGGGCTGAACGGGCGCGGGAACTCGCGCATCGTCATCGCCGATCACCTCGGGACCGGCCCCAAGTGGCGCAACCTCCGCGCCCTCCGCTTCGAGGACTACCTGGACGCGGGTGATCTGCTGCCGCGCCTCGAGTCCGGTGCGCTCGGCGCCTTCGACCTCGTGCTCCACATGGGCGCCTGCTCGGCCACCACCGAGCAGGACGCCGCGTACCTGGCGCGCAACAACTACGAGTTCAGCAAGGACCTGTGCCGCTGGACGCTCGGACGGGGGGCCGCATTCGTGTACGCCTCGTCGGCGGCCACGTACGGCGACGGCGCCATGGGCATGGACGACGACCCGGCGGCCATCGAGTCACTGCGGCCGCTGAACATGTATGGCTACTCGAAGCTGATCTTCGATCGCTGGGCGCGCGATCAGGGTGTGCTGGGGGAGGTCGCCGGCCTGCGCTTCTTCAACGTCTTCGGGCCCAACGAGGACCACAAGGGCGACATGCGGTCGGTGGTACACAAGGCGCTCGCGCAAGTGCAGGCCGACGGCGAGATCCGCCTGTTTCGCAGCCATCGCCCCGACTACCGCGACGGGGAGCAGCAGCGCGACTTCGTCTACGTGAAGGACGTGGTGGACATGACGCTGCACGTGGCCGCGCACGGCGCGACCGGCCTCTTCAACATGGGGACGGGGGAGGCGCACACGTGGCTCGAGCTGGTGCGCCCGATCTTCGCCGCGCTCGACCTTCCGGAGCGCATCACGTTCATCGACATGCCCGAGACGCTCCGGACCACGTACCAGTACCACACGCTGGCCGACGTCTCGCGCTTGCGCCAGGCCGGGTACGCCGCCCCGGCCACACCCCTGGCCGACGCCGTCACCGAGTACGTGCGGCAGTACCTCGTGCCAGGCCGATACCTGGGCGACGAGCCGCAGCCCCACGGGTAGGGCCGCGTGTCCCACGCGGCCGCTGTCCGAGGGCACTGCGGCGCGGTGGGACACCGCGCCCTACCGGGGGGGACGCCGCACCCTATCCCGTGTGCGAGGGGGCGTCGAGGGCCTGGCGGACGCTGCGGAGCAGCGCCTCGACCGTGTAGGGCTTCTTGATCACGTGGGGCACGTCGACGTGCGACCCCGTCGCGCGGTGCCCGCCGGCGGCGTCGCCGGTGGAGGCCACGAGGCGGACGTCCGGATTCAGCTTGCGCAGCGCCGCGATCGTCGGCCAGCCGCCCAGGTCGGGCATGGCCAGGTCGGCGACCACCAGCGCGATGTCGTCGCGGTGCTCGCCATAGAGCGTCACGGCGCGTCCGCCGTCGGCAGCCTGCAGCGTGCGGTATCCATGCCGCTCGAGCGTGTGCGCGATCGCCAGGCGCACCGCGTGTTCATCGTCGACCACCAGCACCAGTTCGCCGTGTCCTTCGAGGTCGGCGTCTGGTTCAGGGTCGTGCCACGTCGCCAGGTCGCGCGGCTCGGCGATGGGAAACACGATCCGGATGGTTCGCTTGCCCGTGTCCTCGCCCTCGACGCGCAGCACGCCGTCGTGGCTGCCGACGATGCCGAGCACGCGCGCCAGCCAGGGGCCATCGGCGCCCGTCGTGTCTCCGGCTGCGACGCGGGCGAGGTCGGCCGACGTCACGGGGAGGCCACTGTCGCGCAGGGCGACCACCACGTGGTCGCCTGCCGGCATGGCGCCCGTCTGGCCTTCGACCGGCGCCTCGGAGGTCACGTTCCTGATCGTCACGGTGAGGTGGCCGCCTGCCGGCTGTGCGTCGAGGGCGCGCGTGCACAGCAACCCGAGCAACTCGTGCAGCAGCGCGGGATCGGCGCGCACGGCCCACAGGTCGTCCTGCACGAGCAGCGTGAACCCGATCGCGTCGCCGTGCAGGTCCTGCAGGCGCCGCTCGAGCACCTGGGCGATGTGGCCGACATGCACCCGCGTGCGCTGGCCCTGGAGCCCGCGACTGAATGCCATCACCTGCCGCACGACCGCGGCCCCGCGCTGCACGCTGTCGTCGAGGAGTCCGAGCAGGGCCAGGCCAGCGGCGTCGCGCACGTGCGGTCGCAGCATCTCGGTCACCATCAGCAGCGGCGTGAAGGCGCTGTTGAGGTCGTGGGCCATGCCCGAGGCGAGCGCCGCGACGCTGTCGAGGCGCTGGGGGCAGGGCGCAGGATCGTCCTGGCCGGTCTCGCCGGGGAGCAGCACTGGGGCGTCTGGGGAGTCCATGACCTGTCCGGGGCACCGGCCCCGCGCCGAGATTGTGCCTCGACTGGCGTCGCGCTGTCTCGCCCGCCTACGCGGCGCCGCGCTTCTGGGCCAGCAGGAGCAGGGAACTGCCGACCGGCATGTCGAGGCGACGCACCAATGCGGCCTCGCTCCTGAGGAGGGCCGCCAGCGTGTGGTTCACGGGCGCGCTCGGGATGCTGATCTCGCCCTGCGCCTCCTCGGCCGGCTTCAAGCCGCGCCGACGCTGCCACCAGCGGGAGCCGAACATGATCGGGAAGATCGAGGCATTGGTGAAGGTCAGGCGCTCGACGTGGAAGCCGGCCGCCTCCACCATGCCATGCAGTTCACCGCGCCCGTAACGGTGGGCCTCCTCGGCGAGCACGGCATGGTCGCCCCGCAGCGCTTCGAGCGCCGCCACGTTCATCACCAGGTGCCCGCCGGGCGCGAGGATGCGATGGAACTCCGCCAGCACGCTCCGACCGATGTCGGGCGGGAGGCACTGCAGCACGTCGAAGCAGGTCACCAGGTCGAACGCCTGGTCGCGGAACGGCACCTGCACCACGCTGGCCTGGGCCAGTCGGCGCGTCCCGTGGTCCTTGGCGAACTTCAGGCCCGTCCACGTGAGGTCGAAGCCGAAGGCGGTGCCGTACTGCGCGAGCATCGGCAGGTTGACGCCGGTGCCGCATCCGCAGTCGAGCAGGCGCGCCGGCGGGTGCGCGGCTGCGGCGCGCGCGACCAGCGGCGCCACGAAGGCGCGGAAGCCCTTGAACCAGAAATGCTCGCGCTCGGCGCGTCGCGTGGCTTCGAGGAGGAGATCCATCAGGGCTTCGGCACGGGTGCTGGCGCGGGTGCGCCTTGTGGCGGCGTTGCCGGTGACGGCGCTGGGGATGCTGCCGGCGTAGGCGTGGTCGTGGCCTCGACCTGCGACTCGCGCCGACGGAACTCCTGGCCGACGCGCTCGGGCGTGCTCGTGCGGGGGTTCCAGCCCAGGCGGATCACCTGCAGGCCGATGGTGCGCCGCCCGAACGAGAGCGCCTCGTTGCAGTTCCACATGTAGATGTCGATCTGGCGGCCCTTCACGCGCGGGCCGGTGTCGAGGATCGTGTAGATGCCGTTGTAGCGCTGGCTCAGGCCTTCCACGCGGATGACCGAGCCCACCGGCAACAGGTCGGGGTCGGCGGCAGCGATCCCCGTCTGGATGCCCGCCCCCGACGCCGTCGTCGTGCCCTTGCAGTAGGCGGTGGCCCGGAAGCGCAGCCGCACGCCGGGCGCCGGCGAGGCGACGTCCTGCGGGTCGGGTGGCCCCGGCTGCATCACCGGCGTCGAGTCGCGCGTGCGACGGAAGGCCACCGGCATGTACTCCGAGTCGAAGATCGGGCTCTCGTAGAGCAGCACGAAGCCGAGCGCCGCAGCCGCCGCGACGATGATGCGGCGGCGCAGGGAGCGGGTGAGCAACACTAGCCCCGCCCTCCGAAGTGTTCGAACCCCCCGGGTACCGGCTGCACGCGGCCTTCCTGGTCCACGATACAGACATCGGCGTCCTTGGTGCAGACGCCAATCCGCGTCACCGGAGGCAGTCCCTTGCGGGTCGTCGCGTGTGCGAAGCGTCGCCGGCTGCGCCGTGGCACCGCGAAGAGCAGCTCGTAGTCCTCACCCCCGGACCAGGCGAGCGTCTCGGCGTCGGCCCCGGTCGCGGCAGCAACGCTGGCCAGGCCGGCGGCGCGGGGCAGGGCCCCGGCCTCGATGCGCATGCCGACGCCGCTGGCGGTGGCCAACTGGCGCAAGGCATCGGCCAGCCCATCGCTGGTATCCATGCAGGCCGACGCGGCCTTGTTGCGGCCGACCTGGATACCGAGGGCGACGCGCGCCTCGGGGCGACGGAAGCGGGTCACGGCGGCGGCGATCGTGTCGTCGTGCATCGATCCCGCCGCGGCATCGCCGGCGGTCGCCTGCCACTGCAGCCATGCCAGTCCCGCAGCCGCCGCGCCTACCTCGCCGCTCACGTAGAGTTCGTCGCCGACCCGCGCGCCACTGCGGCGCAGCACGTGTCTCGGCTTGGCTGCGCCACTCACGGTCACGTCGGCGAAGAGCACGGGCGAGCGGGAGATGTTGCCGCCGATCAACCGCACGCGCAGCGCAGTGGCGGCGTCGACCAGCCCATCGATCAACTCGGCCACCCAGCGCGCCTCGAGGTCTGGCGGCAGGCCGAGCGACAGCAGCGCCCAGCGTGGCTCTGCCCCCATGGCCGCGACGTCGCTGAGGTTCACGTGCAGGGCGCGGTGCCCGACGTCGCGCGCGTCGCTGAAGGCGCGCGTGAAGTGCACGCCGTCGACCAGCACGTCGGTCGTGAGCACGTCGACATGGTTGCGCCGAGGCACGACGACGGCGGCATCGTCGCCGACGTCGACGAGCAGATCGGCGGATGGCGCCGTGGCCAGGCGCGCCGTGATCCAGCGGATCAGCGCGTGCTCGCCCACCTGCGCGCACGTCGCCGACGGGGCGTGGTCCCACCCCGGGGGCATGGGGCGATCCATGGTCAGCGGGCGATCTCCACCGCGCGCGTCTCGCGGATGACCGTCACCTTGATCTGCCCGGGGTACTCGAGCTCGTTCTCGATGCGGCGCGCGATGTCCTTGGACAGCCACACGGCATCCTCGTCCGACACCTGCTCGCTCTGCACCATGATGCGGATCTCGCGACCGGCCTGCAGCGCGAAGGACCGCGCCACGCCCTTGAAGCTCGAGGCGATGTCCTCGAGCTTGGCGAGGCGCTTGACGTACGACTCGAGGATGTCGCGGCGCGCGCCAGGGCGGGCCGCGGAGATGGCGTCGGCCGCCTGCACGATCATCGCCTCCAGCGACGGCCAGTCGATGTCCATGTGGTGGGCGGCGACGGCGTCGATCACCGGTGGACGCTCGCCGTGCTTGCGCAGCAGGTCGAGGCCGATCTCGAGGTGGGTGCCTTCCATGTCGCGATCGACGGCCTTGCCGACGTCGTGCAGGAAGGCGGCGCGCACGCTCACCTGGGCGTCGAGGCCGAGTTCGCGCGCCATCACGCCGGCGAGGAACGCGACCTCCTTGCTGTGGTTCAGGACGTTCTGCCCGTAGCTGGTGCGGAACTTCAGCCGACCCATCAGGCGCAGCAGCTCAGGGTGCACGTCGTGCAGGCCGAGTTCGAAGGCGGCCGACTCGCCGTCGCGCCGCACCGCGTCCTCGAGTTCGCTGCGGACCTTCTCGACCACCTCTTCGATGCGCGCCGGGTGGATGCGGCCATCGGCGATCAGCCTCTCGATCGACTGGCGCGCGACCTCGCGGCGGTACGGGTCGAAGCTCGACAGGATGATGGCGCCCGGCGTGTCGTCGACGATCAGCTCGACGCCCGTGGCCTGCTCGAGGGCGCGGATGTTGCGGCCCTCGCGGCCGATGATCCGCCCCTTCATGTCGTCGCTCGGCAGGTCGACCACCGACACGGTGGTCTCGATGGCGTGCTCGGCGGCACTGCGCTGGATCGCCTCGGTGATGATCTGTCGAGCCCGCGCAGCGGCCTGCTCGCGCGCCTCGGCCTCGAGGCGCTTCACGAGGTGCGCCGCGTCGCGGCGGGCATCGTGCTCCACGTGCCGGATCAGTTCCGCCCGGGCCTCGTCGGCGGTGAGCGCGGAGACACGCTGCAACTCCTGCATCACCTCGACGCGCCGCGTCTCGGCCTGCGTGAGCCGCGCCTGCACCTCCTGTTCGGCGGTGACCAGCGACACCTGGCGCTGCTGCACGTCGTCAAGCCGGCGGCTCAGGTCCTGCTCGCGCTGGAGGAGGGCTGCCGTGCGTTCGGTGGCAAGACGCAGCTGATCGGCCGCGTGCTGTTCAGCGGCGCGGGCGCCGTCGTGGAGGTCGCGCGCGGCGCGCTCGGCGTCGAGCAGCACGGCATGGGCGCGCTCCTTGCCGGCCAGCTCGGCTTCCTTGCGCCGGGCCTCGGCATCGCGCTCGGCGCCTGCCACGATCTGGGAGGCCTGCTCACGCGCGTGTTCGGTGTCGGCCTTCAGGCGCTTGCGGGCCCACACGACCCACACCATGACGGCAACGGCCGCCACGGCGTCGAGCGCGAGTCCAAGCAGTTCGAGAGTGGTCCACTGGCCCATGAGTCGCACGACTGTGGCCCGAACCCCGGCACCATGGCAAGCCCGGACTGCTGGCGTGCCGGTGGGCAGGGTGGGCCCGAGTGGGGGCATCGGTCCCGACCGCCCGGACGGGCCGGCGGGCGTGGGCGGGACGAGGAGAGAGGCCGCCTAGAGAAAACCCCGCGTTGCCGTGTGGGGAGGTCGTTGAACCTGCAGAAGCAGGTGGAACCACTGTAAAGGCTGCGCTTCAGGCTTCCTCTCTGCGGAGGCATGCACACCACGCGGCCGTCGTGATTCGCTTGGGGTAAAGAACATCGGCTCAAGCGATCCTCTACCCATCACGCACAACGCAGGCAAGGGTGAGTGTAGCACGCTGGCAATTGGAGATTTGGCATTCGAAATTCCCGGCGGCTCGGCCTGGCGGCCGTCGCTCGCCAGCGACAGTCCGAGGCGCGAGGCTGAAGGCGCGCGCCTCGAGAATTTCAAATGCCCAATTTCAAATGGCCAGCTTCAGGAGCTGTGCTTGGCAAGCACGGCGTCGATCAGGCGCTCGAGCTCCTCGGCCTTCTCGACCAGCGCCGACGCCACGCGCGACTCGTTGTCGCGGCTCCGGAGCGCCTCGTCGGCGATGTTGAGCGCCGCCAGCACCGCCAGCTTCGTGGACTCGCCGATGGGCACCGCCGAGGACGCCGCGTCCATCGTGCGGTCGACGTAGCGGGCGAGCTTGTGGACGTACGCCGGGTCCAGCGCGCTGCGGATCGGATAGCGCAGGCCCTGGATGTCCACCACCACCACGTGGTTCGGGGTGGCCTGCTCGCCGAGCGGCGTCTCGTCGTCCACGGGATGGCGCGCGTTCACCGGCACATCACATCTGCAGGGCGTCGAGCTGCGCCAGCATGTCGGCGACGCGCGTGCGCACCTGGTCGCGTTCCTCGCGCATGGCCTGCAGTTCGGTGGCCACGCCCGCGGCGTCGGTGAGTTGCGCCTGGAGCGCGTCCACTTCCTTGCCGAGACGGTCGTTCTCGGTGCGCAGCTTGGCCGACTCCGCCCGGCTCTTCTCGACGAGCGAGATCAGTTGGCGGATCTTCTCGTCGAGGCGCTCGACGACCCCGAGATCGGCCGTGGTGGTAGTGCTCATGGTGCAGACTCCCTGACCCGCCTCGCGGCAGGTCGATTAGCGCAGGGTGGCGCCGTGCTCGGCCGCCAGCGCCGCGAGGATCGCGTCGGTGGCGTGCTGCACCTCGGCATCCGTCAGCGTGCGCTCGGCCTCGCGGAAGGTCAGCCTCAGTGACAGGCTCACCTTGCCCTCCGGCAGCGACTTGCCCTGGTAACGATCGAATTCGCGGACTCCCACCAGTGTGGCGGGAGCAGATGCCTGAATCGTGCCACGAACCCTGGCAGCCGGCAAGTCAGCCGGCACCACGATCGACAGGTCGCGCACCACCGAGGGGTGACGCGGCAGCGGTTGCATCACCGCCTGCCGATCGGCCTCCCACTGCGGGGCGGCGAGATCGAGATCCAGCTCGGCCACGATGACCGGGTCGACCGCAGGAAGGCCGCGCGCCTCGGCCAGCGACGGCGACAGCTGGCCCACCCAGCCCACCTCCGCGCGGACGCCATCGGTGCCGACGGCCGTCAGCGTGGCCGCGCGTCCCGGGAGCAACGCCGCGTGCTCGCCCGGCGAGACGTCGATCCGCACGCGCAGCACGTCGGCCAGGCGCTGCAGCACACCGATCATGTCGTACAGGTCGACGGCGCGGCCGCTGCCGCTCCAGTGCTCGGCCGTCGCCGCTCCCGTCCACCCGATGGCGACACTGCGCGACTCGCCATGCGCCCTCGTGAAGCGCGTGCCCACCTCGAACAGCCGGATGTCGCGCTGCTCGCGCCGACGGTTGTGCGACAGGCTGTCGATCACGCCCGGCAACACCGAGGGCCGCAGCACCGCGAACAGCTCCGACAGCGGGTTGGCGATGGCCACGGGCGCGGGATCGAACGGCGCCGCGGCCGTCTTCTCGATGAACGTGAAGGTGACCGCCTCGGCAAAGCCCGCGCCGACCAGCAGGTCGCGCACGCGTGCATCGCGCACGAGGCGTGGCGCCGTGCGCGCGGGGGGCGCCGAGAGGGCAGGGAAGGTCACCGGCAGGCGGTCGTAGCCGGCGCAGCGGGCGACCTCCTCGATCAGGTCTTCCTCCCGTGTCACGTCGCCGCGCCAGCCGGGGACGTCGACCCGCCACTGGTACCGCGACCCTTCGTACTCGTCGACATCCGTCTCGGTGGGCGCCTCGACGTGCTCCCGGGTGAGGCCGAAGCCGAGCGAGGTCAGGATCTCCTGCACGTCGGCGACCGGCACTTCCATGCCCAGCACGCGCGCAATGCGCGGCCATCGCAGGCCCACCGTGCGAAGCGCCGGCGTCGGCTCGCCGACGACGATCTCGCCGCTGCGGGCGCGCCCGGCGCCGATCTGCTCGATCAACTGCACGGCGCGGCGCAACGCACGCACGGGCATCGACGGATCCACGCCGCGCTCGAACCGGTACGACGCCTCGGTCGACAGGTTCAGCCGACGACGGGTGCGGCGCACCTGCGCCGGCTCGAAGTACGCGCTCTCGAGCGCGATGGTGGTCGTCGTCGCGCCGATCTCGGTGGCCCCGCCGCCCATCACGCCCGCCACCGCCTGCGCGCCGGCGTCGTCGGCGATCACGAGCATGTCGTCGGCCAGCGTGCGCTCGATACCGTCGAGCGTGGTGATGCGCTCCCCAGCCGTCGCCGTGCGCACGTCGATGTGCGCGCCCGCGATGGTCGTCAGGTCGAACGCGTGCAGCGGCTGGTTCAGCTCCAGCAGCACGTAGTTGGTGACGTCGACGATGTTGTTGATGGAGCGGACGCCGCTGAGCGTGAGCCGCTCGGCCAGCCACGCCGGCGACGGACCGACGGTCACGTCCATCACGGCCGCGGAGTAGACGGGGCAGAGGTCCGGGTGCGCGACCGTCACGCGCAGCAGTCCGGGCTCCGGGTTCCGGGTACCTGGATCGGCGTCGGGTAGTGCCGACTTCCCAGTGGCGACGGCCGTCCCTGTGCCGCCCACCGCCGGCATCGGGTGGCGGAGCGGCACGCCGTACTTCACGGCGACCTCGCGGGCCATCCCGATGACGCTGAGGCAATCAGGCCGGTTGGCCGTGATCTCGAAGTCGATCACCGCATCATCGGCGCGCCCCTCGACCGGGTCCACCGACGCGACCTCGAAGCCGCGCATGGTGAGGTCCTTCGCGAGTTGGTCGATCGCGACGGGGACGTCGACGTACTCCTTCAACCACGAGACGAGGATTCTCACGACGCGAACTGCTCCAGGAAGCGGAGGTCGTTTTCGTAGAACGCGCGGATGTCGTCCACGCGATGGGCGAGCAGCGCGAGGCGCTCGATGCCCATGCCGAACGCGAAGCCGGTGTAGCGCTCCGGGTCGATGCCGACGGCCTCGAACACCGACGGGTGGACCATGCCGCTGCCGCCGATCTCGATCCAGCCGGTGCGCTTGCACATCGAGCAGCCCGGGCCGAAGCACGACTGGCAGCCGACGAACACCTCGGCGCTCGGCTCGGTGTACGGGAAGAACGAGGGCTTGAACATGATCGGCGTCTTCGGGTCGAAGAACTCGCGCGCGAAGCCGAGCAACGTGCCCTTCAGGTCGGCCATCGTCACCTGCTCGCCGACGACGAGCGCCTCGACCTGCTGGAACATCGGCGTGTGCGTCAGGTCGAGGTTGTCTCGGCGGTACACGCGGCCGGGCGCGATGATGCGGATGGGCGGCGCGTGCTGCTCCATGTACCGGATCTGCATCGCCGACGTGTGCGTGCGCAGCAGCGTGGCCGGGCGCAGCGTCACGCCGGCCCCGGGCTCGCCGGTGGCGCGCGTGCCCTGCACGAACGGCTGCTCGAGGTAGAGCGTGTCCTGCGCGTCGCGGGCCGGGTGCTCCGCGGGCATGTTCAGCGCCTCGAAGCAGTGCCAGTCGTCCTCGGTCTCGGGGCCGTCGAGGATCTCGTACCCCATGCGCACGAAGATGCGCTCGATGCGCTCGCGCATCGCATTGAGCGGGTGGCGCGACCCCACCGGCAGCGGGCGCGGGGCCAGCGTGAGGTCGAGGCCGGCGGCGCGCGTCGCCGTCGCCCCGAGGGTGTCCTTGCGGGCCTCGAGCCCGGCCTCCACCGCCTGCTTGAGCTCGTTGGCCAGACGGCCGATCTCGCGCTTCTGCTCGGCCGGCGCCTTGCCGATCTCGGCGTACAAGGCAGTGACCAGGCCGTGCTTGCGGCCCAGGAAGCGATCGCGCAGGGCCTGCAGGTCGGCTGCCGTGGCGACGGCCGCGAGGGCGGCGTCGAACTCGGCACGCAGCGCGGCGACGGAGGAGGAGAGGTCGGTCATGAGCGCGGTCGATTCAAAAAAAAGGGGGTGCGCCTACCGGCGAACCCCCCTCTGCAGCCTCGGGCAATCCGAAATTTCACCGTTCAAACTTCAGATTGCACGTGTTCTTCACGCCGTTTGCGGCTTCAGGGCGTCCTTGGCGCGCGAGGCGATCGCGGCAAAGGCGGCCGGCTCGTTCACGGCCAGTTCGGCCAGCATCTTCCGGTCGACGGTGATGCCGGCACGGTTGAGGCCCGCGATGAACTGCGAGTAGCTGATGCCCTGCTGCCGGGCGGCCGCGTTGATGCGGACGATCCACAGGCGGCGGAAGTCGCGCTTCTTGCGGCGACGGCCGACGAACGCGCTCTTGAGGGCACGGTCGACCGCCTCCTTGGCAAAGCGGTACAGCTTGCTCTTGTTGGCGTAGTACCCCTTGGCAAGGGTCAGCAACTTCTCGCGCTTGGCACGGCGCACCGTGCCACGCTTGACTCTCGGCATATCTCTCTCCGCAGCCTCGGGGCGGCGCTCAACCGACTTGGGGACCCGGACTGCTCAACGAAATTCAAAATTCGAAATTCGAAATTCTCGCTGGCCATGGGCCGGGCGAGTTCCTCGCATTTCAAACTTTCAATCTCAAATTGCCTGCGCCTACTTGTACGGCAGCATCAACTCCAGGCGGCCCTGATCCTGGGGCGAGACGAGCGTGGTGCCACGCAGCGCGCGCTTGCGCTTGGTGGTCTTGCTCGTCAGGATGTGCCGCTTGAACGCGCTGCCGCGCAGGAACTTGCCAGAGGCGGTGCGCTTGAACCGCTTCGAGGCGCCCTTGTGGGTCTTGAGTTTCGGCATGATCTGACTCGTTCTTCTCTTTCATGATGACCGGCTCGCTCGCCCCGAGCGACGTCGAGGGGGAGAGCCGGCCCTACCTCCGGATGCCAGCGACGCATCCGGTCGTCCTGCGGCGCCGCCATGGCGCCGCCGGTCCTACTCGGCCGGCTCGGCGGCTGGTGCCGCCCCGCTGGCCGCCGTGGCCGCCGCGGTCTCGTCGGCCGCGGCCTTGGCCGCCACCCTGAGCTCCTCGTCGGTCATCTCCGGCTCGTCCTCGATGTTCTCCACGAACTCCGGACGCGGCTCGCGCTCCGGCTTCGAGGGCTTCTCGACCTTCTTGAGGCCCGGACGCCCCGACAGGATGGTGTGCATGGTGTTGCCCTCCATCCGCGGGATGTTCTCGGCCACCGCGATCTCGTTCAGCTCGTTGATCAGGCGCTCGAGGATCCGGCGTCCGATCTCCGGGTGGGCGATTTCACGACCGCGGAAGAACACCACGGCCTTGACCTTGTCGCCCTCGTGCAGGAAGCGCGAGATGTTGCGCTTCTTGAAGTCGTAATCGTGCAGGTCGACCTTCGGGCGGAACTTGACTTCCTTCACCTCGATGGTCTTCTGGTGCTTGCGGGCCTGCCGCTGCTTCTTCTGCTCGTTGTACTGGTACTTGCCGTAATCGGTGATACGGCAGACCGGCGGCACGGCCGTGGCAGCGACTTCGACGAGGTCCAGGCCCTTGGACCGGGCCAGGGCGACGGCCTGCGCCGGTGCCATGATCCCCAACTGCGCGCCTGTCTCGTCGATCACCCGGACTTCACGGACGCGGATGCGCTCGTTGATCCGGACCCTGTCGTCCCGTCGGGGACCCCGCATGCGATTGTCGAACGCGATAACGACCTCCTTGAACGCGTCCCGTCGGCCGACCCCCTGGCCGGCGCCACGGAACGCTCCCTAGACCCCGACCGGCTGCGGCTCCCGGCCCTTGCTTGCGACCTCGGCCGCCGCGTCCGCGACGAACGCGGCCACCGTGCGGCTCCCGAGATCCCCACCTTGCCGGCTGCGGACCGCCACCGTGGCCTCGGCGACTTCCTTGTCGCCGACCACCAGCATGTACGGCACCTTCTGCAACTGGGCTTCCCGAATCTTGTACCCGATCTTCTCCTGCCGGTCATCAAGCCCGACCCGCAGGCCCGCATCCTTCAGGGCCGACTGCACCTCGGCGGCGTAGGCCGCATGGCGGTCGGCGATGGGCAGCACCACGGCCTGCAGCGGCGCCAGCCACAGCGGGAACGCCCCGGCGAAGTGCTCGATCAACAGGGCGATGAACCGCTCGAAGCTGCCGAAGATCGCCCGATGGATGACCACCGGCCGGTGCTCGGCGTTGTCGGCGCCCACGTACTTCAGGTCGAAGCGCTCCGGCAACTGGTAGTCCAACTGGATCGTCGCACACTGCCACTTGCGGCCGATCGCGTCGGTGACGTCGAAGTCGATCTTCGGCCCGTAGAACGCGCCGTCGCCCTCGTTGATCGTGTACGCCTGGCCGGCCGCCTCGAGCGCCTGCGTCAGCTGCGACTCGGCGTGATCCCACGTCTCGCGCTGCCCCAGGTACTGCTCCGGGCGCGTCGACAGCTTCACCTCGAACGTCAGCCCGAGGTCGCCGTAGACCTGCTGCACCAGGCCGAGCAGCCGCTGCACTTCCTCGCCGATCTGCTCCTGCATCACGAAGCAGTGGGCGTCGTCCTGCGAGAACTGCCGCACCCGCGTCAATCCGCCGAGCACGCCCGACGCCTCGTTGCGGTGCAGGGCCGTCTGCTCGTGGAAGCGAATCGGCAGATCGCGGTAGGACCGCACCTGGCTGGCGAACACCAGCATGTGCCCGGGGCAGTTCATGGCCTTGAGCGCCATGTCCTCGCCCTCGTCGCCCTCGAGCACGAACATGTTGTCGCGGTAGTGGTGCCAGTGCCCCGAGGTCTCCCACAGCGCCTTGTTGAAGACGATGGGGGTCTTCACCTCGTCGTAGCCGGCGGGGTAGAGCACCTTGCGCATGTACTCGGCCAGGCCGTTGTACAGCAGCGTGCCCTTGTGCAGCCAGAACGCCGCGCCCGGGGCCCACGGGTGGAACATGAACAGCCCGAGTTCCTTGCCCACCTTGCGGTGGTCGCGCTTCTTCGCTTCCTCGAGCCGCTGCAGGTACGCCTGGAGATCCTTGTCGCTGAAGAACGCCGTGCCGTACACGCGTTGCATCGGCTGGTTCTTCGCGTCGCCCTTCCAGTAGGCGCTGGAGGTCGTCGTGAGCTTGAAGGCCTTCAGCTTGCCCGTCGAGGGCACGTGCGGCCCGCGGCAGAAGTCCACGAAGGTCTCGCGGTCCTTGATCGTGTAGACCGAGACCTCGGATTGTCCCTGCGTGTTCTCCTCGATCAGCTGCACCTTGAGCGGTTCACCACGATCGGCGAAGAACTGCAGGGCCTCGTCGCGCGCCCACATCTGGCGCTCGAAGACCTCGTCGGCCTGGGCCAGGCGGCGCATCTCGGCCTCGATCTTCTCGAGGTCCTCGGGGACGAACGGCCGCTCCACCACGAAGTCGTAGTAGAAGCCGGGGGGCTCGTCGATGACCGGGCCGATGCCGCATTGCGTGCCCGGGAACAGCCTGGTGACCGCCGCGGCCAGGAGATGGGCCGTGCTGTGGCGGAAGACCTTCAGGGCGTCGGGGCCATCGGCCGTGAGGATCTGGACGCGGGCATCCTGCCTGAGCGCAAACGACAGGTCGACGACCTCGTCGTCCACCTTGGCCGCGAGGGCAGCCTTGGCGAGGCGCGGGGACACGTCGGCCGCCACGTCCAGGACGGGCGTGCCGGCAGCGACAGATCGCGTGGATCCGTCGGGAAGCGTGACGACGACAGATGTCATGCCGCGAACACTGGTCTCCACAGCCGGGGCCGGCTGGAGCAACAACCGGTGAGCGGGTGGCTGGAAATGGTAGGCACGGGCGGAATCGAACCGCCGACCTCCTGCGTGTCAAGCAGGCGCTCTAACCCCTGAGCTACGCGCCTACAGCCATTCGCACAAGCCCTTGTGCGAACAGGCATGGTACAGCGAACGGGCGTCTCGGTGCAACCGCCGAAATGCCCACACCCCGGGGCCGGCGCGCCTGCGAGGGCGCCCCCCGGGGTCAGGCCGCCGCCTTGGCGGGCGCGGCCTTGGCCCCGATGGTCTCGAGGGCCTTGTCGAGGATGGGGTCTTCGCTGGGGCGCGGCGTCCCGAACTCGACGTCGGGCTCGGAGACCGCGACCTTCGGGACCAGCCCCGTGCCGTGGATGGCCGTGCCCTTGGGCGAGAGCCAGCGGGCGTAGGTGAGCCACAGGCCGCTGCCGTCGGGCAGCTTCACCAGCTTCTGGGCGGCGGCGCGGCCGAGCGTCCGCTCGCCGACGATCGACGCCCGGTCGTTCTCCACCAGCGCGGCCGCGAAGACCTCGGCGGCCTGCGACGTGCCGTTGGTCGTGAGGAGCGTCACGGGCAGCGTGAGGCCGCCATCGCCCGCCTTGGCTTCCACCTTCTGCTGGCCCTGGTTGCGCGCCTCGCGGATGGCCAGTGTGCCCGTCTTGACGAACACACGAGCCGCCTCGGCGCCGAGCGCGGGGTCGCCTTCGGCCGTGTGCCGGAGGTCGATGAGCACCTGCGTCGCGCCCTGCGCCGTCACCCGGGCCACGGCGTCGCGCAACTGCTGTGGCGTGCGTTCGCCGAAGGCCGATACCCGGAGAAGTCCTACGCCCGGCGCGGCGACCTTCGCGTCGACCGCCAGGGGCAGTGGCGCCACGCGCGTGAGCACCACGTCGTGCGTGTCGGTCTGGCTGCCGCGGAGGACCGTGAGCGTCACCTTGGACCCCGGTGTCCCGCGCAGCAGGCGCTCGCCCTGGAAAAGCGACATGTGCCGCGTGGACGCGCCGTCGATGGCCCGGATGTAGTCGCCCGTGTGAAGGCCGGCCTGGGCGGCCGGCGATCCGTCGCGCGCCGCCACGACGCGCAGGTAGTACTGGCGGGTGAGCGACAGCCCGGTGGTGCCGGTCGCCGCGTCGGTCGCCGCGTCGAGGCGCTTGATCTGCTCCGCATCCAGCCAGGAGCTGTCGGGATCGAGCCCTTCGGCCAGGCCCTGCATCGCCCCGTCGAGCACCGTGCCGGCGTTGGGCTCCTCGACGTAGCTGCCGAAGATCAACGACACGACATCGTCGAAGACCCGCAGGTGCGGATACGCACCAGGCGCCGTGCGCTGCTGGCCCAGGAGGCCGCCCACGAGCGTGAACACCACGAGCGGCGTGGTGAGGGCGAGCACGAGATAACGGGTACGGGTGGTCATGGGGAATGCCGCGATGCCGGGAATGCCGGAGATGCCTGGACCCTCACTGCGCGCGTGACAGCCATTCTAGGGGATTCACCGGACGTCCGTCGATGCGGACCTCCAGGTAGAGCCCGCCGCGCCCGTCCGGGGCATCGCCCACCTGCCCGACCACGGTGCCGGCCTCGACGGTCGCTCCCCGTTGGACGCCCACGAGCGAGAGGTAGCCGTAGAGCGAGTACGCGTGCTGGCCGTGGTCGACGATGACGAGCTGGCCGAAGCCGGTGAAGGTGCCTGCGAACACGACCGTGCCGGGATGCACCGCCCGCACGGCGGTGCCGGCGTCGGCCGCGATCGTGATGCCGTTGCTCACCGTGGTGGTGCCGAAGCGGGGGTCGCGCTGCCGTCCGAAGCGGCTGGCCACCTCTCCGGCGACGGGCCAGGGCAACTGCCGACGTCGGGTGGCCAGCGGCACGCGCGACACGACCGGCGATGGCGCGACGGGCGTGCTGGCGTTCATGGTCGCGTCGAGCCGGACGCGCGCGGCCACCAGCTCGGCCACCCAGCGTTCGCGCTCGCCGGCTTCCAACTGCAGGGAGGCCAGCAGGTCCTGCTTGCGGATCGCGGCGGCCTCGGCCGCCTGCCGGCGGGTGCGCGCCTCGGCCTGCAGCGCGCGGGCGTCCCGCTCGCGTGCCGCCACCTGGGCCTGCGTGCGTGCCAGGTCGTCGGAGGTCTGCCGATACGCCGCCAGACGGCGCCCGTCGTCGTGAGCCAGGTACGTCATGAGGCGGGCGGCGCGCCCGACCGCCTGGGCACTTTCGGCGTTCCAGGCGATGCGCGCGTACCCGACACGCCCCAGCCGCTGCAGCCGGCGAAGCCGCGCGGCCACGGCCGGGCGCTCGCGGTCGAGCGTGTCCTGCAATTCGCCTTGCCGGCTGGTGAGGGCCGCCAGCTCGCCCCCGAGCACGGCCAGGGCCTGCCGGGCCTGCGCCTCGCGCGCGAGTTGGAGGTTGCGTTCCACCTCGAGCTTGCGGAGTTCGTCGAGCACCGACGCCGACTGCCGCTTCAGCACCTCGGCCTCGCGCGTCAGCGCCGCGATGCGTTCGCGCGTGGCCTGTTGCGCCTTGGCCGCGTCGGCCGCAGCCACCAGCGGCGACGGCTGCGCCGGCTCGCCCGGCGGGGCGGCCGGGGACGGTTGCTGTAGCGTGGCCAACTGCCCGGCCAGCAGGCCGACGAGCAGCGCGAGGGTCAGCACCGCTGCAGCTTAGCGCGGGTTCCCGGCATCGCAGCATCGCAGCATTCCCCCTGCTACCCTTTCTGGGTGCGCGTGCTGGCCTTCGATCTCGGTGTCCGGCGAACCGGCGTCGCGATCAGCGATGCGTCGGGCACGCTGGCGCGGCCCCTCGAGGTCGTGCAAGGGCCGTCGCTGAAGGCGCAGTGGACGGCCCTGCTCGACGTGATCGCGCGCGCCCAGGCCGACGACGAGCCGTTGGCCGCCGTGGTCGTGGGCGTCCCGAGGCGGCTCGACGGCAGCCCCACCGACTTCACCCCGGCCGCGCTCGACTTCGTGGTGCGGCTGTCCCGGAAGATCGCCGTGCCCGTCGTCGGACTGGACGAGCGCCTGACGAGCGTGGAGGCCGAGGCCCTGCTCGCCACGCGTGAACGCGACTGGCGCAAGCGCAAGGCGCAGATCGACGCGGCCGCCGCGGCCGTGCTGCTCCAGGAATATCTCGACTCCAGGCAAAGGACTCCCCTCGCGTGAAGCGTTTTCTGCTGGTCGTGGTGCTGCTGGTCGTGGTGGCCGCCCTCGGCGCGGGCCTGTGGGTGCGTCAGCGGCTCACGACCCCCTTCGCCGCCGCTGCCGGCGAGCAGTTCGTGGAGATCCCGCAGGGCGAGAGCACGGCAGGCATCGGGCGCCGTCTCGTCGAGGCCGGTGTGGTGCGCGACCCGCTGACGTTCCGGCTGGCGGTCCGCGCGTTCGCGCGCGGGCGGTCGCTCAAGGCCGGCGAGTACCGGTTCGAGGGACGCCTCACGCCCGCTGAGGTGATCGAGCGGCTGGCGCGGGGCGACGTGTACCTGATCCCCCTCACCTTCCCCGAGGGCCTCACGGCCGCCGAGATGGCCGTGCTGTTCGCCCAGAGCGGACTCGGCAGCGCGGACGCCTTCGTGGAGGCCGCGCGCGATCCCTCGCCAATCACCCACCTGGATCCGAAGGCCGACACGCTCGAGGGCTACCTCTTCCCCGACACGTACAGCCTGCCGCGCACGATTGCCGCCAAAGCCCTGGTGGCCCGCATGGTGAAGCGCTTCACGACCGTGTTCGACGAGGACCTCCGCCGCAAGGCGAGCGCCACCGGTCTCACGGTCCGCCAGGTGATGGCCATCGCCGCGCTCGTCGAGAAGGAAACCGCGCGCGCCGATGAGCGCCCGCTCGTGGCCGCGGTCTACCGCAACCGTCTCCGCATCGGGATGCCCATGCAGGCCGATCCGACGGTCATCTACGCCCTCAAGCGCGCCGGCAGGTGGAACGGCAACATCCGCAAGGGCGACCTGATGTTCGACTCGCCCTACAACACGTACCGCTACCCGGGCCTGCCTCCTGGGCCTATCGCCTCACCCGGCCGTGCTGCCATCGAGGCGACAATCTCGCCCGCCAAGGTCGACTACCTCTATTTCGTGAGCCGCAACGACGGCTCGCACGCCTTTGCGAGCACGCTCACCGAGCACAACCGCAACGTGCAGAAGTGGCAGGTCGAGTACTTCCGACAGCGGCGGTAATTCGAAATTCGAGATTTGAAATTCCTGGCGGCTTGGCCTTCGGCCTTCGCCGCGCGCGGCGCAGCCGGCGCTCGAGAATTTCGAATGTCAAATCTCGAATTGCCGCGTCAGCGTTCCGCCCAGCGCAGCTTCTGGCGCAACACCTGGAAGTAGCCATGCGACGACGGCTTGAGCAGGCGCAGTTCGTAGGGCGCGCGGTGGATGGAGACCGTGTCGCCCGGGCCGATCGCGTCGCCGGTCTGGCCGTCGAAGGTCACGTACGTCTCTTCCCGCGGTGACCGCGGCACGTCGCCCGCGAGCACGATCTCGATCGCGACCGACGCCGGCAGCATCACCGGTCGGTTGGTGAGCGTGTGCGGGGCGATGGGCGTCAGCACCAGCGCGTCGACACCCGGATGCACGATGGGCCCGCCCGCCGAGAGGTTGTACGCGGTCGAGCCCGTCGGCGAGGCGACGATCAGCCCGTCGGCCTTGAACCGCGCGATCAGCTGCCCGTCGGCCGACGCCACCAGGTCGATCATGCGCGACAGCGCGCCCTTGGTGATCACCACGTCGTTGAGCGCCACGTGGCGGAGCTGCGTGCCGTCGGGGCGACCGACGATGGCCTCGAGCATCAGCCGACGCTCCTCGTGGGCCGTGCCGGCGAGGGCCTGGGCGATGGCGTCGTAGACCTCGGTGACCCGCACCTCGGTGAGGAAGCCGAGGCTGCCGAAGTTCACTGCCACGATGGGGACGTCGTAGCCGCCCGTGGCCAGGCGCCCGGCCGTGCCGAGCAGCGTGCCGTCGCCGCCCAGCACGACGAGCAACTGCTCGTCGCGGCCGAGATGCTCGGCGTCGCAGCGATCGCCGGGCAAGGTGTGATGCGAAAGGGCCGCCGTCGCCCGCTCGTAACACGGCGTGATGCCCCGCTGGTGCAGCCAGGTGCCCAGTTCGTGCAGCAGTTCGGCGGCCTCGGTCAGTCCTGGCTTGGCCACGAGACCGACACGACTCACGGGGGCGCTCATGCACGACTCCTGAAGTGGGCGAGCCACTCGCGATTGCCTTCCATGCCCTCGATGGGCGAGGCCGCGTGCGCCTGCACGTCCAGCCCCAGGGCCGCCGCGGCGGCCACCACTTCCGCGAGCACCCGCGCCCGCACGGACTCGTCGCGGACGACGCCGTGCTTGCCGACCTCGTCGCGGCCCGCCTCGAACTGCGGCTTGACCAGCGTGACGATGTCGGCGCCCGGCCGCAACAGCGGCGGGACGACGGGGAGAATGTACCGCAGGGAGATGAACGAGACGTCGGCGGTCACGATGTCGAAGGTTCGATGTGGCTCGGGCAGGTCGGCCGGCACGAGATGGCGGGCGTTCACTCGTTCGAGGCACGTGACGCGCGGATCGGACCGCAGCCGCCAGTCCATCTGGTTGTGCCCGACGTCGAGCGCCACCACGTGCGACGCGCCGCGGCGCAGGAGGACGTCGGTGAAGCCGCCTGTGGAGGCGCCGATGTCGAGGGCCTCGCGGCCGTCGACGGCGATCCCGAACGTGTCGAGCGCGTGCACCAGCTTCAAGGCGCCGCGCCCCACGTACGGGTGATCGGCCTGCCGCACCTGCACGTCGGCGTCCTCACGCACGAGGTGTCCGGGCTTGGGCGCGGCGGTCGTGCCGGGCAGCACCACATGCCCCGCGAGAATCAGCGCACGGGCCCGCTCGCGCGAGGCCGCATGGCCGCGCTGCACCAGCAACTGGTCGAG
>NZ_JBIINP010000005.1:0-85200 GCF_044337415.1 Luteitalea sp.
GAATTCAGCGTTCAGAGTGACGGGGGCGTCGGCGGCATCGCGGGCGCCCTCGTCGTGCGTCAGGGCATCCCGGCGGCGGATGCGCGCAGCGCCTCGACGTCGGGGATCGTCACCGAGCCGTGCCCGAGACGCACCAGGCCTTGACCGGCCAATGTTCGCAGGCGGGTATTGGCCTGCTGGCGCGCCATGCCGACCAGATCTCCCACTTCGGCCTGCGTGAGCGCGAGCACCACGGGGCCGGCCGCGTCGCCGATCTCCCCACGCCGGATGTCGGCCAGATCGGCCAGTCGCACGCGGATCAATGTGTCGGGCGGCAACGTGCGGGTCTCGGCGACGAACTTGTACATGTAGCGGGAACGCCGGTGGACGACGGTCGACACGGCATCGGCGAGGCCAGGCACCTGCGGCGTGAGCCGACGGTAGTCCGCGCGAGTGAGCAGGAGGGCTGTCGCGGTCGTACGGGCCACGACCGTCACCCAAAGCTGGCCGCCCTCTTCGAGGACCGCCGCCTGCCCGAACCAGAAGCCTGGTTGTCCCACGTGGATGAGTGCCGGCCCATGCTCGTCGACCTGCCGCAGCGCGCGGATGGTCCCCTCGACGAGCCAGTAGATCCCCGCACCCCGCGTGTTCTCCGACTGGATCACCTGTCCGCGAGTGAAGCGGCGCTCGGTCAGGCTCGCCAGCATGAGCGCCTGCTCGCCGCTGCCGAGGCCGGCGAACCAACCCTGCTGACGCAGCACTGCCACATGCGGCGATGCGATGGCGGGCCCTGGGGATCGGCGAGGGTGCGAAGCCATGATGGACGTGGCACACGACAGATGTCTGCGGTCAGACAGACACGGTCCGTAGGAGGGCAGTCTAATGCCAAGTCCACACTCTCCATCTCCGCGGAGCTCCACGATGCACGCATCACGCCTCCTCGTCCTCCTGTCGTTCACCGTGGGCGCCCTGTCGGCTTGCGGCGGCCCCGCCCCGACATCGGCTGGCCCTGAATCGTCAACGGCGCCACAGGTGGGCGGCCCGGCCGCGCCGGGGTCCACCGGCGCGGCGGTCGTCGCCGACGTGCCGGTGCCGACGCGGTCGGTGCAGTACTCGCCGTACCCCGACAAGGTCTTTCCCGACCGGGTCTACTTCGGCGACACGCACCTGCACACGTCGTACTCGACAGACGCCGGCATGGTCGGTGCCACCGTCGGGCCCGAGGAGGCGTACCGCTTCGCCCGGGGCGAGACGGTGAAGTCGAACCACGGGTCACCCGTACGGTTGCAGCGTGCGTTGGACTTCCTGGTCATCGCCGATCATGCAGAGAACCTCGGGCTGGCGCCGATGATTGCCGAGTCTGCCCCGGCACTTCTCGCCAACCCGTGGGGCAAGCAGGTGCACGACCTGGTGAAGGCGGGGAAGGGGCCCGACGCCTTCAACCTCTGGATTGCGGCCATGGGCGCGCTGAAGGATCCCTTCAAGGGGCAGGGCGAACAGCTGGCGCGCCCCGCCTGGCAGCGCCTAACGGCCGCCGCCGAGAAGTACAACGCGCCCGGCCTCTTCACGGCGATCATCGGCTACGAGTGGACGTCGGGGCCCAACGGCAACAACCTGCACCGCAACGTGCTGTTCCGGGACGGGAAGGCGCGGGCCGACACGATCATCCCCTTGTCCTACTACGACACGGGGGATCCCGAGGACCTCTGGTCCTGGATGGAGACCTACGAGAAGAAGACGGGCGGCAAGCTGCTGGCCATCGCCCACAACGGCAACCTCTCGAACGGCTTGATGTTCGACGACGTCACGCTGACGACCAGGAAGCCACTGGACCGCGCGTACGCCGAACGCCGCATGCGCTGGGAGCCCGTGTACGAAACCACGCAGCCGAAGGGTGATGGCGAGACGCACCCGTTCCTGTCGCCGACCGACGAGTTCGCCAACTACGAGCGGTGGGACAAGGGCAGCTTCGGTCCGGAACTCAAGACCACGGACATGCTGCGCCGAGAGTACACACGCGAGGCCCTCAAGCGCGGCCTGGCCTACGAGCAGACGCTCGGCGCCAATCCCTTCAAGTTCGGCATCATCGGCTCCACCGACATGCACACGGGGCTCGCCACGCCGGCCGAAGACAACTTCTACGGCAAGGTCGCCATGCTCGAGCCGTCGGCTGACCCCATCCGTTTCGACGAGGTCATCATCGGACGCGTGCCGGCCGGACGCGCGCGCAAGGACCAGCACCTCGCGCGCGAGACCAGTGCCTCCGGCCTGGCGGCCGTGTGGTCGCGGGGTAACACGCGCGAGGCCATCTGGGACGCCTTCGCGCGCAAGGAGGTCTACGCCACGACGGGCACGCGCCTCCTGGTGCGCGTGTTCGGGGGCTTCGGCTTCACCGCGGCTGACCTCGACCGGTCCGACTTCGCCGAGCAGGGCTACGCGCGCGGCGTACCCATGGGCGGCGACCTGAAGGCAGCCCCGGCCGGCAAGCGACCGGGCTTCCTGATCCGCGCGCTGCGCGACGTGGACGGCGCGAACCTCGATCGGGTGCAGGTCGTGAAGGGCTGGGTCGACGACGCGGGCAAGACGCAGGAACGCGTGTTCGACGTGGTGTGGTCGGGGAACCGCAAGCCTGGGACCGGGGGCAAGTTGCCCCCGGTGGGCAACACCGTGAACGTGGCCGACGCCTCGTACACCAACAGCATCGGCGCGCCGGCGCTGCAGGCCTTCTGGCAGGACCCGACCTTCGACCCGTCGCAGCGGGCGTTCTACTACGTGCGCGTCATCGAGATTCCGACGCCACGCTGGACGACCTACGACGCGAAATTCTTCAAGAAGGCGCTGCCGACCGACGTGCCGGCGACGATCCAGGATCGCGCGTACACGACGCCGATCTGGTACACACCGCACTGACGTGCACGCGTCACGACGTCACTGCAGCGGCCGGTCCATCAGGCAGCCGAGGGCGCCGGCAGGTTGCGGACCCGCAAGGCGAAGGCGATCCTGAGCACACCGGTCACGATCGACCAGAGGGCCACCACGAACACAATCGACAGCGAGGTGGCCAGCGGCGTGACGAAGATCGACAGCCCGAAGAGAATCGACAGCGTCCCCGTGACGTACAGCATCCATTCCTTGGTCGTCCGCTGCCGAATCTTCCACCCCAGCGTCACGAGCAGCACACCTGCCATCAAGGCCTGGAACGCGATCGTGTAGACGAACACGATCAGGCTCAACGGCGGGTTCATGAGCACGTAGGCGCCAACCAGCGCACCGAGGACACCGAGCAGGAGGAGGAGCCACCACCCATCCTTTTCCCGGTGCTGGAGGGCCCCGACGACGCTCGAGACGCCATCGACGAGGATGTCGACCGCGAAGAACGTGGCCAGGACGAACAAGCCGATGCCGGGCCGCGCGAACGCGAGCAACCCGAACGACAGCGAGGCGAGGCCACTCACGAGGAACACCCACCACGTTCGGCGTGCCAGCGCGCGCACGTCATTGAGGGCCGGCACGTCCGCTCTCGTCTGAACTGTCATGCCGCCATCGTCCGCCTCAGGGGCGGGCCTGGCAACTAGCGCAAAGGCGAAGGGCCTTGGCCGGGGCCGCCCGGCGCCATCGACCTGCATCCGGCGCTCGAATCCACGCCGGGCGAGCCGCGCCTGGAGTTGTACCTGCCCGACCGCCTCCACTGTTTGCGGCCGGCCTACGACCGCATGGCTGCGGTGGTCACGCCGATCCTCACGCAGGTGTGGCACGATGTCTCGCGCCAAAGGCGGTGAGCGCGCTGTCGGCCGAACGCGATGCCCTGATGACGTCCTTCAGCGCGTGTGGCAGGGCAGCTGGGGGGCTGCGAATCCCGGCCGGCATCGAGGGGCGCCGAGCGCATGGCGTGGCTTCGAGGCTCTGTCATTCAGGAAGGTTGGCGCTGCCCCGAGCTGCGCTTCATTCTGAATTCTGAATTCTGCTTGCCCATTCGGGCAGTGATCCTGCCCCTCGTTCCAGTGGAGGACGGCGCGTCTCGCCGTACCATGAGTCATGCGTAATCTCTTCCGTGCGATCGTTGCCACCCTCATCGTCTGCCCCGCGCTTGCCGCGCCCGCTGCCGCCCAGTCCGATCGCTGGGAAGTGAGCCTCACCCCATACCTGATGGGCGCCTCGATGAGCGGCACCAGCGGGATTCGCGGCCGCGAGGCCGAGGTCGACATCTCGGCCTCCGATATCCTGTCGAACCTCGAGTTCGGCGCCATGGGCATCCTCACGGCGCGCAAGGGTAACTGGGGCTTCGGCGGCGATGCCCTCTGGATGGCGCTCGGCGCCACCACCAACCGCCCCGATGCCGACGTCGACGTCAACCAGGGCGGCTTTGCCGGGTATGGCCTGCGCCGCCTGGGCGCCGGCGCCGACCTCACGTTCGGCGCGCGCGTGAACACGATCCAGAGCGAGATCTCGTTCAAGGGGCCGCTCGGGCTCGTGGTGGAGCAGAACAAGACCTGGGTGGACCCGCTGGCGGGGCTCCTCCTGCACACCGCCCCGGGTCGCCGGGTCGGCCTCCGCGTGTACACCGAGGTCGGCGGCTTCGGCGTCGGCTCGAAGTTCGTGTGGCAGGTGTTCCCGACGATCAACATCGGCCTCGGCTCGAAGGCCTCGCTCGACCTCGGCTACCGCTGGCTCGACATGAACTACGAGGACGGCGAGGGCAACGAGAAGTTCACGTACGACATGCTCACCCAGGGCCCGGTCATGGGCCTGACCTTCCGCTTCTGAACCTGGCCTGACGCGCGTCCGGCGACTCCACGCTGGACGCCCGGCGCCCGTCCATGGATGCTTGGCGCGTGCGTCGCCTCCTCCTCATCCTCCTCTGCGTCGTCGCCGGCCTGATGCCGGCGACGCGTGCGGAGGCCGGACCGAAGCTCGATTTCGTCGTCTTCGAGAACGGCGACGGGCTCGTCTGCGAGATCAAGAGCCTGTCGCGCGGGCGCCTGAGCCTCAGCACCGACGCCTTCGACACGGTCAAGGTCTACTGGAGCCGCGTCACCCGCATCGGCAGCGGGCGTCCGCTGCAGATCGAACTGGCCAACGGCGAGCGGTACTTCGCGACGCTGACGGCACTCGGGGGGCGGCGTGCTGGACTCGTGCGCCCGGGCGCCGACCGCCTCGACGTCGACCTCGACGACATCGTCCGCATCCAGCCGGTGGAATCGAGCCTGTGGCAGCAACTCGACGGCACCGTCGACCTCGGCTTCAACTTCGCCAAGGCCAACCGCGAGACCCGCTACACGGTCAACGCGTCGAGCGTCTACCGCAACCCCCGCTACGAGAGCCGCGGATCCTTCAGCGGCCAGACCACCCTGCGCGACGACGCCGAGCGGGTGCAGCGGCGATCGGCGACGCTCAATGGGAACCGCTTCATCGGCCCGCGGTGGTCGGCGCTCGTGCTGGGGCAGTACCAGGCCAACGACGAACTCGACCTCGAATACCGCACGGTGCTCGGCGGCGGCATGGGGCGGTACCTCGCCCAGTCCAACCGGACGATGCTGCAGGTGTACGGCGGAATCGCCTGGACGCGTGAGCAGTTCACCGATCAGGACGTCGCTGACCGTCCGGAACTGGTCGCGGGCGGCACCTGGGACTGGTTCAGCGCCCGCGACAAGAGCATCGACCTCACATCGTCGGTTGTCTCGTACTACGCCCTCGGGGACCAGCGACGGACGCGCCTCGAGACGCAGAGCGCGCTCCGCGTCGAGTTCCTCGGCGACTTCTACGCCAGCCTGAACGGCTACACGAGCTACGACACGCACCCGCCTGCCGGCCGAGAGAAGGTGGACGCCGGCGTGAGCCTGACCTTCGGCTGGTCGTACTGAAACCTGTCGGCAGTCGGCAGGCGGCAGGCGGCAGGCGGCAGGCGGCATTCCGGCATCGCAGCATCGCGGCATTACCAGCGAAGTGAGCGAACCCTGCCCTTTCGGGCAACGCGTCAGCCCTTGGTTCAGCTTGGCGGCGCCCGCCGCTCCGCCGATCCTCTGTACCGTGCGCATGACGTCGTCGCTCCGACTCCTGGCCCTGTCGGTCCTCACCGTGCTGTGCCTCGGCCTTTCCACAACCGCGGCGCGCGCCCAGGCGCCTGAATCGGAACTCGCCCCGAAGCCGGGAGAATTCGACCCTGAGGAATACACGGCGCCGGCCACGGGGTTCGCCATTCCCGACGTCGCCACCGCCATCGAGAAGAAGACCCAGGTCAAGTCGAAGTGGTTCACGATGAAGTTCGGCCTGGTCACCCTTGCCGACTACACCGCCTTCAGCCAGGACGCGGCGAGCGTCGAGCAGGTGGGGGTGCAGGAGAACCAGTGGAACGCCCGCGCGGCGCGTGTGATGGTGCGCGGCGGCATGGGCAAGGTGAAGTACCTGGCCGCTGCCGAGTACAAGGGCTTCGAGTCGGAGCCGGAGCAGACGTGGCAGTTGACCGACCTGTGGGTGATGATTCCCATCGGCTCGCGGTCCACCACCGTCACGCTCGGCAAGCAGAAGGAGACGTTCGCGTACGAGATGGTAGGCGATGCGGCGAACCTCAATGCCCAGGAACGCGTGCTGAGCCCGTTCTTCGTCTCGCGCAACGTCGGCATCACCGTGCGTCGACTCTTCGGCAAGAAGCACAACGTGAACCTCTCGGCGGGCGTGTACAACGACTGGTTCGTGAACGACGACGACTTCGACGACAGCGGCACCGACGCCACCGTGCGCCTCACGGGGCTCGTGTGGAGCGCCGACAAGGATCGGAGCTACCTGCACGTGGGGTCGTCGTGGCGGTACTTCGGCGCCGACAACGACACGATGCGCTACAAGGGACGGCCGGAGTCCAACGTCACGAGCAACTACGTGGACAGCGGCAACCTGTCGGGGGACCACGCCAGGCACCTCGGCTTCGAGGGCCTGTGGAACGTGCGCGGCTGGTCGCTGATGGGCGAGTACATCCAGGCCTGGGTGCGTTCGGACATCTCGGGAGACCCGACGTTCAAGGGCTACTACGTGACCACGAGCTACGTGCTCACTGGCGAGAACCGCCCGTACGACCGCACGGTCGGGTACGCCCGCCGGGTGATGCCGACCCGGAAGTGGGGCGCGCCCGAACTGGTCTTCCGCGTCGCGCACGAGGACATCGACGACGGCAGTGTGCAGGGCGGCACGTTCAACAAGACCTACCTGGGCGTGAACTGGTGGGCGACGCGGCGCTGGAAGTTCGGCGTCGGCTGGAACTACACGATTCTCGACCGCTTCCAGAAGGAAGGCCGCACGCACGCGGTGCTGACCCGGTTCCAGTGGGTGTACTAGCTGATTCTCGTAATGCTGCGATGCTGCGATGCCGAATGCCGGAAGGCACGAAGGTCGAAGGCACGAAGGTCGAAGGTCGAAGGTGGAAGGACGAAGGTGGAAGGGGCCAGCCCCAAGCCCCTAGCCCCCGCCTTGTGATACTCGTGTAGCCGCCGTGCTCGTTTCTCTTCCGACCCGCCTGACCGGCCTCGTCTCGTCCGCGTGCCTCCTCGGAGCCCTCGGGCTCCTCGTCGCGGCCATCGGTTGTTCCTCCACTCGCGAGCCCGGGGCCACCGTTGCTGGCGGCGGCGCCGATCCGGTGGCGCTCGCGGCGTCGGCGACCTACGTGGGTCGTGCCAAGTGCGCGACCTGCCACAAGGAGGAGGACGCGCGGTACCAGGGGTCGCATCACGACCTGGCCATGCAGGAGGCCACGCCGGCCACCGTGCTCGGCGATTTCTCCGGGGCGACGTTCACGTACGCGGGCACGACCAGCCGGTTCAGCACGCGCGACGGCAAGTACATCGTGCGCACCGATGGCCCCGACGGCCAGCTGCGCGACTTCGAGGTCGCGTACGTCTTCGGTGTCTATCCGCTGCAGCAGTACCTCATCGGCTTCCCGGACGGCCGGTATCAGGCGCTCAGCATCTCGTGGGACGCGCGCCCGAAGGCGCAGGGCGGGCAGCGCTGGTATCACCTGTACGCCGGCGAGAAGGTGACGCACACCGACGTCCTGCACTGGACCAAGTTCAGCCAGAACTGGAACGCCCAGTGCGCCACGTGCCACTCGACGAACCTGCGCAAGGCCTACGACCGCAAGACCGACACCTACAAGACGACGTGGTCCGAGATCGACGTGTCGTGCGAGACGTGCCACGGCCCGGCCTCCGCGCACGTCGCCTGGGCCGAGCGTCATGGCCCCGGCAAGGCCGATCCGTCGCTGACGGCGGCCGATCTCGGCCTCACCGCATCGCTGCGCGAGCGTCGTGGCGTCCAGTGGACGATGCAGGTCGACAAGGGGATCGCGACGCGCACGCCGGCGCTCGGCGGCACGCGGCACGAGGTCGAGGTGTGTGCCCCGTGCCACGCGCGGCGCGTCGAGCGCATGGATGCGCACGTGCCTGGCCAGCCCTTCCTGATGTCGTACCGGCCGACCTTCCTGTCCGAGGGGCTGTACCGGCCGGACGGCCAGATGCAGGACGAGGTGTACAACTACGGCTCGTTCCTGCAGAGCAAGATGTACATGGCGGGCGTGACCTGCGCGGACTGCCATGACCCGCACAGCCTGAAGCCGAAGGGCGACGGCAACGGCGTGTGCGCGCAGTGCCACCTGCCGACCACGTTCGACGTGAAGGCCCATCACGGCCACGAGCCGGGCACGCCCGGTGCGTCGTGCGTGGCGTGCCACATGCCGACGGTGACCTACATGGGCGTGGACGCACGGCACGATCACAGCTTCCGCGTGCCGCGGCCGGACTTCAGCGAGCGATTCGGCATGCCCGACACGTGCACCACGTGCCACACGGGCAAGACCCCGGCCTGGGCGGCCGCGGCGCTGGATCGATGGAGCCCGACGTGGCGACAGCGCCCCCACTTCGCCCCGACATTCGCGGCGGCGTCGCAGGGGCGTGCCGATGCGGTGGCGCCGCTGCGCGCCCTGGCGTCCGATGCCAGCCAGGCGCCGATCACGCGGGCCACGGCGGTCGAGTGGTTGTCCACGACGGCGCCCGGCCAGGTCGAACCCGTCCTCGACGCGCTGGCCCGCGACCCGCAGCCGCTCGTGCGGCTCGCGGTGGCGCAGGGGTTGGCGCGCCTCGAACCCGCGGCGCGGGCGCGGGTCGGTGGCGCCCTGCTGGAGGACCCCGTACGAAGCATCCGCCTCGATGCCGCGTCGGCGTTGGCCGGTGAGCCAGCGCAGTGGTTGCCGGCCGGGCAGCGTACCGCACTGGAGCGCGCCCTGGCCGACGTGCGGACGTCGGAGCTCTTCAACGGCGATCGACCAGAGTCGTTCGTCAACCTCGCCCTGATGGAAGAGCGTCGCGGCAACGTGGCCGGGGCCATCGCCGAGTACGAGGCGGCCACCAGGTACGCGCCCTGGTTCCTGCCGGCGTACGTGAACCTCGCGGAGTTGCAGCGTCAGGGCGGCGATGAGGCGAAGGCGGAGGCCACGCTCCGGCGCGCACTCGTGTCGGTGCCGGACGACGCGACGGTGCTCTACGCGCTCGGCTTGTCGGTGTATCGGCAGCAGCGGCCCGCCGAGGCGGTCGACCTGCTCAAGCGGGCCGCCACGCGAGCGCCCGAGGAACCGCGGTACCCGTTTGCGTATGCGTTGGCCCTCGATGGCCAGGGCAAGCGCAGCGAGGCGCTGGCCGTCATCGATGCCGCCCTCGTCCGCCATCCCGACAACCGGGACCTGCTCGACGCCGGCCTCGGTGTTGCCCAGAAGGCCTCCGACATCGACCGGGCGCGGGAGTACGTCCGGCGTCTCCTGCTGGTCGCGCCTGGAGACCCTGCCTTGGTCCAGTTGGCAAAGGCCCTCGGGGTGCGGTGATCTGATGTGCCCAGTGTGGCCAGATGGCCACACTAGGGTATCCATTGATGTTGCCACGTCGCCCCGGACGCCTGATGGCTGCCGTGCTCCTGTGCCTGCTGTCGGTGACGGCCGCGTCGACCCGCGTCCAGGCTGACCAGCCACGGCCCGTGCTGGTCCTGTACTCGGTGGGCCGGCTCCTCCCAGCCATCCTGGAGTTCGATCGCGGGTTCCGCCAGCACAGCCTTGTGCCGGACGGCCAGCAGGTGGAGCTCTACGAAGAGTTCCTCGACGCGGCCCGCTTCAACGGGGCGGACTACGAGACCGCCCTGTCCGATCACCTGGTGCGGAAGTACGCCCAACTGAGACCAGACGTGGTGGTGGTCGTCGGACGCGAGGCGCTGGAGTTCGCCTTGCGCCATCGGGACCGCCTGCCGACAGGGACGCCGGTGGTGCATGCGGTTGTGACCCTCGACGACCTCGCTCGGCTGGGCGCGCTCCCGGCCGGCTTCATCGGCGTACCCACCGAGGACGTGTTCGTCCCGACCGTGGAGCAGGCCCTTCGTTGGCACCCGGAGGCCAGACGCCTGGTCGTTGTCGTTGCCACGGCGGTGCGGCGCGATCGCCTGTGGTACGAGCGCGTGATGGCCGAGAAGGCGCGGTTCGAGCCGAGGGTGACGGTCGAAGTACTGGCTGACCTGCCGACCGCCGACGTCACGGCGCGATTGCGGCGACTGGGCAACGAAGCCGTGGTGTTCACGCCCGGCTACCACCAGGATGGCGCCGGGGCGTTCATGACGCCGTTCGCCTCGGTGCAGGCCATGCGTGCAGCGACGCGCGCGCCGATGTATGGCGCCTTCAGCACCTATCTCGAGGCGGGCATCGTCGGCGGCTACTGGACCGACTTCGAGTCGCAGGGCCGCGAAGCGGCGCGGGCGGTCACGCAGCTGCTCGCTGGCGCGCCCCCGGCGACGGTTCGACTTCCGGCCAGCGCGCCTGCCGCGATGCATGTCGACTGGCGGCAGTTGCAGCGGTATGGCATCCACGAGGCGGCCCTGCCGCGTGGGGCCGTGGTGCATTTCCGCGAGGCGTCGCTGTGGGAGCGCGACCGCAACAAGGTGCTCGGGGCCCTCGGCATCATCGCGCTGCAGGCGGCCCTCATCGGCGGCCTGCTGATCGAGCGTCGCCGGCGGCGTCACGCCGAGGTGTCTGTTGCCCGGTCGCGCAACGAACTGGCGCATGCGTCGCGCCTGGCTGTCGCCGGGGAACTGGCCGCGGCGCTGGCGCACGAGATCAACCAGCCCCTCGGGGCCATCCTCAGCAATGCCGACACCGCGGAACTGATTCTCGAGTCCGGGGTCGAACGGCCCGAACTGCTGCGGCAGATCCTGGCCGATATCCGGCGCGACGACGTGCGCGCCAGCGAAGTGATCAAGCGACTGCGCACGCTCCTGCAGAAGAACGAGGTCGAGCGTGTCCCGGTCGTCCTCGACGACATCGTCACCGAGGTGGAACTCGTCCTGCGGCCGGAAGCGCGTCGTCGCGGCGCCCAACTCGTCGTGTGGACACCGGCCGAGCGGTCGACCGTGCTCGGCGACCGCATCCAGATCCAGCAGGTGCTGATCAACCTCGTGCTGAACGCCTTCGACGCCACGGCCGACTTGCCCGACAGTCGCCGCACGGTCACCATCACCGTGCAGCGACATGCCGACGATGTGAGCGTGGACGTGCGCGACCACGGACCGGGCATCTCGGCCGTGCCCGTCGACAAGGTCTTCGATTCGTTCTTCACCACCAAACGTTCGGGAATGGGCCTCGGCTTGTCGATCGCGCGCACGATCGTCGAGGCGCACCATGGCCACATCGGCGTCGCCAACGCCGCCGAGGGGGGCGCCGTGTTCACGATGGTGCTGCCGTACGCGGTGCTTGCGCCCGGCACGGGGAGGGCAGCATGAGCCCGGCGGTCATCCACATCGTCGACGACGACGAGTCGCTGCGCACGGCACTGGTGCGGCTCGTGGAAGCCCTCGGACACGAGGCGCGAGGCTACGCGACGACCGGGGACTTCCTCCTGAACCTGCCGGAGGACCGCCACGGGTGCGTGTTGCTCGACGTGCAACTCCCCGGACCGTCTGGCCTGGACCTGCAGGCGGCCCTTGGCGGCAAGGGGATTGCCCTGCCGGTCATCGTGATGACGGGGCACCCGGACGTGGCGGCCAGCGTGCGGGCGATGAAGGCCGGCGCCGTCGACTTCCTGACCAAGCCCATCGATCGGCCCGCCCTGCTGGAGGCGCTGTCGCATGCCCTGACGCGCGATCTCACGCGACGGACCGCGGCCGCCGAGGCCGAGGCCCTGCGCTCCAGGTTCGCCGGGCTGTCGACGGTCGAGCGCAACGTCTTCGACGGCATCGTGGTCGGCCGCCTGAACAAGCAGATCGCCGACGACCTGGGCATCGCCGAGCGGACGGTGAAGCTCCACCGGGCGCGCCTGATGGAGAAGTTGGGCGTCGACTCGGCGGCTGAACTCGGCCGTCTCGCCGAACGTCTCACCCTGGCAGGCGTGGAGTGAGGGGGGTGCCCCTTGGGGCAGCCGCGTTGCCCCTCGTTCAAGTGGGCAGCGACGCCATGACGGCCGATGATGAAGCGTGCCGTTTCCTCCTGCCCCACGTTCAGGGGACATGCCCGGAGTCCTGCGATGACCGACAGCCCGGTCGTCATCGTGGTGGACGACGACGACAGCCTGCGCGACGCCATGCGCCGCCTGCTGGACGCGGGAGGGTTCTCCCCGGTAGCGTATGCTTCGGGTGAGGCGCTGATGGCCGACGGCCTGCGGCCGGAGGCGGCCTGCGTCGTCACCGACCTGAAGTTGCCGGGCATGAGCGGCCTCGACCTGCTCGCCCGGCTCAAGGCCCTGCGGGCGCCGCTGCCCGTCGTGCTGATTACCGCGCACGACGACGCGCACACCCGGGAGAACGCGCTGCAGCACGGCGCGTCGGCGTACATCGCCAAGCCGTTCCGCGGCACCGCGCTGCTGCAAGTCATCTCGTCGGTCCTCGGCCGCGCCTAGCGGGCCAGGGGCTGTGGCTGTACCCGCGTGCCGGTGGCATGCGACCTCTTCATCCCCCAATGCTGGAGCCCTGATGTCCTCGAACCTGTTCCGAGTCCTTGCCGCGGCGGTCTGCACCGTCGCCGTCGCCGCGCCCGTCGCGGCGCAGGCGCCCGCCTCCTCCGAGGTGAGTGCCCCCGTGTCATTCACCCTGCCCTCGACGTTGCCCGCGCTGGACACCACGTCCACGGCGCGCGAGGCGACGGCGGCGAGCCGCCAGGTGGGCACGTCGTCGTCGGGCGACTGGCAGTTCACGGTGTACCCGATCCTGGTGTGGGTGCCGCTCAGTATCGGGATCGAGGTGGACCTGCCGTTCGACCTCGGCGCCGGCGGTGGCAGCGGCGGTGGTGGCGGCGTCGGCAGCGGCAACACCGGCAACATCGACCTGGTCGACACCCGCTTCGACGGCGCGGCGCTCGCCGGCTTCTCGGCCACCAACGGCACGTGGCGCTTCGACTTCGACGGCGTGTATGCGGCCATCGGCGGCGACGTGAACCTGCCGCGCGTGAACCTTGATGCCAACCTCATCTACCTGCACGCCACGGCGAGCCGCAAGATCGCCGGCGACTTCTTCGTGTCGGGCGGCGTGCGCCGCGTGGCGACCAAGTTCGAGGCCCGCGTGCTCGACCGGTACGACTTCGAGACCAAGCCCGGCATCTGGGATCCGCTGGTCGGCGTCGGCTATCACAAGGTCGCCCCGAAGGTGGAGTTCCACGCGACGGCCGAGTACGGCGGCTTCGGTGTGGGCGCAGACTCGGACTTCGGCGCCGCCGCGCGTCTCGACTGGAAGCCCTGGTCGCACTTCGGCTTCACGGCCGGCTACAGCTACTTCCAGTTCAAGTTCACCAAGGAGCTCGGTCGGTTCGACTTCACGGCCAAGCAGCGCATCGCGGGCCCGACGGTCGGTCTCGGCATCTACTTCTAGCGGTGAGGGGCCGGGCGCGGCCTTCGACCGTGCTCAGGCCGCCCCGAGCACAGTCGAGGGGGGAGCCGCCCGGCCGCCTGGCACGCGACCTCGCGTGCATACTGACGCCGAGATGGCCTTCCGCATCGCCCTCGCCAACCTGCCGTTCCCTGCCAGTCCAGACGACGCGGTGGCGCGTTCCCTGGCGGCCGTCCACGAGGCGGCCGCCTGCGGCGCGGCCGTGGTCTGTTTCCCCGAATGCTATGTGCCGGGCTATCGCGCGCCCGGCAAGGGCGTACCGCTTCCCGACGCCGCGTTTCTCGAGCGGGCCGTCCACGACGTGGCGGCTGCGGCCGCGGCGGTAGGAGTGGCCGTCGTGCTGGGCACGGAGCGCCTCGTCGATGACGCCCTCCGCGCCTGCGCCGTGGTGATCGATGGGGCAGGGCAGGTGCTGGGCGTGCAGGACAAGGTGCAGGTCGACCCGTCCGAAGACGGGCTGTACGCGCCGGGCGATGGGCGGGCCGTGTTCGAGGTGGCCGGGGTGACCATCGGCGTCACGATCTGCCACGAGGGCTGGCGATACCCGGAGACCGTGCGCTGGGCGGTGCAGCGGGGGGCGCAGGTGGTGTTCCATCAGGCGTTTCACGAGGCCGAGCCGGGCGGGTTCCGCCCGACGATGTTCGCCGACCCCCGGAACACCTTTCATGAGAAGGCCGTGCTGTGTCGCGCCGCCGAGAACACGTGCTTCGTGGCCACGGTGAACTACGCGGGCGACGGCTCCCCCACGACATCGGCCGTGGCGCGGCCCGACGGCACGCTGCAGGCGTGGCAGCCCTATGGCCTCGCCGGCCTGCTCGTGGCCGACCTCGATCTCTCGCAGGCGACCCGCCTGCTGGCGATGCGCTGCCGTTCCTGAGGGGGCGTCCGCCGCCCGTACAATGTCGGTTCGGCCGAGCCGGGCTCGGCCCAAGGAGTCCTGATGATTCGCATGCTCACGCGCGCCGCCGTGCTGGCGGTGGCGCTGCCGGTCGTGGTGCTGGCCGGCACGAAGTTCACGTCCACCTGGGTCGCCCCCGAGGCGCGGGGTGTCCAGTTCACAGGCAAGAAGGTCGTGGTGGTGGTGATGTCGCCCGACGACAGCCTGCGCATGTCGGGCGAGGAGGGCATGGTCGCGCAGCTCACGCCGCGTGGCATCGACGCGGTGGCCGCCTACCGGGCGATCCCGAAGGAGATCCTGAAGGACACCGAGCAGGCGCGTGGCTGGTTCGAGCGCACCGGCGTGCAGGGCGTGGTGGTGATGCGGCTGGTGGGCAACGACAAGCGCACGACGTACGTGCCGCCGTCGTGGAGCGAGGGCTATTACTCGTCGCTGTGGGGGTACTACGGCTACGGCTGGGGCGCGATGTACGACCCGGGGTATGTGCGCCAGGACAGGGTGGTGTCGATCGAGACGCTGATCTTCAGCGTGCCGATGAACAAGCTGCTGTGGGCCGGCTCGAGCGAGTCGACCAACCCGAAGGACTCGCGCAAGCTCCTCGCCGACCTCGTGAAGGAGGCGGCCAAGGAGATGAAGAAGCAGGGACTGTCGGTGCGCTAGACGGTGGCCGGCGGGGGCGACGGGCGCGGTACCCGCCGACGCTCCACGAGCGGCCACGTGGCCTGCGAAGCGGGAGGCGGCGTGTCGGTCGGCGTGTCGATCGACTGCCCGTCCTCTTCGGGGAAGAGACCCAGGAAGTCGTGCAGGTGCCCGCCGACCTCGTCGACGACCACGACCTGTGCCACGCCTTCGTGATCGGCGGGTGGGGCGACCGGCGCGGCCGGTGTTGCCGCGGCGCCGAGGGATGTCGGCGGCGGCCCCAGAAACAGGTCGGTGAAGATGTGCGCGAGTCTCCGCATGCGTAGCCCGGCCACGGCGGTGGCCCGGTGCTGCTGGGGGCGCACCGCTTAGCCTACTTTACACGGTCGCGGCGCGTTGCGAAACCTCAGGCCGCCGCGGCTTCGACCAAAGACAGAGGGATCAACGCTGCCCCGCTCGCGGGCGAACGGGCAGCGCCGTCGAGGCGGGAGGACGCGCTCTGGCCGCCGACGCTGCCGCGAACGGCGCGAGGCTGTCGCCGGCCAGGCGATCTACGTCGTTGGGTTGGGTGATGGATGGTGCGCAGTACTGGATTCGAACCAGTGACCCCCGCCGTGTGAAGGCGGTGCTCTACCGCTGAGCCAACTGCGCACTCGAGGTGGGGAGTGCCTCGTTCTGGCGCGTGGGGCGCGACCAGCACGAACCTCGGACTATAGCGCAGCTGCCACGGCGAGGCAAGCCCGCGGCGGCGTCAGTGCCCGCCCCAGGCCCGCCACAGCCCCCACCAGGCGGCGGCCACGACCGCACCCAGCACCGTGTCGACGAGGAAGTGATACCGGCCCACCACCGTGGCCACGCAGATCACCGTGGCAAGCACGGCGAATACCGGTGCAGCCGGCGCCCCGAGCGACGCGACCGCGAGCGCCACGGCGACCGCCCCTGCGGCGTGGCCGCTGGGAATCGTGTTCATCAGGTGGCTGCCCTGCGAGAGGACGAACTCGTTGGCCACGCGGATGGCTGACCGCGCCTGCAGGTCCCGTGTCCACGGCTCGAGCGCCCGCGGCGGCCGCGCCTGCAGCCACGCCAGCGCGAGATAGCTGGTGGCTTCGGCAGGGAACACCAACTGCCAGTACCGGTCGACCGCCGCGTGACCACCGGCCGACCAGGCCGCCCACATCCCGAGGGGCAGCATCGGGTACACGGAGAGATACGCCAGTTCGAGCAGCCCGAGCAGCCACGGCTGGCCCCGCAGCCAGTGTTCCGGGTGCGCCGGGCCGAGCACCGCGTGATCGACCCGGGTGAGCCACGCCTCCAGCCGCTCGTCAGGCGCGAGGAAGAAGTGCCCGGCGATGCGATATGCGGCAAGCACGTACAGCCCCGGCAGCAGGTTGCGGACGACGCCCGCCAGGCCCTCGGGCGGAAGCGCGGCGCCGAGCCTCACCACGGCGCCCAGCCCCAGGCATGCCGTGATCACCCGCATCCGCTGCGGCGCGGGCAGCCGGAGCCGCAGCGACACCACCAGCGCGACGGCGCACCACGCCAGCACGAGGAACTCGGAGAGACGCATCACGGGGACGGCGGTGGCAATTCGAAATTCGACATGTGAAATTCTCGCGGCGCGGGCTTTCGGCCACGCGCCTCGGGACGCCGCGCGCGAGCGAAGGCCGTGAGGCCGAGCCGCCGGAATTTCGAATCTCCAATCTCGAATTGCGTGGCCATGTGATCATGCCCCACGTGAGCGATCGCGGTTCCCGCCTCGTGTACTCGTCCGATGCCGGACGCACCTGTCCCACCTGCGGCTGGCCGGCCAACAACTGCCAGTGCAGCACGCGACGTGCCGCGCAGGAGCCCGTGCCCGCGAAGATCACCGCGAAGCTCCGCATGGAGAAGAAGGGCCGCGGCGGCAAGACGATGACCGTCGTCGATGGCCTGCCGCGCAACGACGCGTTCCTGAAGGACCTGTGCGCCGAGTTGAAGCGCCTGTGCGGCACCGGCGGCGCGGTGGCCGACGGCGCCATCGAACTGCAGGGCGACCTCCGCGAGCGCCTCCGCCCGCACCTGCTCGCGAAGGGCTTCGTCGTCAAGGGATGACCCCGTCGACATGAATGTCGACGGCCACGAACCCCGGCCGCCTGAGGTCGTACCCCGAGCATGTTTCTGAGCCGTGATCCTTCAGGATGCTCTATGAGCCTTGAGCCCTGAGCCCTGAGCCCGCGCTCTCATGAGGCATGAGGCATGAGTCATGAGGCATGACTCATGACATGCTGCCACCCATGCGTTTCCCTCGTCGCACCCTCGCCAGCCTCGCCCTGTCGTGCGCGCTCGCTGCGCCCGGCGTCGTGTCCCACGCCACCGCTCAGGACGTGATCACGGGCACACCCGAAATCGTCGTCACGCCCACCGTGCCGTCGTGGACCTACACGGTGGGCAGCCCGGCGTCGTTCCGCGTCGAGGTGCGACGCGACGGCCATCCGCTGCCGGGTGTGGCCGTCACCGTTCGCTGTGGCTCCGAGATGTTGCCGCCGACCATCACGAAGGAGGTCACCAGCGGCGCCGCTCCCGTCGTCATCGACGCCGGCACGATGACGAGCCCCGGCTTCCTGCGCTGCATCGGCACCGCTCAGCACGAGGGGCGCACCTATCGGGGCCTCGGCACCGCCGGCTTCGACCCGCAGAAGCTCGCGCCCACGGTCATCAACCCCTCCGACTTCGACGCGTTCTGGGATGCCGGCAAGGCGTCCCTCGCGAAGATCCCCGTCGACCTGACGCGCGAACTCCTCCCGTCGTACGGCGGGCCGGGCATCACCGTGTCGCACGTGAGCTTCCAGACGGTCGGCCTCGATGCAGCCGGGACGGGTACCAGCCGCATCTACGGCATCCTGTGCGAGCCCTCGGCCCCCGGGAAGTATCCGGCCCTGCTCTCGGTGCCGGGCGCGGGCGTGCGTCCGTACCGCGGCCTGATCACGCCGTGCCAGCACGGCATCATCACGCTGCAGATCGGCATCCATGGCCTGCCGGTCACACTCGACCCCGCCGTGTACACCGGGCTCGGCGCCGGCAGCCTGTCGCGCTACTTCATGAACAACGTCGAGGATCGCGACCGCTTCTTCTATCGCCGTGTGTATCTCTCAACCGTGCGCGCCAACGACGTCCTCACGAGCCTGCCCAACTACGACGGCACCAACCTCGGCGTCGTCGGCGGCAGTCAGGGCGGTGCCCTCGCCATCGTCACCGCTGGACTCGACTCGCGCGTGACGGGGCTGTCGTCGACCTTCCCGGCGCTTGCCGATCTGACGGGCTACCTCAACAACCGCGCCGGCGGCTGGCCGCACTTCTTCCACCCCACGCGCCCCGGGCCGAAGCCGACGCCGGAGGCCCTGCGCACGCTGCCGTACTACGACGTGGTCAACTTCGCCCGTCGCGTGAAGGCGCCGGGCATCTACACCTGGGGCTACAACGACGAGACGGTGCCGCCGACGTCGATCTTCGCGGCCTTCAACGTCATCACCGCGCCGAAGCACTGGATGCTGGCGCTGACCACGGGCCACAACACGACGCCCGAGCAGAACGCGCGCATGGACGCCTGGATGGAGGAGTTGCTGAAGTCGGGCAAGCGGCCCGCAGCCATTCCGATGCCCGCGCCGCTCGTGCCGTAACGCGACATCCCTGGGCCGGGTTGGGACAACCGGCCCTACCGCCTCGAACCGCCAACGTCAACGTCGGCGGCCACGAACCTCTGGGACACGTAGGCGTCGGCCATGGCCGACGCGTGGGGCGGGCGAGGAGCGATCTTCCGGGAAGATCACTGACCGTCGCCCAAGGGCGACGGCTACAACTGGGCGAGGGCGACGGCTACAGCCGTGGCGCCTATCCGCCGACGTGAACGTCGGCGGCCACGAACCCCCTGGGCACCAAGGTTCGTGGGCGTCGACCTTCAGGTCGACGCGCCTTTCCGCACAGTCGGTTACATCGTGCCGAAGAGGCGGTCGCCGAAGTCGCCGAGCCCGGGCACGATGAACTTGTGCTCGTTCAGGTGGCTGTCGATGGCCGACGTGTAGATCTGCACGTGCGGCATGTGCCGCTCGACTTCCGCGATGCCCTCTGGGGCGGCGACGATGCAGAGGAGGCGCAGGTGACGGGCGCCGCGCGCCGCGAGCAGCTGCAGCGAGGCGACGGCGCTGCCGCCCGTGGCCAGCATCGGATCGATCAGCACCACTTCGCTGTTGTCGAGTCCGGCCGGGAACTTCGCGTAGTACTGCGAGGCCACGGCCGTTGCCTCGTCGCGCTGCAACCCGATGTGGCCGACACGCGCGTGTGGCACCACCGACAGCACGGCCTCCAGCATGCCGAGGCCGGCGCGCAGCACCGGCACCACCACGACATCGCTGGCGATGCGGGCGCCCTCGGCCGGTCCGAGCGGCGTCTCGACGGTGATCGCCTCGGTGGGGAGGTCGCGCATCGCTTCGGTCGCGATGAGCACGCTCAGGCGTTGCGCGTACTGGCGGAAGAGCGGCGACGGTGTCTGCTTGTCGCGCAACTGCGTCAGGAGCGCGCGGGCGACGGGATGCGAGATCAGGTGAACCGGCACGCCACGCACTCTATCTGAAGGGGCAGGCTGCAGGCTACGGGCCAGAGGCCACCTGGCGCATCGCGCCCTCTCCATTCAGAACTCCGAATTCTGAACTGCAGGGCGGACTTTCGCAGCGCCCTGCCAGGCGGGTCGATCACATCCGCCTGGTCCTGGTGTCGGACTGGGCCGACAGGGTCGAGGGGGAGGGCCGCGGGGGGCCTGCAGACGGTAGCCCGCAGCCGTTCTACAATGAGCAGTTCGCGACAGGGCGGATGGACCGTCCGAGGCGACTCCTTCTTCCCATGCTTCGACTCGGCATCGTCGGACTCCCGAACGTCGGCAAGTCCACGCTCTTCAACGCGCTCACGTCGGCCGGGGCCCTCGTGGCCAACTACCCGTTCGCGACCATCGAGCCCAACACCGGGATCGTGATGGTGCCGGATCCCCGGCTGGGGAAGCTGGCCGACATCGTGTCGCCGGAGCGCACGGTGCCCGCCTCGGTGGAGTTCGTGGACATCGCGGGCCTGGTGAAGGGCGCCAGCCAGGGCGAGGGCCTGGGCAATCAGTTCCTGCACAACATCCGCGAAGTGGACGCCATCGTCCACGTGATCCGCTGCTTCGAGGACGAGAACATCCAGCACGTGATGGGGCAGCCCGACCCGTCGCGCGACCGCGAGATCATCAACATCGAGCTCGGCCTGGCCGACCTGTCGACCGTCGAGAAGCGGCTCGAGAAGTCGGTGAAGATGGCGCGCTCGGGCGACGCGGCCGCCAAGGCCGAGGTGGCGATGGTCGAGGCCGTCAAGGCGCTGCTCGAGGCGGGCAAGCCGGCACGCCTGTACGAGCCGGCCGACGAGATGCTGCCCGCGTTCAAGGGCCTCAATCTCCTCACGTCCAAGCCGGTGCTGTACGCCGCCAACGTCCGTGAGGACGAGGCCGCCGAGGGCAACGCGTTCGTCCGGGCTCTCGAGGCGCGCATCGCCGAGGAACACGAGACGGCGGAAGTGGTCGTGTTCTCGGCGAAAGTCGAGGCCGAACTTGCCGAACTCGAGCCGGAGGAGCGAGCCGAGTTCCTGGGCTCGCTCGGGCTCACCGAGTCGGGGCTCGACCGCCTCGCTCGCGCCGCGTACCACCTGCTGGGCCTGCGCAGCTACTTCACGGCCGGCGAGAAGGAGGTCCGCGCGTGGACCATCCATGCCGGCGACAAGGGACCTGCGGCAGCCGGCGTCATCCACACGGACTTCGAGAAGGGCTTCATCCGCGCCGAGACGGTGGCCTTCGACGACTTCGTCCGGGTCGGCGGCTGGAAGCCGGCGCGCGAGCAGGGCCTGGTGCGTTCGGAAGGCAAGGAGTACGTCGTGCAGGACGGCGACGTGCTGTTGTTCCGCTTCAACGTCTAAGGGCAATTCAGAATTCAGAGTTCGGAATTCAGAATTTGCAACTCAGAGTTCGGGATTCGAAGTTTCAGGGCTCAGGGTTCGGTCAGGGGAGACAAGACGTGACGACGCGCGGACGATTGCTGAGCGGGCTGGCGACCGCAGTGCTGCTGCTGGCGGGATGCGGTCGATCCTCGACCGACACGGCTGGCGCGTCCACGCCCGCGGCCGGCCCGGCGAAGGCACAGGCCTCGCTCGTCATCACCGGCGGGACCGTCGTCACCGTCGACGACGAGCGGCGGATTCTCTCGCCCGGGGCAGTCGCCATCGACGGGACCGATATCGTCGGTGTCGGGACACCCGAGGACATCGCTGCACGGTTCGCGCCGCGCGAGACGATCGACGCCACCGGCCAGGTGGTGATGCCAGGGCTCATCAACACGCACACGCATGCGGCGATGGTGCTGTTCCGCGGTCTCGGCAACGATCTCAACCTGCAGGACTGGCTGACGAAGTACATCTTCCCGGCCGAAGGCAAGACCGTGGCGCCCGACTTCGTGCGCGCCGGCACACGGCTGGCCGCGCTCGAGATGATCCTCGGCGGCACCACGACCTTCGTCGACATGTACTACTTCGAGGAGGAAGTGGGGAAGGCGACGCGCGAGGCCGGGTTGCGCGGGGTGCTCGGCCAGACGGTGATTCAGTTCCCCGTCGGCGATGCGAAGACGCCTGAAGAGGCCCTCGCTCGCACGCGGACGTTTGCCACCGCCTTCCGCGGCGACGCGCTGGTCACGCCCGCCGTCGCGCCGCACTCCATGTACACGCTGAGCGCGGAAACCCTGCAGGCGGCCGACCGCCTTGCGCGCGAGATGCGTATCCCGCTGCTCATCCACCTCGAGGAGACGAAGACGGAGCGCGACGACTCGATGAAGGCGCACGGGCAGTCGCCCACCGCGTACCTCGCCAAGCTCGGCGTGCTGGGCCCGCACGTGCTCGGCGCGCATGGGGTGTGGCTCGGCCCCGACGACATCCGCCTCGCTGCGCAGGCGCGGATGGGGATCTCGCACAATCCGGAAAGCAACATGAAGCTGGCCAGTGGCACGGCGCCGATCGCCGACTACGTCGCCGCGGGCGTGTCGGTGGGTCTCGGCACCGATGGCGCCGCCAGCAACAACGACCTCGACATGTTCGAGGCGATGCGCCAGGCCGCGTTTCTGCAGAAGGTCGTGCGCGTCGATCCCACGGCCGCCCCGGCGTCCCTGGTGCTGGAGATGGCGACACGGCGAGGCGCGGCCGCGATCGGCATGGCCGACCGCATCGGCCAGCTGACTCCCGGCCGGCGCGCCGACGTGATCATCGTCGACACGACCCATCCGCACCTGCAACCGATGTTCGACCCGGTCGCGCAGGTGGTGTACGCCGCCAAGGGCAGCGACGTCCGCACGACCATCGTCAACGGCCGCGTGCTGATGCACGACCGCGTCGTGAAGACGCTCCCGTCAGCCGAGGTGCTCGCCGAGGCGCGCGTGATGGCGGAGCGGGTGAACGCTGCAATCAGGTAATTCGAAATCGGACATTTGAAATTCCGGGTTGCTCGGCTCGCGCCTTCGCTCCGCGAGGGCTGTGCGCGCAGGTCGCCGAGGCCGCAGGCGCGAAGCGCCGCGGCCCGAGAATGTCAAATGTCGAATTTCGAATTGCCACCTACTCGTCGAGCACGCCGATGTAGGGCAGGTTCCGGTAAATCTCGGCGTAGTCGAGGCCGTAGCCGATCACGAAGCGGTCCTCGATGGTGAAGCCCACGTAGTCCACGGGGACTTCCACCTTCCGCCGCGAGGGCTTGCTGAGTAGGCAGGCCGTCTTCAGCGACTTCGGCCCGCGCGCCCGCAGGATGTCCTGCAGGTACGTCAGCGTGAGGCCCGTATCGACGATGTCCTCGACGATGATGACGTCGCGGCCCTCGATGCCGGTATCGAGGTCCTTGATGAGGCGCACCTCGCCCGAGGAGCGCGTCGCCTTCTGGTAACTCGAGACGACGATGAAGTCCAGGGTCACCTGCCGATCGAGTGCCCGGACCAGGTCCGAGAAGAAGACGAAGGCGCCTTTCAGCACGCAGACCATGTGCAGGTCGCGGGTGCTGGCATAATCAGCGCGGATCTGTGCGGCGAGGTCGGCCACCCGGGCGGCAATCGCCTCCTGCGTCAGCAGTGGGGTGGGGTGGTCGGGCAGGGACTCGGGATCGAGGGCCATTCGACCGGCGCAGGCTAGCACACATGGCACGTTTCGCGATGATCACGGAGGCCGACGCCCGCATGCTGCCCGAGGGCAGCACGGTCGAACTGTTGCCGCGGGGGCACGTCACCCCGCTGGCGGCCGACACCCTCCGCGATCGCCGCATCACGGTGATCCGGGCCGATCAGGCCGTCGAGGGCGACGGCGCCGACCTCGTGCCGGTGGCCCAGGTCCGGCGGCTCATCGTCGGCAGCGACCACACGGGCGTGGCGCTCAAGGCCTTCCTGGTGTCGGCGCTGCGCGGGCGCGGCCTGGCGGTGCAGGCGGTCGGGCCGGAGGGCGCCGCGCCGGCGCCGGCCGACTACCCGGACATCGCCGAGCAGGTCGGCCTGGCCGTGGTCCGCAAGGAAGCCGACGCGGGCATCGTGATCGACGGGGCAGGCCTCGGGTCCACGATGGCGGCCAACAAGGTCGCTGGGGTGCGCGCGGCGTTGTGCCTGAACGAGACCCTTGCGCGCTACGCCCGCGAGCACAATGGCGCCAACGTCCTGGCGCTCGGGGCGAGCCTGCTCACCCCGACGGACGCGCTCGCCATCGTCATGGTGTTCCTCGGCACGCCGATGACCGAGCCGCGCTACATCCGTCGCCTCACGAAACTGCAGCGGCTCGACAAGGCACGCTCGACATGACGCATGGCCAGAGCGACCCGCGGTGCCGAACCTTCTGCTAGGCGCTACCCGATTCCCGCTCCCCGATTCCCGCTCCCCGTCCCTCAATGTCCCTGAACGCCCTCGACGTCGAACGCCTGGTTGCCATCATCACCGAGGAGGTCCTGCGTGCCACTGGCGCAGCGGGTCCCAGCGGGCGCTGTGCCTGTCACGGGCTCCATGCCGAGTGTTGCCCCGATCACCTGCGCGGCGTGCTCGACGCGGGCGCCTCGCGCCTGGGGTTGCAGGCCTCCGGCGCGCCCGCCGGGTCGGTGGCGGGCCTGATCGACCACACGCTCCTCAAGCCCGACGCCACCCGCAGCGAGATCGAGACGCTGTGCCGCGAGGCCCGCGAGTACTCGTTCGCGACCGTGTGCGTGAACCCGACGTGGGTACCGCTGTGCGCCCGGCTTCTGCGCGGCAGCCCCGTCGGCGTGTGCACGGTGGTCGGCTTTCCGCTCGGCGCCACGACGCCCGACGTCAAGCAGTACGAGACGCGCCGCGTGATCTTCGACGGCGCGACCGAAGTGGACATGGTCATCAACGTCGGCGCCCTGAAGTCGGGCGACGTGCGCACGGTGCAACTCGACATCGAGGCGGTGGCCGATGCCTGCCGCGCCGCGGGCGTGGTGAGCAAGGTCATCATCGAGACGGCGCTGTTGACCGACGAAGAGAAGGTCACGGCCTGCACGCTGGCCAAGGCGGCCGGCGCGACGTTCGTGAAGACGTCCACGGGCTTTGCCAAGCACGGCGCGACCCCTGCCGACGTCGCCCTGATGCGCCGCGTCGTGGGCGCCGAGATGGGGGTGAAGGCGGCCGGCGGCGTGCGCGACCTGAGCGGCGCGCAGGAGATGGTCAAGGCCGGCGCCACCCGCATCGGGGCGAGCGCCGGTGTCAGGATCGTGCAGGAATCGAAGGGCGCGGCCGTGGTGGCGGGCGCTGGCGGCGGCTACTGATAATTCGACATTCGAGATTTGAAATTCCGGGCGGCTCGGCCTCTCGGCCTTCGCTCGCTCGAGGCATGGCGAGGCGCGTCGCCGAAGGCCCGCGCCCGACAATTTCAAATGTCAAATTTCAAATCGCCAGGGTCGGCGTCCGGCCCTCCACCCACTCGGCCACCTGCGACGACGAGAACTGCACGCCCGTGTAGAACGGGCCGAATTCGCCGTAGTCGGCGCTGGCCTCGTCGAAGCGCATCTCGTAGATCAGTCTCTTGAACACCACCGGGTCGTCGGCGAAGAGGTCGACGCCCCATTCCCAGTCGTCGAAGCCGATCGAGCCGGAGATGATCTGGGTGACCTCGCCCGCGTACAGCCGGCCGATGTGGCCGTGCTCGCGCATCATCGCGGCGCGCTTCTCGAAGGGCGTGCTGTACCAGTTCTTGATCTCGCCGCGGCGCTTGTCCATCGGGTAGAAGCACACGTAGCGCCGGGCGGGGAATGCGGTGTACAGGCGACTGCTGACGCGCCCATGCTGCACCTGCATCGCCTCCTTCTGCGCCGCGCGGTACTCGTCGGTCCCGTGTGCGAGGCCCCGCTCGGTGAGCTGCTCGTGGATCTTGGCGGTCATCTCGTACATGCCGAGCTCGACGACCGACACGTACGACGTCGTCGACTCGAACGCCTCCGCGATCGGCAGGCGGCTGACGTCGAGCTGGGCCTGCACGAGCGCATCGAACGAGCGACGCGCATGGACGAGCATCAGGTCGGCCTTGTGCCCGAGCATGGCGACCGCAATGGTCGCGCCATCACCGGCGACACTGCGGTCGAGGAACTCGCGCAGGCCCTCGGCGAACTCGGCGCGTTCGTCGTTGGTGGCCTGCACGAGCGCTGGCCAGGAGACACGGAACATCTGGTGCAGGAGGCACCAGCCTTCGAGGGTTTCGGGGACGGTCAGCACCCCGACAGGCTACAACACGCCGCCGGTCGGTAGGGGCAGGTCAGCGGCGGAGGACGCCGATCAGGTGGCTCGCCGTGTCGGTCCACGGGGCGGCCGAGGATGCCGGCCGGAGGTCGCCGAACGTCGTCAGGGCCGCAGGATCCTGCGCCAGGAGGATCCAGGTGCTGCGGGAGGTGTGGTTGTCGTCCAGGTCATCCTGCACGATCACCGACGCGAGGCCTGCCGTCGCTCCGCCGGCCTCCACGATGCCCTCGAGATTGAGGTACCGGTTGGACACGTGGACGGCGAGCACGCTTTGCGCGTCGGCCAGATGGCGCGCATAGAGGGCGAAGGCTTCCCGCGTGAGCAGGTGCACCGGCACCGCGTCGCCGCTGAAGGCGTCCACCGCCAGCACGTCGAAGCGGCGTGGCGACGAGGCCTGCAGCGACAGGCGCGCGTCGCCCTCGACGATCTCGACGTGGGCCGGCGAGCGGCGCAGGTAGGTGAACCACGCCCGGTCGCCGCGGCTCAGGGCGACGACCTCGGGGTCGATCTCGAAGAACACGAACGTGTCGCCCGGCCGGCCGTAGGCGGCCAGGGTGCCGGCGCCCAGGCCGATCACGCCGATCCGGGCGGCGCGCGGCCGCGTCGACAGCGCAGCCAGCGCCAGGCCGACGCCGCTGGTCTGCGTGTAGTAGCTGGTGGGCTGGTCGATCTTGTCGGCCGCCAGGTACTGCTGCCCGTGCATGGTCGTCCCGTGCTGCAGGCTGCGATACCGGTCGCCGTTGGCGAAGTCGGCCTCGCGCACACGCAGGGCGCCGTAGAAGCTCCGGGACGTGAAGACCGCGTCAGTCGTGAAGGTCCGCCAGTCGACGAACGTCTTGCCGCCGAGCACGCCGCCGAGGACGGCGAGCAACAGGCTGGCCGCCAGCGCGACGCGGCGCTGGCCGATGGCGGCCGTCGGCTGGTAGCCCAGGGCGTGTACCAGCGCCAGCAGGAAGGCCGCCGCGGCCAGTGTGAGCGGGTACTCGTGGATGCCGTCGAACGCCACCGGTGCTCCCAGCGCCACCACGGCGCTGCCGAGGGCGCCTCCCGCCGAGATCAACAGGTAGAAGCGCGTGAGCCAGGCCGGCGCGGGCGCGCGCTGCGCGAGTTCGCCATGGAAGCACCACCCGACGGCGGCGAGCTCCGCGACCGTGAGACCGAGCATCGGGATCGTCGACCACTCCGTGAGCGCCGCTGCGGCTCCCAGCGACACGGCCAGCGTGAGCCATGTGCGGCGATACCAGCGTGGCCGCTCGAAGGCCACGATGAACGTCAGCAGGTACACCGCGAGGGGGAGCATCCACAGGAACGGGACCGCGGCGATGTCCTGGGTGATGCGGGTGGTGGTCGCCTGCAGCGAGGCGGCCGGGATCGCGGCGAGGGCCACCCACAGCAGCTGATCGTTGCGCGACGGCGGGCCGGGGTCGTCGCCCGTCGGCTCGCCACGCACCGTGACCGGGACCGCCACGGCGCGCATCGACGCGACGACCGCCAGCAGCGCCATCCCGCAGGCGGCACACAGCCACGCCCACGCGCGGCCCTGCGCGTAGACGTCCAGGCGAGGCTCGACCAGCAGGGGATACGAGACGAGGCCGATGAGCGAGCCCAGATTCGAGAGCGCGTACAGGCGATACGGCGATCGGCCGGGATACCGTTCCGCGAACCAGTGCTGCAGCAGGGGGCTCGTGCTGGCCAGCATCAGGAAGGGCAGGCCGACGATGGCGACGATCAGCACGACGATCTGCCACTCAGGCGATCCCCCGGGGGCCGGAGCCCAGCCCGGGCCCGGCGTCACCGGGGAGGGCCACATCACCCCGCGCCAGGCGAGCAGGGCGAGCGCCGTCGCGATCAGGGCGCCGTGCACGGCCACCTGCGTCCGCCTGGGGCGGCGCGCCACCGCATGCGCGTAGCCGTAGCCGGCGAGCAGCAGGACCTGGAAGACCACCAGGCACGTGGACCACACCGCCGCGGCGCCCCCGAACCAGGGGAGCACGAGTTTGGCCAGCAGGAACTGGATCTGGAACAGCAGGCACGCGCCCAGCGCGATGGCGGCCCCGAACAGCGCGGCGTTCACGGCATCACCGACCGTCGTCGCAGGCAGGGAGGCCCGATGCGCGCATCGCGCTCATGAGGCTGGTGGCGTGGCGGGCGCCTCGGGAGTGGCCTGGGCCACCAGCAACGTCCGGTGAGCCACCGGCAACTCGACACCCTGGTCCTCGAAGCTCCGCTTGACCCGCCGCAGGAACTCGCGCCCGACGACCCACTGCTTGCTGGGCACGGCCTTGAGCCGCATCTTCACGTCGACGGCGGCATCGTTGAAGCGGTCGACGCCGAGCACCTCGAGCGGCCCCAGCATGAACGGCGCGAACTCCGGATCGCGCAGCATCTCGTCGGCAACGGCGCCGAGCACGCGCGTGACGCGGTCGGTGTCTTCCTTGATGCTGACGCTGACCGACGTGACGTAGTACGAGAAGTCCTTGGTCTGGTTGGACAGGCGCTGGATGCTCCCGTTCGGGATCACGTGCACCGTGCCCGTCTCGTCGCGCAGGATGATGGTCCGCAGGGTGATGCGCTCCACCAGCCCGCCCGTGCCGTCGATGTTGGCCACGTCGCCGACCCGGACCTGGTCCTCCAGGATCAGGAAGAACCCGCTGATGATGTCCTTCACCAGCGATTGCGCACCGAAACCGACGGCCAGGCCGACGATGCCGGCGCCCGTGAGGATGGGCGTGATGTCGACGTTGAGCTCGCGCAGGATCATCAACAGCGAAATGGTCGACACCAGCACGTAGACGGTGTTCTGGATCAGCGTCCCGAGCGTCCGGGCCCGCTTGGCTCGCTCGATCACGTCCACCGTCGTCGCGGTGCCGACCTCGCCTTCGAGGCGGGCCACCACGAGCGCGATCACGTGGATCACCAGCCACGCCAGCAGGGCAATCAGGGCGATACGCAGGCCCGACCCCGTGAGCCAGCTGGCCAGGTGCGCGGGTGTCAGCCCGATATGCGACTCGATCCCCACCATGGACATGGCCGGAAAGATGAGCACCGCCCCCACCAGCAGGGTGATGATGACCCGCACGACACGCAGCGCCGCACGCGTCGCCTTGCGGGCGCTCAGGTCGCCAGGGACGTGCCGGTTGATCCGCTCGACGAGGACCACCAGCACGCGCGAGACGAGCTCGGCGATCAGGTAGGCCATGGCCAGCACGATCACGCCGGCCAGCATCGCCCGCACCCAGTACGGGTAGCCCTCGAAGAGTCCTTGCAGCATGGCGCGTGAGGGGACGAGCCCTACTTGCTGTACAGCTCACCGCGCCGGAGGCGCCGGTACATGTCGAGCGAGTCGTGCAGGATGGCGACCGCCTGATCGGGCCCCAGGAAGTCGGTGACCTCGACGGCCTTGTTCTCGAGGGTCTTGTAGTCCTCGAAGAAGCGCTTGATCTCGCGCAGCGTATGGCCCGGCAACTGGGTATGGTCCATGTACTCGTTGAAGGCCGGGTCCAGCGTGCTGACGGCGATGATCTTGTCGTCGAGCCCTTTCTCGTCCCGCATGCGCATGACGCCGATGGCGCGCGCCTGCACGACCGTCAGTGGATGCACGGGCTCCTGGCCCAGCACGAGCGCGTCGAGTGGGTCGCCGTCGTCGCAGAAGGAGCGGGGGACGAAGCCGTAGTTGGCCGGGTAGTAGACCGCGCTGTAGAGGACGCGGTCGAGTCGCATCAACCCCGACTCCTTGTCCAGCTCGTACTTGTTCTTGCTGCCCATCGGCACCTCGATGACGACGGGGAAGGTCTTGGCGATGAGGTGGTCGTCGACGTAGATGTCGTGCCAGGGATGCATGCGCCGCAATTGTACCGTTCAGCGGCCGGCAGGGGCGCATCGCCTGCCTGGGCGGCAGGGCGGACCTGGGGACCGCGGGGGCAAGCGCGGCAGACGACGAGCCAGCCTTATGGACAGGGGGCCCCCGATAAGCGCCCGCCGCGCCGTTGTCGTACTCTAATCCGGTTAAATGTCTCGCTTGGCCCATCCCCTGCCCGCTGCAGTTCCGCTCTCGGACCGTCCACGCCGGTCGCCGGCCCTGCCCCTCGTCCTGGCCCTGCTGGGTGGGCTGTACGGATGTGGCGGCGGAGGTGCGGCCAACGCCAAGGGGGAGGCCAAGGGGCCGGGCAAGGGCGCGCCTGTCGCCGTCAGCGTGAAGCCCGCCCAGCAGGCGTCCCTGGAGCGCACCGTCACCGTGAGCGGCACGTTGGCGGCCGAGGATCAGGTGGCCCTCGGCTTCCAGGTCGCCGGGCGCATCGAGACCATCGCGATCGACCTCGGCAGTCGCGTCCAGCGCGGGCAGACCATCGCCAGGTTGGCGCCGGTCGACTTCCAGTTGCGCGTCGACCAGTCGGAGGCTGCCCTGCAGCAGGCCCGCGCCCGCCTCGGCCTCGACCCCAAGGGCACCAACGAACAGGTCGATCCCGATCGCACGGCCGTGGTCCGGCAGGCGCGCGCCGTGCTCGACGAGGCCAGGCTGAACCACAGCCGCGTGAAGACCTTCGTGGACCGGGGTATTTCGTCGCGCGCCGAGCTCGACTCGGCCGATGCGGCCCTCAAGGTCGCCGACGGCCGCTACGAGGATGCGGTCGAGGAGGTGCGCAACCGGCAGGCGCTGCTCATCCAGCGCAAGACGGAGCTCGACCTGGCCCGGCAGCAACTGATCGACTCGACGCTGATCGCGCCCTTCGACGGAATCATCCGTGAGCGGGCCGCCTCGCCCGGGCAGTACGTGAATGCGGGTGTGCCGATTGCGACGCTCGTCCGCATGCACCCCCTCAGGCTCCAGGCGGATGTGCCCGAGCGCGACGCCAGCAGCGTGAAGGTCGGGCAGACGGTCAAGGTGCATGTGGAGGGCGATGCGGCGAGCTACGAGGGGCGTGTGGTCCGCGTGAGCCCGGCCATCGACGAGCAGAGCCGGTCCCTGCGCATCGAGGCCGAGGTGGCCAACCAGACCGGGGCCATCCGGCCCGGGTCGTTCGCCACCGCCGACATCGTCATCGCCTCGTCGGCCCCGGCCGTCGTGGTGCCGGCGACCGCCATCGTCTCGTTTGCCGGCGTTGAGAAGGTGCTCACCGTGGCCGAGGGGAAGGTCGTCGAGCGCCGTGTGGAACTGGGCCGTCGCGAGGGCGGTGCGGTGGAGGTTCTCAAGGGCCTGGCTGCCGGCGAGCGCATCATCGTCGAGCCCGGCAACCTCGTGGACGGCGAACTCGTGAAGGTGAATCCGTAGGGCCGAGGGTCGACCGACATGCACCAACTCGCAGACATCTGCATCCGTCGCCCCGTCTTCGCCAGCATGATCGTGCTGTCGCTGGTGGTGGTGGGCGCGGCCGCGTACCTCGGCCTGGGCGTCGACCGCTTCCCGTCGGTGGATCTGCCGACCGTGCGTGTGCAGACCGTGCTGCCGGGTGCCTCCCCCGAAGAGGTGGAGGTGCTGGTCAGCCAGCGGCTCGAGGAGGTCATCAACACCGTCGAGGGCATCTCGGAGCTGCGCAGCATCTCCGGGCAGGGCATCTCGCTCGTGCTCGTGACCTTCGACCTGAACCGGGACGTCGACGTCGCCGCCCAGGACGTGCGCGATCGCGTCGCCACGGTCCTCAACCGGCTGCCGCGCGACGCCAGGCCGCCGGTCATCGCCAAGTTCGACAACGACTCCACGCCGGTGATGTCGATCGCGCTGTCGGGCAACCGCTCGGTGCGCGAGCTGACCGAACTGGCCGACAAGGTCGCCAAGGTCCAGCTCGAGCGTCGCCCGGGCGTCGGCGAGGTGTTGATCGTCGGCGGACAGGAGCGGGCCATCAGCGTGTGGCTCGACGCCAATCGCCTGGCGGCCTACGGCATCCCCGTCAGCGCCGTCCGCGACGCCCTCGTCCGGCAGAACGCCGACCTGCCCGGCGGCAACGTCACCACCGACGTGCAGGAGCGCGTGCTCCGCACCATGGGCCGCGTGACGACCCCGGCCGACTTCGCCGACATCGTCGTCACCAACCGCGGCGGCGTGCCGCTGCGCATCAGCGACATCGGGCGCGTCGAGGACGGCACCAAGGAGCAGCGCAGCCTGGCGCGGCTCGACGGCAAGCCGACGGTGATCATGGACGTGCGGCGCCAGTCGGGCGCCAACACCGTGGCCGTGATCGAGGGCATCAAGGAGGTCATGCCCCGGGTGCAGGCGCAGTTGCCCGGCGACGTGAAGCTCGACGTCATCCGCGACCAGTCGACCTACATCTACAACGCCCTGCACGAGATCAACACGCACCTCGTGCTGGGCAGCGTGCTGGCCTGCCTGGTGGTGATGCTGTTCATGCGCAGCTGGCGGTCGACGATCATCGCCGGCATCGCCATCCCGGCGTCGGTCATCTCGACGTTCGGCGTGATGCGCGCCCTCGACTTCACGCTCAACAGCGTCACGATGCTCGCCCTCGTGCTCATGGTCGGCATCGTCATCGACGACGCGATCGTGGTGCTGGAGAACATCTTCCGCTGGGTGGAAGAGAAGAAGATGGACAGCTTCTCGGCGGCCAAGGCCGCCACCGAGGAGATCGCGCTGCCCGTCATGGCCACGACGCTGAGCCTGGCCGTGATCTTCATCCCGGTCTCGTTCATGTCGAGCATCTCGGGACGCTTCCTGTACCAGTTCGGCATCACGGCGGCCGTCGCCATCCTGGTCAGTCTGCTCGTGAGCTTCACGCTGACGCCGATGATGAGCGCCCGCCTGCTGCGGGGCGAGGTGGCCAAGCACCAGGACAGCCACGGCGCGAGTTCCCGCGCCGGCTTCTATCGTCACATCGACGGCTTCTATACGCGGGCACTGGCGTGGTCCATGCGGCACCGCGCGCTCGTCATGGCCGTCGGGCTCGTGGTCGCGCTCTCGTCCATCCCGCTGTACGGCCTGGTGCGCCAGGAGTACGTGCCGAGCGATGTCGACGAGGCCGAGTTCGAGGGCAACGTCAATGCGCCCGAGGGGACGAGCGTCGCGGCGATGGACGAGGCCATGCGGCGCATCGAGGCCGACGTCCGGAAGATCCCTGGCGTGCGCACGGTGCTGGCCACGGTTGGCGGGAGCTTCCTCGGCGCGGTCAACCAGGCCCAGTTGTACATCCGCATCGCCCCGCACGAGGAGCGGTTGTTCTCCATCAGCCGCCTGCTCAAGGAGACCGCCCGCCTGCAGCCGTGGAAGGCCTTCGAGGGCAACTACACCCAGCGCGAGGTGATGGGACGGGTCCGCGGCGTCATCCGCAAGTACCCGGAGCTGCGCGGCGGGCCGCGCAACGTGCAGTCGTTCAACTTCGGTGGCGGCCCGTTCGAGATCGACGTCTCGTTGCAGGGACCGGTGCTGGAGGAACTGGCGCGCTACACGGAGGAACTCCGGAAGAAGGCCCCAGAGCTGGGCGTGGTCGATGCCGACACGACGCTCAAGCTCGATCGCCCCGAGCTGCGGGTGCAGATCGACCGTGCCCGTTCGGCCGACCTCGACGTCGACACCCAGGACGTCGCCTCGGCCCTGCGGTTGCTGGTGGGCGGCGACGACGAGGTCACGCGCTACCGCGACGTCACCATCAACGACGACTACGACGTGCAGCTCAGGCTGACCGACGCCGACCGGCGCGACGTGGCGACCATCGGCCGGCTGCTGGTGCCGTCGCGCGACGGCAAGCTGATCCGCCTCGACAACCTCGTGACCATCGAGCAGTCGACGAGCCCGTCGCGCGTCGATCGCCTCGACCGCCAGCGCGACGCGCGCGTGCGCGGCAACGTGGGGCAGGGCTACGCGCTGGCCGACCGCCTCGTGGTGCTGCGGCAGGCCGCCGACGACATGGACCTGCCGGCCGGCTACATCTTCACCATCGGCGGTCGCGGCAAGGAACTCGAGAAGACCTTCGTCGAGTTCCTCTGGGCCTTCTCGCTGTCGGTCATCTTCATGTACATGATCCTGGCCGCCCAGTTCGAGAGCGTCATCCACCCGTTCACGATCCTGCTGTCGCTGCCGCTCTCGGTGCCGTTCGCGCTGTTGTCGCTGTGGGCGACAGGGAACACGCTGAACCTGTTCTCCGCCCTCGGGTTGCTGGTGCTGTTCGGGGTCGTGAAGAAGAACTCGATCCTGCAGATCGACCACATGAACAACCTGCGGTCGCGCGGCATGCCCCGCCTGGAGGCCATCATGCAGGCCAATCGGGACCGGCTCCGCCCCATCCTGATGACCACCCTGGCGCTGGTCGGCGGCATGCTGCCGCTCGCGCTGGGGACGGGCCCGGGCGCCGAGGAGCGGCGGACCATCGCGGTGGTGGTCATCGGCGGCCAGACGCTGTCGCTGCTGCTGACGCTGCTGGTGACGCCGGTCGCGTACTCGGTGTTCGAGGACCTGGCGGCCACCGAGGGCTGGGCCCGGCTGCGTGCCAAGGTGGCGGGGATCAAGCCGACGCCAAGGACCGCAGCCTAGCAATTCGAGATTGGACATTTGAAATTCACGCGCGCCGGCTCTGCCTGGCGCGGCGAAGGCCGGAGGCCGAGCCACTGGAATTTCGAGTTTCAAATTTCAAATTGCCACTGACAGCGCCATAATCCGGCCCTATGGCTCAGCCTATCGCCGCGCGCGACAGCCAGCGCGCCATCACGCTGTCGGTGATGGTGGCCGCGCTGGGCTACTTCGTCGACATCTACGACCTGCTCCTCTTCAGCATCGTCCGCATCCCGAGCCTCAAGAGCCTGGGGCTGCAGGGCGACGAACTGCTGCACGCCGGTGAACGACTGCTCAACATGCAGATGACGGGCATGCTGCTGGGCGGCCTGCTGTGGGGCGTGCTCGGCGACCGCAAGGGGCGCCTCAGCGTGCTGTTCGGGTCGATCTTCATGTACTCGGCGGCCAACATCGCCAATGCCTGGGTGCAGAGCGTCGAGGCGTACGCGTGGCTGCGCTTCGTTGCCGGCATCGGCCTGGCCGGGGAACTCGGGGCCGGGATCACGCTGGTCAGCGAGATCATGCCGAAGGAGACGCGCGGCTACGGCACCACCATCGTCGCCGCCACGGGCATTCTCGGCGCCGTGTTCGCCGCCCTCATCGGCGACATGTTCGACTGGCGCGTCTCGTACATCGTCGGCGGCGTGATGGGCTTCGCGCTGCTGGCGCTCCGCATCGGCGTATACGAGTCGGGCATGTTCGAGTCGGTCAAGCAGATCGGCAGCAGCCGGGGCAATGTCCTGCAGCTGTTCAACCGCTGGGATCGCGCCCGCAAGTACTTCGCGGTGATCCTCATCGGGGTGCCGATCTGGTACGTCATCGGCATCCTGATCACGTTCTCGCCCGAACTGGGCAAGGCGCTCGGCATGACCGAGGTGCCGGTGGCGGGACGGGCCGTGATGTTCGCCTATCTCGGGTTGGCGGGGGGCGACTTCGCCAGCGGCTTCTTCTCGCAGTTCATCGGCAGCCGCCGGCGCGTGGTCCTGCTGTTCCAGGGGCTCACCACGGCGTTCGTCGCCGCGTACTTCCTCTTCGCGCCGTACACGCTGACGGGCTTCTACGCGCTGTGTGTCGCGCTCGGGTTCAGCGTCGGCTACTGGGCGGTGTTCGTGACGGTGGCGTCGGAGCAGTTCGGCACCAACATCCGGGCGACCGCCACGACCACGGTGCCCAACGTGGTGCGCGGATCGGTGGTGCTCCTGACCTCCTCGGTGGCCTGGCTGCGGCCCCAGGTGGGCGTGGTGCGCAGCGCCATCATCGTCGGGATGGTCGCACTGGCCATCAGCTACGTGGCGCTGTGGGGACTCGAGGAGACCTTCGGGAAGGACCTCGATTACGTCGAGGAGTAGGAACCTCGCCGACGGCGTGAAGCGTCCTTTTCAGTGGCATGACCACGGATGCGCCCTCAGCCGCCATCGACCTCCACCGTCCGCTGCAGCGGTCCACCTTCGAGCTGTCCACCACCGCCTGGCTGCCGCAGTCGGTCGACGAGGTCTTTCCGTTCTTCGGCGACGCGCACAACCTCGACATCCTGACGCCACCCTGGCTCAGCTTCGAGATCCTCACGCCCAGGCCGATCCCGATGCATGCCGGGACGCTGATCGACTACCGCATCAAGTTGCGCGGGATTCCGATGCGCTGGCGGACCCGGATCAGCTTGTGGGAGCCCAACCGACGGTTCGTCGACGAGCAGCTCCGCGGCCCGTATCTCGAGTGGATCCACACGCACACGTTCGAGCCGCTCGACGGCGGCACACTCATGAAGGACACCGTGCGCTACCGCGTGCCAGGCGGCGGACTGGTGAACCGGTTCTTCGTGCAGCGCGACGTGGAGCGGATCTTCACGTACCGGCTCGAGGCCTTGCGCGGCCATTTCGGTTGTCTGCCGAGTGCCCGGGATATCGGCGTCGCGGTGCGCCGGCTGCGCTGACGGCGGCAGTGTGAGATTCGACGTGTGACGTTCACGAGGTGCGGGGCGACGCCCTCGCACCAGCCGCTCGTGGCTCGCGCGCCGAGTTACTGCGTTCGCTCCAGCGGTGGGAGCACTGCCAGGAAGTCCTGCTCGATGCGCCTCGCGTACTCGCCCAGCAGGTGCTGGACGCGGTCGTAGTCGGGCGAGCTCACCACCAGCGCCACGTGGTGGCGCTTGGCGGGGCGCAGGACGATCTCGGGGTCGGTGTAGCCGCTGGTGTCGGGCCACTCCTGCCGCGCGAGCGCGAGGACCACGCCGGCATAGTCGTTCCGCTGCGGCGGGAGCGCGTAGGGCACCTCGCCACGGGAGATCTCCAGGTTGGCCCACTCGCGCCACACGTTCACGCCGGTCGCCGCTTCCAACGAGTCGGCGATGAAGGCGCCGCCGACCCGGCCCGCCACCTCGAGGAAGTAGAACTCGCCCTCGGCCGACCTGATGAACTCCGCGTGTGTGGCGCCGCGCTTGAAGCCGAGCGTCGTCAGCAGCGCCCGGTTCATGTCGAGCAGCGCGCGTTCTTCCGGCGAGCCACGGCGGAGCGTGTTGGTGAGGAACACGCCGCCCTGGTGGGCCACCTCCATCGGCGGGCGCCAGTAGCGATTCACCCCCGCGAAGATCACCTCGCCGCCCTCGACCAGCGAGTCGACGTGGAAGACGTCGCCGGGCACGAACCTCTCGAGCAGGTAGTGCGTCGACCGCTCGGTCACCACCGGGCGGGCGTCGAGCGCGTCGATGGCCCGCCACACGAGCTCGGGATCGTGCAGCTTCTGGATGCCCACGGCCGACACGTCCGAACGCGGCTTGAGCACCCACGGCGGCGGGACGGCCTCCATGTAGCCGCGGATCTCGTCGTAGTTCAGCACGTGGACGAAATCGGGCACCCGGATGCCGGCCTCGAAGGCCTTCACGCGCATCGCGAGCTTGTCGCGGAACAGCCGGGCCGTCGTCGTGCCCATGCCCGGGATGCGCAGGTGCTCGCGGATCATGGCCGCGTGCATCACGTCGTACTCCTCGAGCGCGACGATGCGGTCGACACGGTGGTGCCTGGCAAACTCCGACACGACCTCGACGAACATGTCGGCGCCCGCCCCGTTGGGCACCGTCAGCGTCTCGTCGATGCTGTCGCGCGCCCAGTCCTCGTCGCGCAGCTTCTCCTTGATGACCAGCACGACGCGGCAACCCTGCTGCCGCAACTGGCGCAGGAAGGCATTGCCCTTGAAGTAGCTCGCGAGACAGACGACGGTCACAGGCAGGTCACCATGGCGATGTCGGGGGATCGGCTGGCGGCGCGCCTCGCCGTGCGCCCGCGAACCAGCCCTGATCATCGAGGATGAGGGGAAACGCGCGTCCAGGCAACCGGAGGGCCCGCCATGGCGCGTGCACGGTGATGCCGCCGCCGAACGGTGCGTCGGGCGAGACGGTGGCCGCCCGGCCCTCGTGACGCCTTCCCATGCCCACCCCGTCGGCTGGAACGGTCATGGCCCTGGTGCCCACCAGTCGCACGGTACGGATGATCAGTTCGCCCGGCTGCGAACCCTGACGGACCTCGGCGACGTACTGCCGACCGTAGAAGAGCATCCCAGCGAAGAAGAGCAGGCCCAGGGCGGCCAGGCCGCCACCCACGGCCAGTCGCACACCGAGTGGCTGCAGCACGCCGCCGTCGGCGGGCGCGAGGCCCAGCGTCTGCGACAGGGAGACGCCCCACCAGGTGGCGCCCACGGCACAGAAGGCCGACAGCCACATGATGAAGCGCACCTTCGGCAGTTGACGCCCGGCATCGAACAGCACGTCCGCGTCGCGCACCCGCAGGTCAGGGTTCGGATCGCCGTAGCGGTGTTCATTCCGGGCCTGGCGGTACCCGCGCGCCACGAGGGCGCCGCCGAGTGCCAGCGGCAGCACGCCAAGCCACATCAGCGTGGAGAGGCGCAGGGCGTCTGGCGTGGTGCCCGGCGCTGGTCGCACGCCGGCCGCGATGGCGGCCCGATCCTCGGCTTCCCAGCGCGACATCTGGATGGGGCAGCCGATACCGGCCAGCATGAGGAGGAGCCCGAAGGCCGTGGCCGGAAACAGGAACATCTCCCGCACGCGAAACGGGCCCGTCGCGGCGGCGCGCGGCGCGGCGGGCGGGGCGGGCAGGCGATTCCGGCGGGACACGGGCGATGCCGAGCTTACTCCAGGATCTTGGCGCGCAGCGCCGCGTCCGGGAGCTCACAGGCCGGCAGGAGGCCGGAGAGGCGATGGCGGATGGCGGCGACGACCCGATACGCGGCATCGCGGATGGGGCGGGGCACCAGCAGGAAGACCCGTGCGGCCGACCACGGCCGGCCGAGGTGGGCGGCGATCCGCAGCACGGCATCCGACCGCAGCCACGTGCCCGCGTCGTCGATCAGGACCATCGAGTTGGGCGCCAGTCCCACGCCGACCCCCTCGAGCTGCCTGGCGCCGGCCGGCGACTGCCGCGACGCGAAACGGAAGCGGTTCCCCTCGTCGTGGCGATGGATGAACCGCACCGACCGCTGGCAGAAGAGACAGTCGCCGTCGAAGATGACCAGGGGCATCGCCTTGTACTGACGCTAGCCGATGCGCATCGGCCCCCGTGGAGACGTGTCGAACGCCTCGCCGGGGTAGAGCACCTGTTCGAGGAAGAGCCCGGCGGCAGGCGCCGTCAGGCGGGCGACCTCGGCGCCATCACCACGCATCAGGCGCGTGACGTCGGCCTCGCGCAGTTCTCCCGTGCCGACGCGGACGAGGACGCCGACCATCCGGCGCACCATGCGCCACAGGAAGTGCGATCCGGTGACCCGCACGAGCACCAGGGCGCCGTCCTCGACCACCTCCACCGCGTCGACCTGGACGACCGTGCTCTTCTCGTCGGCCTCATCGTCCGAGAACGCCTCGTAGTCGAGGCGCCCGAGGAAACGCGACGCCGCTCGCCGCATGGCCTCCACGTCGAGCGGGTCGCGGACCCACCACACGAACGGCTTGGCGAACGCCGTCCGTCGCCGGCTCACCTGGTAGACGTATCGCCGCGCGACGGCATCGTGCCGGGCGTGGAACCGGTGCGCGACCGTGCGAAGGTCGCGCACGCAGATGTCCGAGGGCAGGGCCTCGTTGAGCCGCGCGAGGAGGGTGCCGGGCGGCAGCGTCGTGGCCACGTCGAGGTGCGCCACCTGGCCCACCGCATGCACACCCGCGTCGGTGCGCCCGGCGCCATAGACCTCGAGCCGGTCCCTTCGGCCGGTCACCTTCTGTACGGCGTCGATCAACTCCCCCTGGACCGTCCGCGCGTTGCGCTGCACCTGCCACCCCGAATAGCGGGTGCCGTTGTACTCGACCAGCAGTCGGAAGCGCGGCATGGCTAGGTGCCCGGTCCGATCACGGGGGCGGCGGCCAGGTGGGCCCGGCCGATCAGTTGCCCCCCCTCGGTCTCCACGTCCACACGCAAGGCCTTGCCCGCCAGGTCCGGCGAGAGCGACAGCGGCGTCCAGAGCCGGTAGCCTTCCTTGCGCCCGCCATCGACGTCGTACCACCGCGATCGCTTGATCGGCTGCTCGCCCTGGAACCAGACGTGTCGCACGCGGTCGTGCAGGCCGGTCGGCGCGTAGATGGCCGTCACGACGTACACCTGGCCGCGCGGGTCGGTAGGCGTCGCGGCAATCGCCTTGCGGATCGCCGGGCCGTTGCGCAGGTCCACCTCGGTGCCGAACGCGGCGTCCTGGATCCGTAGCGGCGCCGGCGGGATGAACGGACGACCGTACTCGACGATGAGGAACAGGCCGAGGACGATCAGGCCGCCGCCGAACCAGGTGCGCTGCCAGTCGATACGCTTCTCCGACATCACCAGCGTGGTGGCGCCCGTGGCCGCGATGGCGGCCGCCATCCACAGTGCCGGCACCGACCGGATCTGCCAGAGGATCGGCAGCGCCGCCGCTGCACCGGCAAACACGGCAAAGGCGAAGAACAGCGCCGTCAGCACGCGCCGCACCGCCAGGTGGCGGTCGTACACGAGGTCCATCGTCGACAGCAGGGCGGCCGTGGCGAGCAACACCACGAAGAGCACGTTGCGGCTGGAAGTGGTGGTGCTCAGCCAGTAGACGGGAAGGATGAAGAACAGCAGCTGCTGGTAGAAGTTCTTGTTTAAGTAATTGATGACCAGTTGCGCGCGCCGCCGCCAGGGCCGCGAGAAGCCGCCGCCGCGCACGATGAAGGGCAGGGCCATGCTGGTGACCCAGATGAAGGCGACATGGATCACGGCGATGCGCAGGTAGGCGACGTTGCGCGCGCCGAGCCACATCACCCCGATGCCGAAGGCGAGCGCCCAGAGGCTGTGGAGCCACCAGAGCTGCGTCTCGTGGGCCTCGAGCCATCCGGTCGCGCCTTCCCAGGCCTCGCGCGGGAACCTGCGCGTGGCGGGGCGCTCACTGGACTCGTCGAGGGCTTCCACACTGCCAATTCTACGGGACGCGTCCGCCCTGCTGCCGTGCCTGCCGGCGCAGGCGCTCCAGGAGGTCGCGGAAATCGTCGGGCAGGGGAGCGGTGAATTCGAGCCGCTCGTCGGTGGCGGGATGCGTGAACACCAGTCGCTGGGCGTGGAGGGCCTGTCGCGGGAACCGTACGGTGTGGCCAGGCGCGCCCTCCCGCGGACGGTAGCGGCGATCGCCCACCAGCGAGTGGCCACGCAGGTGCGACTGGGCGCGAATCTGCCCCTGTCGGCCGGTGTGCAGCCGGATTTCCAGCAGGGTCGTCTCGACGAACCGGCTCACGACCCGGTAGTCGCAGGAAGCGTCGCGGGCCTCAGGGTCGCCGGGGCGCGCCGGGCGCTGGACGAACGCCTCCTCGTCCCAGCTGAGCCGGTCTTCCCAGGTGCCGGCGTCGGGGAAGGGGTGTCCGTTGACCAGGGCCAGGTAGAGGCGCTCCGGCGTCCGCCTGCCGAACTGGTTGACCAGGGCGACTCGGGCAGGCTCGGTGAGCGCGAACAGCACCAACCCCGACGTGTCCTTGTCGATGCGGTGGACGACCAGCGGGGCGCGGGTCTTGTACGACCGGTACCGATCGTGGAGCAGGGCGAGCACGGACGGCGCCGCGCTCTCGCCGTCGAGGGGGACCGTCAGCAGGCCGGCGGGCTTGTTGACCACGATGAGCGAGTCGTCCTCGTGCAGGATGTCGAGGCCGTCGCGCGCGGCCGGCTTCGGCGCCCGGGTCGCCGACCCCGGACGGTCCATCCACAGACGGACACGGTCGCCGACGGCGAGCAGGCGGGCGGCGGTCGTCAGGCTGGCTTCCTCGTCATTGACGAACACGCGGCCGCGCGACAGGGCGTCGGCGGCGCGGCTCCGCGACACGGCCCGTCCCGGCGCAGCGAGGAACTTGTCGAGGCGCTGGCCGGCGTCGGCCTCCTGGATCTCCCACGTCTGGTCGCTCTTCACGCGTTCTAGGGTAGCCCCGGCGGGCTGCCGCGTCGTGCTACCCTGCCGCCCGGCCATGCGTATCGGAATCGACCTGGGCGGCACGAAGATCGAGGCGCTCGCACTCGACGACCACGGCGAATCGCTCCACCGGGAGCGCCTGCCCACGCCGCGGCACGACTACGACGGCACCCTGGCGGCCATCGCCGAACTGGTGCGCCGCTGCGAAGTGGCGACGGGCCGAAGCGGCACGGTGGGCGTCGGCATGCCAGGCGCGATCTCGCCAGCCACCGGCCTGGTCAAGAACGCGAACTCGACCTGGTTGAACGGCCAGCCGTTTGCCGACGACCTGCAACGGGTGCTCGGCCGTCCGGTGCGCTTCGCCAACGACGCCAACTGCCTGGCGCTGTCGGAGGCCACCGATGGCGCGGCGGCCGGCGCTCCGGTGGTGTTCGGCATCATCCTCGGCACCGGCGTCGGGGGAGGCCTGGTCGTCCGGGGCGGTGCGGTCATCGGCGCGAATGCCGTGGGCGGGGAGTGGGGCCACAACATGCTGCCCTGGCCCGAGGGCGACGAGTATCCCGGGCCGGCGTGCTACTGCGGCCTGACCGGCTGCATCGAGACCTGGCTGTCGGGACCGGCCTTCGCCCGCGACTTCCTGCAGCACACCGGGCGCGAGGCCTCTGCGGCCGAGGTGCTGACGCTGGCCGAGGGCGGCGATGCTGCGGCCGAAGCCGCGTGGCAGCGCTACGAGCGCCGCCTCGCCCGCGCGCTCGCCGGCCTGATCAACATCGTCGATCCCGACGTGATCGTGGCGGGCGGCGGGTTGTCCAACGTGGGGCGCCTGTTCACCAATGTCCCCGCGCTGTGGGAGCAGTGGGTCTTCTCCGACCGCGTCGACACCAGGTTCGTGCCCGCGAAGTACGGCGACTCGAGCGGCGTCCGCGGCGCGGCCTGGCTCTGGAGCTGATCGGCGCCGGCGCCTTCAGGGCGCGCCGCGCAACTGCGCGACGAACTCGGCCACCTGCGGGTCGGCTGGCCGCGCGCGGAGCTCGTCGAGCGTCCCCGACTGCAGCAGGCGGCCGTCGTACATCACCGACACGCGATCGCCGAGGCGCGCGGCTTCCTCCAGGTCGTGCGTGACGAAGAGCATCGTCTTGCGCACCTGCTGCTGCAACGTGCGCAGCTCCTCCTGCAGCTTGTGTCGCATCAGCGCATCGAGCGCCGAGAACGGCTCGTCGAGGAGCAGCAGGTCGGCATCGGTGGCGAGGGCGCGCGCGATGCCGACGCGCTGCTGCATGCCGCCCGAGAGTTCCCGCACGTCGCGCGCCCCCCAGCCCGCCAGGCCGACCAGCGCCAGCTTCTCCTCCACGACCGCACGCCGGCTGGCGGGGGCCTCGCCCCGCAGCTCGAGACCGAGGGCCACGTTCTCCGCCACCGTGCGTGTCGGAATCAGCGCGAACTGCTGGAACACCATCGCGATGCGGTGACGCCGCACGTGCCGCAACTGCGCGTCGTCGCACGAGGCCACGTCCACCGCGTGATCGCCGTCGGCCATCCAGACATGGCCGCGCGTGACCGGCGTCAGGCGATTCGCCGTCCGGAGGAGCGTGGATTTCCCCGAGCCCGATGGCCCCACCAGCACCGAGATCTCGCCGGCCGTGACCGCCAGCGATGCTCCGTGCACGCCCACGAGCACATCGTGGCGATCGGCCACCTGCTGGCGCGTGGCGCCGGCGTCGCAGTCGACGAGGGCGGCGGCAATCCGTCGCGCCCGGGTGCGCACAGGACCGCGGGCGAACAGCACGTCCACGGCCTCGAAGCGGAGCAGGCTCATGGACGCGGGATCCGGTCCCCGGGACGAGCCAGCCGGTCGAGGATGATGGCGACCAGCACGATGGCGAGGCCTGCCTCGATGCCCATGCCGATCTGCACCGTGTTGAGCGCGCGCACGACCGGCACGCCGAGGCCGCCGGCGCCGACGAGCGCGGCGATGACGACCATCGAGAGGCTCAGCATGATGCACTGGCTGATGCCGGCCAGAATCGCGGAGGCGGCGCTCGGCAGCTCGATCTTGGTGAGCAACTGCCAGGGCGTCGCCCCGAACGCCTGTCCCGCCTCGATGAGCGGGCGCGGCACGGACGCGATGCCGAGTTGCGTGAGCCTGATGGGGGCGGGGAGCGCGAAGACCACGGTCGAGAGCAGGCCGGGCACGACACCGAGTCCGAAGAGCACCAGCGTGGGGGTGAGGTAGACGAACGTCGGCAGCGTCTGCATCAGGTCGAGCACCGGTCGCAGCACGGCGTCGACGGCCGGTACCCGCGCGGCGAGCACGCCCACGGGCACGCCGATGACGGTGCTCACGCCCGCGGCGACCAGGACCAGCGCCAGGGTCTCGAGGGTAGCGGCCCAGTAGCCGAGGTTCATGATCAGCAGCAGCGCTGCGCCGACGAACACCGCCAGGGCCACCGAGCGGCGGCGCCACCAGGCGGCGGCCACGAAGGCCAGCATCAGCAGGGGAGCGGGCGTGCGCGCCAGTGCGCCGTGCGCCACGGCCACCACGAAGGCGACGGCCCGAGACACGAGGTCGAACGCGCCGCGCGCGCGGCGTCTCGCCATGTCCACGGCGGTCGTGGCGGCCTCGCCGAGTGGCAGCTTGTGGGCGGTGACCGCGCGCTCGAACGCGCCACGACGATCGACCGTCCCCGTGCGTGGTGCCTCGGCGCCTGTCGAGGGCACGCGCGACGTGACGCCGGTGAGCCAGGCGGCCCGACGGTCGGGATGGGCCGACAGCCAGGCGCGCGCGGCGTCGGCCGGCGATCGGCCCTGCGTGAGCATCGCGTCCATCAACGCGTTCTCGTCGTCGATCGTGAACGCGAGATTCCTGAGCAGGCGCCCGACGTTCGGGCAGGCGCTGGCGTAGCCGCGGCGCGCAAGCGTGTGGACCGTGGCGCCGCCGTAGTCCGGTCCGAACCAGGCGTCGCCGCCGGAGAGGTACCGCAGCCGGAAGCGCGTGTTCATCGGGTGTGGAGCCCAGCCGAGGAAGACGATGGGGCGGCGCGCGCGCGTGGCGCGGTCGACCTCGGCCAGCATGCCCTGCTCGCTCGACTCGACCAGGCGGAAGGCGCGCAGGCCGAGCGCGTCGGTGCGGATCATCCCGTGGAGGGTCTCGTTGGCCTCGTTGCCGGCTTCGATCCCGTGGATGCGCCCGGCAAGGGCCTCGCGGAATCGCGCGATGTCCGTGAAGTCGCGCAGCCCTTCGTCCCAGAGATAGTCGGGAACGGCCAGGGTGTAGCGGGCGCCTCGCAGGTTGGTCGCGATCACCTCGACGTCGTGGCCAGCCAGGTACGGCGCCAGCATCTCCTGCTGCGAGGGCATCCAGTTGCCCAGGAACGCGTCCACGTCGCCGTTGCGCAGGGCGGCGAAGGTGACGGGAACCGACAGCACCGTGATTCGCGGCTGGTAGCCCAGCTCCTCGAGCACTTGCGCGAGGACGGCGGTGGTCGCGCTCACATCCGTCCAGCCGACGTCGGACAGGCGGACGACGCGACAGGCGTCAGGATCGACGGGAGCGGGTGACGTGTCGGGGGCCCCGCGGGACGCGACCGGCCACAGGAGGATGAGCAGGAACAGCAGGCGCGACGCGAGTGCGCCGCGTCGGCTACCTGCAGGTGGCGACACCGGGCCGCGCCGTGTCGATGGTCAGGGTGATCCGCGCCACCGAGCGGGCGCCGATCTCGACCGAGCAATCGCTCGTGAAGGCGCTGCCGGCAGACGTGACCACCTGCATGCGGTACGCGCCGGGAGCGACCGCAGGCACGGCGAACACGCCGGAGCCGTCGCTCACCACGTTGTCGGGCCCGGACGTGCGGGCGGCGGCCTCGAGGCGCACCTGCGCGCCGTCGACAGGCGTACCGCCGGCGTCCTCGAGCACGCCCAGCAGGTGGCCGACGGTGTCCTTCCACGGTGTCGCGGGACGGGGCACGGCGACCTGGAACAATGGCGGGGAACCGGGGTCGACCACCTGGCCACTCGTGGTGCGTCCGGTGCGCAGTGCCGCAGCGAAGTCCTCGAACGGCCGCTGTGGCGTATCGCGCCCTGCGGGCTGCGACAGCGGATTGTTGACCACCGGCGCGTTGTTGGCCGCCAGGGAGAAGAACGTGACGCCGCCGCTCTGCCCGGCGGCCTCGAGGGCGACGCGGGCCTGGCGCATGGTGCCTTCGAGGGCGTTCTGGTAGGCACCGAGACCGATGACGAAGGGGCGGGCCGGCGGGGCCGTTGCCAGCCAGGCCATCCATCCGGTGAACTCGTCGGCGCCGGTGGTCACATGTTCGGGGCGGTAGACCTGCGGCACCACGATGTCGACCGACCCGTCCGCGGCCCAGCGGAACCAGTCCTGGAACTGCCGGGCATAGGCGACGGTGCCGCGGAAATCGCCCTGAGGGGCGCCGCCGGCGGCAGCCGAGACGCTCACGACGAGCGACGGGCGGACCGCCAGCGCGGCCAGCGTGAGGCGTCGCGTCAGTGCCGTGATCTGCTCGCGCCGCCACTCGCTCCACCGCGCGTCGTCCTGGCCGGGCACGCCGGCCTGGCCGCTGCGGGCCTGGAAGCGGGCGACCGACACGGCGTTGTAGCCGATGCTGGCGCTGCCGGCCGGCGCTTCCGGATAGTGCAGGGCGTCGAGGCGCACACCGTCGACGGGGTAGCGCTGCACCAGGCGGGTGACCAGGTCGACCACGTACGTCGCCACGGCGGGATGGCCGAAGTCGAGCCAGTAGTCGTTGCCGAACCGGTACCCCTCCATCGACGTGCCGTTGCCGTCGGGCTGGAGCGTGCGGGTGAGCCAGTTCTCGGCGCCCTCGACGAGGCGGCCGCCGCTGAACCCGTGCCGGATGAACACATGGCGGGGGTCGGTGGGCGCGGTCGAGAGGTGCCACACCGGGCCGAGGGTCACCAGCGCATGGACCTCGATGCCCGCGGCGCGGGCCTTGGCGATGAGCTCGCCGAGGGGGTCGAACCCGCCGTCGATGGCGACGTTCTCCGGCGCCGGCTCGGACGCGTCGAGGTAGAAGGCGTCGCCCCGGCGGCGCACCTGCACGTACAGCACGTTGGCCTGCATCGCCGCCGCCCGCGAGATGACGACGGAGACGTCGTCGGGGGAGCCGATGCGGCTGTTGAAGGTGTCGACGAAGACCGCGCGCCAGCGGGGGGCCCCGTCCTGGGCGTGGGAGGGCGCAGCGACCGCACACGCCACCAGCGCTGCGGCAAGGATGCCGAGGAGCCACCGGGGCAGGCGGTCGTCCAGGAGACCCGAAAGGGTTGAACGGCCACGCACGCTGATGCGATGGTAATGAGCCATGCGTCGCTTGTCCATGCTCCCCCGGGGGTGTGGGTCGCGGCGCACGACCCCGACGACTCCCCCGAACCCGCGTGAACTTCGTCTCCTACGCCTTCGCGGCGCTCCTGCTCATCGTCTGCCTCGCGCGCCTCACGGTGGGGCGGCGCAAGGTCGAACCGGTGTACGTCTGGGTGCTGCTCGTGGCCAGCCTGGTCTTCTACGGCTGGCACATCCCGTCGTACCTCTGGGTCCTGCTGGTCTCGGCGGGCATCGACTTCCAGGCCGCGCTGGCCCTCGAGCGCCCCGGCCGGTCCGACAGGGCCCGCAAGGCCATCCTGGCCGTCTCCCTCGGGACGAACCTCGGCCTGCTGGCCTTCTTCAAGTATTTCGGCTTCGCGATCGACAACCTCCAGTGGGCCTCCGAGCGACTCGGCCTGGGCTTCGACCGGCCGACGTGGTCGGTCGTGCTGCCGATGGGCATCAGCTTCTACACGTTCCAGTCGATGAGCTACACCATCGACGTGTACCGGCGCGAGCTGCGCGCGCTGACGAGCGTGCGGGACTTCGTGCTCTTCATCGCGTTCTTCCCGCAGCTGGTGGCCGGCCCGATCGTGCGGGCGTCGGAGTTCCTGCCGCAGATGCCGCGCGTGCGCCGCATCCACTGGCCCGTCGTGGCGTCCGGTCTCGCGTTGATCGTGGAAGGCTACTTCCTGAAGATGGTGTGCGCCGACAACCTCGCCACCTACGTCGACAAGTACTGGGAGCAGGGGTACCGGGTGGATGGCAACAGCGTCGTCATGCTGTGGCTCGCCCTCCTGTTCAGCGGCCAGATCTTCTGCGACTTCGCGGGGTACTCGCAGATTGCCCGAGGCTGCGCCTACCTGCTCGGGTACCAGCTCCCCCTGAATTTCCGCAGCCCCTACATCGCCGGGTCGTTCAAGAATTTCTGGGAGCGCTGGCACATCACGTTGTCGCGGTGGCTGCGCGACTACCTGTACGTGCCGCTCGGGGGCAACCGCGTCTCCCCGCGGCGGACCTACGTGAACCTGCTCGTGGTGATGCTGCTCGGAGGGCTGTGGCACGGCGCGGCATGGACGTACGTGGTCTGGGGCGCGTTGCACGGCACCGCGTTGGCCGTCGAGCGCTGGCTGGGCCTGCACCGGGACTTGGAGCGACGGCCATGGTGGCTGCGCGTCGGCTGGGGAGTCGTGGTGCAGGGGGTCGTGCTGGTCGCCTGGGTGTTCTTCCGCAGCGCGTCCTTCGAGGGGGCCGTGCAGTTCCTGCGCAACGTCGCGCGGCTCGAGCCGGCGACGCTCAATCAGGAGATGTGGACCGCGCTGGCCTTCCTCGTGCCGATCGCCATCGCGCACGCGTGGACGTGGCTCGTGGAGCGCGACTGGGTCGCGCCCCTGACGCCGGGGCGGCGCGCCGTGCTCACGGGGGTGCTCGTGTACGGCATCCTCATCGCGTACGGCAGCTCGAACGCCTTCATCTACTTCCAGTTCTGAGGTGAGGGCCGGCTCGGCGGTTCGGCCGGACCGACTGGCCACAGTATCCTGCTGATGATGACGCTTCGAGACCGGACGGCCGTGCGGGCGATGCTCCTGGCCCTGGCGACCTTTGCCTTCTGCGTTTTCGGGGGCTGGGGCCTCTGGAAGTCCAGCGCGCTGCGCCGGTTCGACCTGGACATCGCGACGGCGTCGCCCGCCCCGCCCGATCACTACCTGGCCCACGACCGTGGTGGCCACGTCGACCACCACGTGCTCTTCCACGGGCTCGACGAGGCCACGCTGCGGCACCTCCGGCAGGCCGACGTGCTGCTGGTGGGCAACTCGCGCCTGATGTTCGCGCTGCGGGGCGACGCCCTGCGACGCTACTTCACGGCACGGGGGCTCCGCCCCTTCGCCCTCGGCTTCGGGCACGAGGAGCAGCACCGGTTTCCGCTCGAGGTGATGACCCGGCACGGCCTGCGTCCGAAGGTCGTGCTCGCCAACGTGGACAACTTCTTCGGGGGCGTGACGTCGCCGTGGGGCGAGCGCGTGCTGGCGGATACGGCCTTCGATGCCCGCAAGACGGCCTTCGAGGCCAACGCGTCACATGTGGTGCGACGGACCCTGCACCGGGTGGTGCCGCACGTGCCCGACCTCGTCGCAGGCGAGCGCGAGTTCGTCATCTACCGCGCCGAGCGCGACGGGTCGTGGTTCATCGCGACCGATTTCGGTGACGGCTCCAGGCTGCGAGCCTTCCACTACGGGCATGACCTCGTGCGGCCGCACAATCTCCAGCTCGCCCGGGCCTTCAAGGAGGCCGTCGAAGCAGCGGGGGGGCGGCTGGTGTTCGTGCTGGTGCCCGGCCCCGACGTCTCGATGACCCACGCCCGGATGCTGGCCGACATGGTCGGCGTGCCGCTCGTGGCGCCAGAAGTGGCCGACCTGCGCACGATGGACGGCTCGCACCTCACCGATGAGAGCGCGGAGCGCTACGCCGCCGTGTTCTTCCAGCACCTGGATCCGGTGCTCGATGCCCTGTTGCGGTAGTGCGCCGGAACGACGGGCGGGCGCGGCACCTCCATCGTGCATCGACGGCCACCCGCGGGGCAGGCGCAGTACCATGACCACGTGCGCACAGCAGGCTGGGCCGCAGCAACGGTGGCGCTGGTGACGACCACCCTCCTCGGGGCACAGGGTGCGGCACCGGCACGCCCGATGAACGGCACGCTGACCGACGTCGACGGCCTGCTCGTGGGCCACGCCGTGCGGAGCGAGCGACCCACGGGGTGCACCGTGGTGGTGGCCCGCGCGGGCGCGATCGCCGGTGTCGACGTCCGTGGCGCCGCGCCAGGCACGCGCGAAACAGACCTGCTGCATCCCCTCAACACGGTCGAGCAGGTGCACGCCGTGGTGTTGTCGGGCGGCAGCGCCTTCGGCCTCGACGTTGCCACCGGCGTGATGTCCTGGCTCGAAGGGCAGGGCATCGGCTTCCCCGTGGGCGACCTCCGCGTGCCGATCGTGCCTGCCGCCATCCTGTTCGACCTCGGCGTCGGCGACGGGCGTATCAGGCCCGATGCGGCCTGTGGGCGCGAGGCGGCGGCCTCGGCGTCGCGCGCTCCCGTGCCGCAGGGCAACGTCGGCGCGGGCGCCGGCGCCACCGTGGGCAAGCTGTACGGCATGGCGCGCGCGATGAAGGGCGGTCTCGGCAGCGCGTCGCTCCTCCTGCCCGACGGCACGGTGGTGGCCGCGCTCGTCGCGGTCAACGCCCGAGGCGACGTGATCGATCCCGCCACCGGCGCCGTGGTCGCGGGCGTGCGCACCGAGGACGGGCGACGCCTCGCCGATGCTCGCGCCCTGGTCCGGCGCGGTCTGCCGACGCCGGGCGCGCCCGGCGAGAACACGACGCTCGGGATCGTCGCCACCAATGCGACCCTGACGAAGGTGCAGGCCAGCCTGGTCGCGCGCATGGCGCACGATGGGTTCGCACGCGCCATCTCGCCCGTGCACACCCCCATGGACGGCGACACGATCTTCGCGCTGGCCACCGGGCAGCGCGCCGGTGCCGTCGACGTCGGCCTCATCGGCGCCGTCGCCGCCGACGTGATGGCGCAGGCCATCGTCAACGCCGTGCGCCAGGCCGAGGCGCTGCCCTCGCTCCCGTCGGCGCGCAGTCTCGGCCAGCCCTAGTCCCGCATGCTGATCGGTTTCCTGCTCGCGTACGCGGCCGGCCTCATCCTCCTCGGATGGTGGTCGTCGCGCCACGTCACCGCGTCGGAGTTCTTCGTCGCAGGACGACGGCTGTCGCCGGCCCTGCTGGCGGGCACGTTGATCGCGGCCAACATCGGCGCCGGGTCCACCGTCGGCGCGGCCGGTCTCGGCTATCGCGATGGCATCGCCGCATGGTGGTGGGTCGGATCGGCGGGGCTCGGGTCGATCGTCCTGGCGCTGGTGGTCGGCCCGCGCATCTGGCGCCTCGCGGCCGCCGGCGATCACCGCACGCTCGGCGACTACCTGCACGCCCGGTTCGGGTCGGAGGTGCGCGGCCTGATGGCGGTGCTGCTCTGGGTGGGATCCCTGGCGATTCTCGCCGCCCAGTTGATCGCGCTCGCCGGCCTCCTGGAAGCGGTTGCGGGCGTCCCGAGGGCCTGGGGCTGCGTGATCGGCGGGGTAGTGAGCACGCTGTACTTCGCGACGGGGGGACTGCTCTCGTCAGCGATGGTCAATGCCGTGCAGGTGGTGGTGCTCGTGGGTGGTCTCGCACTGGCGATTCCCTGGACCTGGCCGGCGGCAGGCCTTGCCGCGGCGTTGCCGGCCTCCGTGCCCGCCGGCTACTGGCAGCCGCTGTCGAGCGGGCCCAGTGGCATCGCGTATCTGGCCCTGCTCGGGCCCTCCTTCATCGTGTCGCCGGGACTCGTGCAGAAGGTCTACGGCGCCCGCGACGAGCGGACCGTGCGGATCGGCGTGCTGGCCAACGCGCTCGTCCTGCTGGTCTTCGCGGCGATTCCGCCCGTGCTCGGCATGCTGGCCCGGGTGAGTCATCCCGACCTGGCCAACCACGAACTCGCGCTGCCCGTGATGCTGCGCGACGACCTGCCCGCATGGCTCGGGGCGCTGGCCCTGGCCGCGCTGTTCTCGGCCGAGGTGAGCACCGCCGACGCCGTCCTGTTCATGCTCTCGACCTCGCTGGCGCGCGACCTGTACGCCGGTCACGTGCGGCCGCAGGCCACGCAGGTGCAGCAACTGCGCGTGGCGCGTCTCGCCTCCCTCGTGAGCGGGGCGCTCGGCGTCGGCGTCGCCATCTGGGCGGGGAGCATCGTCAAGTCGCTCTCGCTGTTCTACAGCGTGCTGAGCGCCGGCCTGTTCGTGCCCGTCGTGGCTGGCCTGTTGCTGCCGAGGGTCGGGCGCACGCATGCGCTCACCGCCATGGTGACCGGTGTCGCCGTGACGGCGTTGATGCACGTCGCGACGCGCGGCGCGGGCGCCTGGCAACTGGCGCCGGTCGTGTGGGGGCTGGCGGCGTCGGGCGCCTCACTGCTGTTGGCGCTGGCGCTGGTTCGGCCCCGGGCCTGAGCGTCAGCCGGGAGGTCTCAGAACAGCCGGTCGTGCCGGGCCACCGCTGCGAAGGCGATCACCACTTCAGGATCGAAGGCGAAGCCGGCTTCATCCCTGATGTAGCCCAACGCCTCGTCGCGGCGCTCGTGCGCGGGTGCGCCGTGGGGGTGGGTCATCGCGTCGAAGACGTCCGCCACATGCGTGATGCGCCCGGCGAGGGGGATGTCGCCGCCCGCGAGGCCAGACGGGTAGCCGGTGCCGTCCCAGCGCTCGTGATGGGTGAGGGCGATGTCCTCGGCCGTGCGCAGCAGGGCGCCCTGGCTGCCCGAGAGGATGTCGGCGCCGATCACGGTGTGCCGCTTCATCTCCTCGAACTCCGCTGGCGTCAGCGGTCCCGGCTTGAGGAGGATGGCGTCGCGAATCCCGATCTTTCCGACGTCGTGGAGCGGGGCCGCTCGCTCGATGGTGAGCACGGTGTCGCCGGCCAGCCCCAGCTCACGAGCGATGGCGCCCGACACGCGTCCCACACGGCGGGTGTGCTCGCCCGTGTTGTCGTCGCGGAACTCGGCGGCCAGCGCCAGGCGTTCGAGGATCTCGACGCGGGCGATTTCCAGCTTGCGCGTGCGTTCCTGCACCGTCGCCTCGAGGCCACGGTTGTGCCGGTCGAGCTGCAGGTACAGGAACCGCGTGGTGAGCAGGTTGCGGATCCGGAGCAGGGCCTCGACCGCGTCGAACGGCTTGTTCAGGAAGTCGCGCGCCCCGGCGCCGAGCGCTCGCTGCCGCACTTCGACGCTCAGGTCCGCCGTGACCACGAGGATCGGCAGGTAGCGCTCCGCGTTCAGCCGGTCCTGCAGTTGCTGCATCACGCCGAACCCGTCGAGGCCGGGCATGTGGAGGTCGAGCAGGATCAGGTCGGGGCTGACCTGCTGGACGAGTGCCGCCACCTGCTCCGGGGCCGTGGTGGAGTACAGCCGGTGGTAGCCCGCCGACGTGAGGAGCCGCTCGAGCAGGCGGATGTTGGGGGCCTGATCGTCGACGATCAGGATGCGGGCGCGCGTGATCGGCTCGGTCAGCGTCGGCACGGTCGGCAGTATAGACCGCGCGCCAGGTCCCGGGGAGGCCCGGCCGGGGCGCCCCGCGTGCGGCCCAGCCGTGCGTCCGCCTGGCGTGTCGGCGCGTCCGAAGAGGCATGACCTGGCTGGCGGCGCTCACGTTCGTGCTCTTCCTGGGCGCCATGGTCGACGTCGGTTTCGGCATGCGGCGCCTCCGTCGGCTGGATGCGCAGCCGCCGCGTCACGACGGCGACTGGCCGTCCGTGTCGGTGGTCATTCCGGCGCGGAACGAGGAACTACATCTCGCCGAGGCCCTGCAGTCGGTGCTTGCCCTCGACTATCCCCGGATCGATGTGCTGGTGGTGGACGACCGGTCCACCGACGCGACGCCCCGGATCCTCGCCGACCTGTCGCGCCGACACCCGAGGCTCCGGACCCTCTCGGTGACGGACCTTCCGGCGGGCTGGATGGGCAAGAACCACGCGCTGGCACTCGGCTCGGGCCGGACCACCGGCGACCTGCTGTTGTTCACGGACGCCGACGTGGTCCTTGCGCCGGACGCCCTGCGGCGCGCCGTGGCCATCCTCGAGGCCGACGCGCTCGACCACCTGGCTGTCGCCCCTCGCATCGTGGCCCGGAGTTTTCCACTTCGCTGCATGGTGGCCACCTTCGGGCTGTACTTCACCCTGTTCGCTCGCCCCTGGCGCGTCGCCGTGGCCGGGACGCGCGAGTCGATCGGCATCGGCGCCTTCAACCTGGTGCGCCGACGTACGTACGACGCCATCGGCACCCACGCACGCGTTCGGATGGCGCCAGACGACGACCTGCAACTGGGACGTGCGATCAAGCACGACGGACATCGCCAGGCACTCGCGCTCTCGGGCGGCCTCGTGCAGGTCGAGTGGTACGCGTCGGTCCGCGAACTCGTGGCGGGCCTGATGAAGAACGCCTTCGCCGGCCTCGACTACCGGGTGAGCGCGGTGGCTGGAGCGGTGATCGCGCTCCTGACGATCAACGTCTGGCCATTCGTGGCGCTCGGTGTCGTGTCCGGCCTCGCCTGGTGGCTGAACCTGTCCGTGACCCTGGCGGCCGTGGCCCTGTTCGTGCTGCACACGCGGATGTATGGTGCGCGGGGCGAGGAGGTCGTCCTGTACCCGCTGGCGACGCTCCTGTTCTGCTGGATCCTCGTCCGAGCCGCCTGGATGGCGCTGTGGACCGGCGGCATCGAGTGGCGCGGCCGGCACTACCCGCTGGCCGAGATCCGGGCAGCCCGCGCGTCGGCCACGCCTCCCGCCTGAGCGCCGGGCCCCAGGGCTGGTCCCGCCTTGGTCGTGCTATATCCTTATGACTTGATTAGTCGCTGTTTTGAGTCGAAAGGCCCGACGTGCCCAACAACCCTCTGCGCCTGAAGAGCATCCACCACGTGAAGTACGTGGTGGGCAACGCCAAGCAAGCCGCCTTCTACTACCGGAAGGCCTTCGGCTTCTCGCAGTTCGCCTACGCTGGCCTCGAGACCGGCAGCCGCGACCTCGCGTGCTATGCCCTCGAGCAGGGACGGGCGCGCCTCCTCCTGGTCACACCCTACCGCTCGAACTCGCCGGAAGCGGCGCACCTTCACGCCCACGGCGACGCCATCATCGACATCGCCTTTCACGTGGACGACGCGGACGCGGCCTTCCACGAGGCGCTGCGCCGCGGGGCAGAGCCGGCGATCGCGCCGCGCACGCTCACCGACGAGCACGGCAGCGTCCGCCACGCCGCCATCAAGACGTACGGCGACACGATTCACTCGTTCTACGGCTTCGGGAGCTACACCGGGCCGTTCCTGCCCGGGTACGTGTCGCGTCCGGTCGCCGGCCAGAATGTGGGGATCCTGCGCATCGATCACATGGTCGGCAACGTCGAACTCGGCCGGATGGATCACTGGGCGCAGTGGTACTCGGACGTCCTCGGATTCGCGCGCTTCATCTCGTTCGACGACAAGGACATCTCGACCGAGTACAGCGCGCTCATGAGCATCGTCATGAGCGACGACTCCCACGCCATCAAGTTCCCGCTCAACGAGCCGGCGGCGGGGCGGCGCAAGAGCCAGATCGACGAGTATCTCGACTTCTACGGCGGGCCGGGTGTGCAGCACGTGGCGCTTCTCACGCAGGACATCGCGCACACGGTGTCGGCGCTGCGCGCCAACGGCGTCGAGTTCCTGAACGTGCCCGATTCCTACTACGACCTGCTGCCGTCCCGAGTGGGCGTGATCGACGAGGAACTCGACCTGATCAGGTCGATGCGCATCCTCGTGGATCGCGATGAGGAGGGCTACCTGCTGCAGTTGTTCTCGCGTCCCGTCGAGGACCGGCCCACCGTGTTCTACGAGATCATCCAGCGCAAGGGCAGCCGTGGCTTCGGCAAGGGCAATTTCCGGGCCCTGTTCGAGGCGATCGAGCGCGAACAGGCCGTTCGCGGAAACCTGTAGAATCACGCCGGTGCTCCGCTCACACGCGCTGCTCGCCGGTCTGTTCGACTATGCGGGGCTCTTCCCGCCCGCGTCACAGTCTCTCGAGGACGCCCTGGCCAGCTACGCGCGATACAGCGCCTCGCGCGATGGCTGGATGCTGGGGCGGTTCGTGGTGCCTGCGGCGCAGCTCGACGCCGTGAGCGCGGCGGCGGTTCGCCACCTGCCCACGGGCGACGCCACTGCGTCGTGGCGCTTCAGCGCGCTCGGCGGCTCCGACCCGCAGACAGACGCGGCGCAGGTCAGCGCCTTCAACGGTCGCCATGCGGATGCCGCCCATGGTGCCGCCATCGTCGACACCTTCGAGCTGAAGGTGACCAGCGTCGAGGACGTGCGGTCCGCGCGTGCGTGGGCCAGTCGCGGCTTCGAGGTGTATTGCGAGGTGCCGCTGGGCGTCGACACGGAGCGCCTGCTCGACGCCATCGCGCACGCCGGCCTGCACGCGAAGCTGCGGATGGGCGGCACCACGGTCGGCAGCGTGCCGCAGGCCGACGCCGTCGCCGAGTTCCTGTGCGGGTGCGTGACGCGCGGCGTGGTGTCCAAGGCCACCGCAGGCCTGCACCATGCGCTCACCGGGCGGCATGCGCCGTGGCACGAGACGGAGGTCGGACCGGATGTCCGGCGTGGTGCCGAGGGCGGGCCGGTCGTCCCGCAGGGCGCGCAGGGAGGGCCGGTTGTCCCAACCCGGCCCATCGAGGTCACCGGCTCGATGTTCGGCTTCCTGAATCTCGTGCTCGCGGCGGGCATCGTCGAGGGGGCGGGGCGGGCGGCGGCGCAGAGCGCGGAGGTCTGCGCCACCGTGGCGCACCTGCTCACGGTGTCGACGGCGCCGACATGGCTCGGCCACTCGGTGTTCGAGTGGCGTGGTGATCACGGTCCGGTCGTCGAGGGCCCACTCGAACAGTTCGCCGTGTCGGGACGGGCGCTGGTGCGCAGCATCGGCACCTGCTCCTTCGAGGAGCCCATCGCCGACGCTCGTCGGATCGGGTTGCTCGCATGAGCGCAGCCCACGCAGGCGCCAGGCCGAGAGCCAGGCGCGGCCACACTGCCGACTGCCGACTGCCGACTGCCGAGGCGGTGACCTCGACTCGTTGCACTGCCGACTGCCGACCGCCGACTGCCGAGGCTGTCCAGTGATCGACCACACCCACGATCCGCTTTCGCAGTCCTGGCTCGATGAGCCGTCAGGCGCCGGCGATGGATTCGCGCTGCAGGTCCTGCCGTTCGGCGTGTTCACCACGCGGGGCCACGACACGCCTCGGCTGGGCGTCGCGATTGGCGGGTACGTGCTGGATCTGCCCGCGGCGCTGCATGCCGGGCTTGTCGATGACCTCGACGGCAGCCTCAAGCCCGCGCTCCGTGCCCCGACGCTGAACGCGCTGCTGGCGCTGCGCCCCGCGCTATGGACCTCGTTACGCCATCGCGTGTACGCGCTGCTCGTCGACGATGCCGGTGGATGGCGGGGCGCCCGCGACCTCGTCCGCGAATGTCTCGTGCCGACCGGGGCGGCGTCGATGCACCTGCCGGTCGCCGTGGGTGACTATACGGACTTCTACGCGTCGCGCCATCACGCCACCAACGTCGGCACGATGCTGCGACCAGACCAGCCGCTGTTCCCGAACTACGTCCATGTGCCGATCGGCTATCACGGCCGGGCGTCGTCCATTGTCGTGAGCGGCACGCCGGTGCGGCGCCCGGCGGGGCAGTGGCTACCGCCTGGGGCGGCCGCGCCGGTGTTCGGCCCGTCGCAGCGCCTCGACTACGAACTCGAGGTCGGCCTCGTGATTGGCGGCGAGAACACGCTCGGCGAGCCGGTCCCGATTGCACGGGCGCTGGAGCGCGTGTTCGGGGTGGTGTTGCTGAACGACTGGTCGGCGCGCGACGTCCAGGCCTGGGAGTACCAGCCGCTCGGGCCGTTCCTCGCCAAGAACTTCGCGACGTCGATCTCGGCGTGGGTGGTGCCGCTCGAGGCGCTGGCGCCGCGTCGCGTTGCCTCGGCACCTCGCGACGTCGACGATCCGCCCGTGCTGTCGTACCTCTGGGATGCCGACGATCAGGCGCGCGGGGCGATCGATCTCGACCTCGAGGTCACGCTGCAGACCGCTCGCATGCGCGATCTCGAGCACCAGCCCGAGCACGTCAGCGCGAGTAACATGCGTGACCTGCTGTGGACGCCGGCGCAACTGGTGGCGCACCACACGAGCAATGGCTGCAACCTGCGACCCGGCGACCTGCTGGGGACCGGGACCGTCTCGGGGGCACGTCCGGGCGCGCGGGGCTGCCTGCTGGAGCGGACCTGGCGGGGGACCGAGCCGCTGGCGCTGTCGTCCGGGGAGACGCGCCGGTTCCTCGAGGACGGGGACCGGGTGGAGTTCCGGGGCCTGCCCGGGATGACCTGCGGCGGGGAGATTCGCGCGACGGACGGCTGACCGCCCGTCGCGCCCTGCTGCCGGCGCCTGGCTAGGCGCGGACGACGGTGACGGGCCCGGCCGGGTTGGCCTTGACGATGTTGCGCGTGTCGATCACCAGAGACACACCTTCGTACAGTGCCGCGTCCTTGAACTGGGTGTGAGCGGTCGAGACGAGCAGCGCATCGTAGCTGCGGAACGTCGCGTTGTCGCACGGCACCGACGAGAGGTTCAGCGAGTGCCGGCGCCCGTGCCGGGCGTGCGGGAAGTAGGGATCGCAGTAGTCGACGTGCGCGCCCTTGTCCTGCAGGTACTCGATCAGCTCGTACGACGGCGACTCGCGGTCGTCGTCGATGTTCTCCTTGTAGCTGAGGCCGAGCACGAGAATGCGTGAGCCCTTCACGCTCTTCTCGGCGTCGTTCAGGGCGTCGGCGACCTTGCTGACCACGTAGCGCGGCATCGAGGTGTTGACCTCGCCGGCCAGTTCGATGAACCGGGTCCACATGCCGTACTCGGAGGCCTTCCACGACAGGTAGAAGGGATCGAGCGGGATGCAGTGACCGCCGAGACCGGGGCCCGGGTAGAACGGCGTGAAGCCGAACGGCTTGGTCTTGGCCGCCTCGATCACTTCCCACACGTTGATGCCCATGCGGTCGAAGGTGATCTTGAGCTCGTTGACCAGCGCGATGTTGATCGAGCGGAAGACGTTCTCGAGCAACTTGGACGACTCGGCCACGCGGGCCGAGGAGACGGCCACGACCTTGTCGACGCCAGCGGCGTAGAGGGCCACGGCCGCGTCGGTCGAGGGCTCGTTGACGCCGCCGACGACCTTGGGAATCGTCTTGGTGTTGAAGTGCGCGTTGCCCGGATCCTCGCGTTCCGGCGAGAACGCCAGGAGGAAATCGTCGGGGCACTTCAGGCCGGTGGTCTCGAGGAGGGGCAGGACCTCCTCGTCGGTCGTCCCGGGGTAGGTGGTCGACTCGAGGACGACCAACTGGCCCTTGCGCAGGCGCGGGGCGATGGCCTTGGCCGTGTTGTGGATGTACGACAGGTCGGGTTCCCGGTGCGTACCGAGCGGGGTCGGCACGCAGATCAGGATGGCGTCGCAGTCGCGCAACTGGTCGAAGTCGGTCGTGGCGGAGAACCGCCCCCGGTCGATCGACGCCTTGACGCGATCCCCGCCGATGTGACGGATGTAGGACTCGCCGCGATTGAGGGCGTCGACCTTCTTCGGGTCGAGGTCGAAGCCGCGGACGGTGAAGCCCGCTTCCTCGAAGACGAGCGCGAGAGGCAGTCCGACGTAGCCCTGGCCGATGATGCCGACGACCGCCGACCGGTCGCTGATGCGCGAAAGCAGTTGCTGATTCATGGACGATTGGCGTCTGGGGATCGACTCGCGGGCACGGGGCCACGCGCGCCCCAAGGGTACCAGAGGTGGGGAGATCCGTGGAGCATGGCGCCCGGCATGGCGTCCGGGACAGCGCGGCCGCGTGGCGGCCCGGCCGGTTCCGCCGCCGCGCTGGGTTACAGTGGTCGCGCGCCGAGCCCCACCTGCCTCGGCGCAGGACAGACCGACCAATGCGTGTGACGTGCATCGTGGGCGCCAGGCCCAACTTCATGAAGGTCGCCCCGATCCTCGCGGCCATGCGACCGTTCGACACCATCGCCGCCCGCCTCGTCCACACCGGGCAGCACTACGACGAGCGGATGTCGACGCTGTTCTTCCGGGAACTGGGCCTGCCGCAACCTGATGCCTATCTCGGTGTCGGATCCGGCTCGCACGCGGTGCAGACGGCGCGTGTCATGGAGCTGTTCGACGCCGACCTGGACCAGCATCCGGCCGACGTCGTGCTCGTGGTGGGCGACGTCAACTCGACGATCGCCTGTGCGCTCGTCGCGGCCAAGCGCAACATCCGCGTGGCCCACGTGGAGGCCGGCCTGCGCAGCCGTGATCGGCAGATGCCCGAAGAGGTCAACCGGATCCTGACCGACCAGATCTCGGACTGGCTGTTCACCAGCGAGCGGTCGGCGCTCGACAACCTGGTGGCCGAGGGCATCGAGCCCGCGCGGGTCCACTTCGTCGGCAACGTGATGATCGACACGCTGGTCACGCATCGCGCGGCGGCGGCGGCCCGGCCGGTGCTGGCCACCCTCGGGCTCGCGCCGAAGCAGTACGCGATCATCACGCTGCATCGCCCGAGCAACGTGGACACCCTGGAGGCGGCGGCCAACACCGTGCAGGCCATCGAGGCCGTGGCGGCGCGCCTGCCGACCGTGATCCCCTTCCACCCCCGCACGTCGAGCAAGTTGCAGCAGTTCGGGCTGCTGGAGCGCGTGACGTCGCTGCCGGGCGTGCAGGTCGTCGAGCCCCAGGGCTATCTCGACTTCCTGTGCCTCATGGACCACGCGGCACTCGTGTTCACCGACTCGGGGGGGATCCAGGAAGAGACGACGGCGCTGGGCGTGCCCTGCCTGACGTTCCGTGATTCCACCGAGCGCCCCATCACCGTTACCGAGGGCACCAACGTGCTGCTCGGGACGAGTGCGGCGGCGGTCCCGGCGGCGGTCGACGCCGCACTGCAGGGACGCCGCGGTGCGCGCATCCCGGAGTACTGGGATGGCCGGGCCTCCGAGCGGATCGTGGCAGTGCTGGCCGGCGCGCCTGCGTGAGGCCGCTGCCGCCAGCGCGGCGGGCGCCTCAGGCGAGCGTGTGCGTGGGCAGGGGGCCCATGGTCGCGACGACGTCGGCGACCGTGGTGAACGGGAACTCGTCGATCAGGCGGGTGAGTCGGCCCATCGTGCGCCCCAGGTTGCCGTAGTGGCGCAGCCGTGTGGCGAGTCCGACCGGCAGGCGGGGTTGCTCGGTGTCGATCTCCCACGGGTGCAGGTAGAAGATGGCCGACCGGCCCTCATGCGTGTTCAGGCGCCGGATGCCGGCGCGGGTCCACCCGTACGGTAGGAGCCGGAAGTACCCGCCGCCGGCGACGGCCAGGTTCTGGCCAGCGACATGGACCGTCGAGGGCGGGACTTCCTGCAGCGTGCCGGCTGGCCGCGTGAGCGTGTAGGCGTGCCGCGGGGCATCAGGGATCCCGTAGCGATCGTGATGGACGGGGAACACGCTCGCGTCGTACGTGTAGCCCTCCTCGAGCAGGATGTCGAGGGCCCACAGCGACTGCCTGGTGATGCTGAAGCTCGGCGCGCGGTACCCCTGCACCGCGGTCCCCGCGAGGTCCTCCAGGACCTGCTTGCTGCGCCGCACATCGTCGCGGAACGCCTCGGGCGACAGGCTGTAGACGATCTGGTGCCAGTAGCCGTGCGAGGCGACTTCGTGGCCGGCCGCCGCGATCTCGCGGACGAGGCCCGGATAGCGGTCGGCCACCCACCCCAGGACGAAGAAGGTCGCGGTCATCCGCCGGGACGCGAAGAGCTCGAGGAGCGCCTGCGTGGTCGGCACCACGCGACTCGGCAGCGAGTCCCACCGATCGCGCGGGGCCACGGCCTCGAGGGCGCTCGCGTGGAAGTACTCCTCCACGTCGATGGACATCGCGTTCACGGGGCGGGCAGGGGCAGGCACGGCTGGTCGCTATTGTCGTCCGACGTCAGGAAGCGCGGCAAACGAAACCTGACGTCAGCGGCCAGCGAGCGGGAGCGGCGGGTGGCGCGTGTCGCGGTCCGACAGCACGGGGACGTCGATGGGCCACGGGATGCCGAGCACGGGATCGTTCCACATCACGCCGCCCTCGTCGGTCGGGTCGTAGACGTCGGTGCACTTGTACTCGACCTGCGCGACGTCGCTGATCACGCAGAACCCGTGGGCGTAACCTGGAGGCACGTAGATCTGCCGGAAGTCGTCGGCCGAGAGCGTCACGCCCACCCACTGCCCGTAGGTCGGTGAGCCTGGCGTCACGTCGGCGGCCACGTCGTAGATCGCGCCCTCGATGGCCCGCACCAGCTTGCCCTGGGGGCGGGTGCGCTGGAAGTGCAGCCCGCGCAGCGTGCCCTTGCGGGACCGCGAGTGGTTGTCTTGCACGAAGGGGAGGGCGAGGCCGGCCTCGGCGTACCGGGCCGCGTGGTAGGTCTCGAGGAAGAAGCCGCGCTCGTCGCGGAACACGCGCGGTTCGATGATGAGGACGCCCGGCAGCGCCGTGGTGAGGACCTGCATGGTCAGCGCCCCTGCGCCACCAGGCGCAGCAGGTACTGGCCGTACGAGTTCTTGCGCATCGGCGACGCGATGCGCTCGACCTGCGCGGCATCGATGTAACCCATCCGCCAGGCGATCTCCTCGACGCAGGCCAGCATGAGGCCCTGCCGTTCCTCGATGGTCTGGACGAACAGCGACGCCTGGAGCAGCGACTCGTGCGTGCCCGTGTCCAGCCACGCGTAGCCGCGCCCGAAGCGCTCGACATGCAGCGCGCCGCGTTCCAGGTACACCCGGTTCACGTCGGTGATCTCGAGTTCGCCGCGCGGCGACGGCTTCAGGTCCGCCGCGATGTCCAGGACCGCGTTGTCGTAGAAGTACAGGCCGGTGACGGCCCAGTTGGACCGGGGCGCGGCGGGTTTCTCCTCGAGGCTCAGCGCGCGCCCGTCCGGTCCGAACTCGACGACGCCGTAGCGCTCGGGGTCGCGGACCTCGTAGCCGAACACGGTGGCCCCGGCCGTGCGCGCCGCGGCGGCTTGCAGCACGTCGGGCAGGCCGTGCCCATAGAAGATGTTGTCGCCGAGGGCCAGGGCGACGCGCCGGGTGCCCACGAAGTCGCGCCCGATGAGGAAGGCCTGGGCCAGGCCGTCGGGACTGGGCTGGACGGCGTAGCGGAGCGTGATGCCGAGTTCGGCCCCGTCGCCCAGCAGACGGGCGAAGCTGCCGGCGTCCTCCGGGGTCGTGATGATCAGGATGTCGCGGATGCCCGCCAGCATGAGGGTCGCCAGCGGGTAATAGATCATGGGCTTGTTGTAGACCGGGACCAACTGCTTGCACACCCCACGCGTGACGGGGTAGAGCCGGGTCCCCGATCCGCCGGCGAGGATGATGCCGGACAAGCCAGTCTCGTGACCCGCCTGCGAGTCGCCTTGCCGCGCCTCTGGGGTGAAGGTATTTGTCATGGTGACTTTAGTTGGCGCCGATGGAGACCTGTGATCGGTTCATCATCCCAGCGGGCGCGCAAATGCTAGCGAAAGCCAACGATTGGTGTCCACGGGGCATTGCGGTACGCACTTTGCTTACCTTATTGCCGCGGCCATACGCAATGGACATCCACTTCATTTCCTCGCTCACCCCTGACGATGAGGACCGGCTCGCCCCGGCGCTGCTCGAAGCGCTGAAGCCGATGCTCGGCCTGATGCCCATCGCCTACACCATCCGCATCAAGACAGCCAGCAACACAGTCTACCAACACACCAGGACCGAACTGGAGCCACCGGACGCGGCTGACGATTACGAGGCCGCCGAGACGAGCGGCGGCTGAGGGAGCGTCCCCGCTGCGCTATCGTAGGCAGGAGGCGGGCCTGTCCGCCCTGGAGGCTCATGTCCCTGCGTACTCTGTGTGGCCTGACGTTCGCGTGCCTGCTGTGCGCCTCGGGCACTGCCGACGCGGCCCGTCGCGACGTCCTGCTGGTGGTCAACCGACAGGCGCCTGACGGCGCCGCGGTGGCCGACGCGTACAGGACCCGCCGTGACGTGCCGGCCGACCACGTGGTCGTCATCGACGTCCCAGTGACCGACGTCGTGTCGAGGGCTGACTACGCGGCGCGCATCGAAGCGCCGATCAGGGGGTGGATCGAGACCCGGGCCGCCCACGACGACATCATCCACATCGTCCTCACCCGCGGCGTGCCGCTGAAGGTGGGGGCCGAGCCGCAGGGGCGGATGCCTCTCGGCAGCGTCGACTCCAACCTGGCCCTGCTCTACCGTCGCCTGACGGGCGCGACCGTCGGCCCCGGTCCCATCCCGAACCCGTTGTTCATCGAACGGCCGACAGCCGATGGCGTCTGGCCGGCCTTCGATCGGGCCCGTCATGATCTCTATCTCGTCAGTCGCCTCGACGGCTTCACGCCGGAGGACGCCCTGGCGCTGGTCGGTCGATGTGGTCCGGCGCCCGCGCAGGTGCGCGTCGTCCTCGATGCCCGGCCACCCGGAGCCGGGCCCGAGCACCAGTGGTGGCCGGCGGCCGCCGAGCGCCTGCGGGGCGGGCAACCGGTTCGGGTCGTCGACCTCGACCAGACGGCGACGGCGGTGTCGGGGGGAGCTCCCGTCATCGGGTATTTCGCCTGGGGCGCGGCCGACACGGCGCTGCGCAGCCGGACGCCGCCGGTGGCCTTCGCGCCTGGCGGGATCGGCGCCAGCATGTCGGGCAGCGATGTGCGCACGTTCAAGGAGCCGGCCGCTGGCTGGCAGCCGGGTGGTCCGGCGCAACGCGAGGGGCGACACGAGGGCTCCGGCGACTGGTTGGCCGGCGACTGGGTGCGCGCTGGCGTGACCGGGTGGGCAGGCGCCGTCGCCGACCCCTATCTCGACGGCGTGGCCCGGCCGCACGTCTTTCTGCCCGCCTACCTCGCGGGCCGCTCGCTCGGCGAGGCCTTCGGACTCGCGACGAAGTATCTGGGGTGGCGAACGGTGGTGCTCGGAGACCCCCTGTGCCGACCCTTCGGTGAGGAGCCGCCGCCGGTCACGCTCGAACGGGAAGAGACCTCGGGCCTGACCCGCCCCATGTTCGATCGGCGTGTCGACCAATGGCGGCGACAGGGCAGGGCTCGCACGAACGAGGCCGCCGGGCTTCTGGTAGCGGTGGGCGCTCGTCTGGCGCAGCAGCAGCGGCCGCGTGCGCTCGAGTTGCTCCGCTCGTGGCTGGCGACGCACCCTGACGATCTGGCGGCGCGCCAGTTGCTGGGGCTCAGCCTGGACCCCGTCGCCGAGCGGGCCGAAGCCATCGAGGCCTATCGTGCCGTGCTGGCGGTGGCGCCAGACGATGTGGTGATGAGCAACAACCTGGCCTACGTCCTCGCGTCGAGCAGTGACGGGCGGGCGGAGGCGCTCCAGTTGGCGAGGAAGGCGTACGAGCGGAGCCGCGGCGAGCCGTCGGTGGCCGACACGCTCGGCTGGGTGCTCTATCAGGACGGTCAACTCGAGGAGGCGCAGCGCGTGCTGCAGGAGTCGGTCAGGCGTGCGCCGAGGCTCGTGGACGCCCGCGTGCACCTGGCCCTGGTGCTGCTGAAGCAGGGCACGCAGGATCGCGCGCGGCAGGAATGGCAGGAGGCGGGGACGCTCGACGCCAAGGTCGGGGAGCGGCCGGAATCCGCCCCGCTCCTCGCCGCCTTCGGGCCCGTCGCCAGCGCTGCGCCCCGTCCGTGAGGCGGTGGTCTGTGCCGCGCCGGCGCCAGGCGGCCTGGCTGATCGCCGCGGTGGCGGTGCTGCTCGTCGCCAGCCTGCCGCTCGGGCCCTGGCTGGTGCGCGCCCGCACGGTCGGGGCGCCAGAGGCCATCCTCGTGCTGGGCAGTCATGAACACGAGCGCCTGCCACATGCGGCTCGGCTGGCCCGTCTCTGGTCCGGTGCCCAGGTCTGGCTCACCGAACCCGTCGAGGCGACCCCGTTCAACTGTCAGGACTGCTCACAGCGCACGGCAGCGCTCGGGGTACTCGGCGTGGCCGCTGTCCGGGTCCGGGTCATCGAGCCTCGGGTGAGGAACACGTTCGACGAACTCGAAGCGGCGAAAGCATGGGCCCGGGCGCACGGCGTGCGGCGTGTCCTCGTGGTGACGTCGCCGTACCACACGCGTCGCGTGATCGGACTGCTCTCGGCGGCGGACTGGCTGGCGGATGTCGGTGTCGAGCCGTGTCCGGCGGCAGAGGGAATCGCGTGGCCGTGGTGGAGCGCGCGGTACGACCGCCGATATGTCGTATACGAGCTGGCCGCGATGGCGAGCAACGGGTGGCGCCATGGCATCTGGCCACGCCACTGGTCCGCGGCCGATCGTGGTGGGACAGCCACGATATAGTGTGGTGACACGAACAGCGCGAAGGAGTCGCAGGTGCAGATGATGTCGAGGATGACCGCAGGATTCGGGTGCGTCTTGCTGCTGCTGACGGTCGCCGTCGGGTGTTCGAAGGACCCCGCCGTGGCGCGCCAGGAGTATTTCGACAGCGCGACCCGGTTGATGGCAGAGAAGAAGTACAACGACGCCATCGTCCAGTTGCGCAACGCGCTGAAGGCAGACCCGAAGTTCGGGGAAGCGCGCCTCAAGCTGGCCGAAGCCTATGCAGAGACGGGCGACACGCGTCGAGCGGTGCAGGAGTACGTGCGCGCGGCGGACCTGCTGCCCGGGAGTGCCGACGCGCAGATCAAGGCCGGCAACATCATGCTGCTCGGGGGCCGCTTCGAGGATGCGAAGTCCCGTGCGGAGAAGGCCCTGGCGGCCGACCCCAAGAGCCTGGACGCGCGCATCCTGCTCGGAAACGCGACGGCCGGGTCCAAGGACATCGACGGCGCGCTGAAGGAACTCGAGGAGGCGGTCGCACTCTCGCCGACGGAGAGCCGCGGCTATACGGCACTCGGGGCCATCCAACTCGCCAAGGGGGACCGGGAGGTCGCCGAGGCCACCTTCCGCAAAGCCGTCGAGGTGCAGCCCAACGCGGTCCCCGCGCGGCTGGCCCTGGCCAATTTCCTCTGGAGCACCAACCGTCGCGACGAAGCCGTGGCGGAACTGCAGGCGGCCGCCAAGCTCGAGCCGTCCAACAAGCTCGTCAATCGCGCCCTGGCGACGTTCAATCTGGCCACGGGCAACGCGGCGGCCGCCGAGCCGTACCTCAAGGTGCTTGCGTCCGACCCGAAAGACGTGGCGGCCCAGGTGGCGCTCGGCGACTACTACCTCCGTCTCGAGCGGGTGAAGGAAGCGCGCGACATCTACACCGCCGTCTCCAAGCAGAAGGACGGCTTCGAGCCGGGGCAGCTGAAGCTGGCCGGGATCGCGTTCGGCGAGAGGAATCCCACGGAGGCCTTTCGGCTCATCGACGAGGTGCTCAAGCAGAACCCGAAATCGGTCGAGGCGCTGCTTGTGAAGTCGCGCATCCAGCGGGCTGAAGGCAAGGCCAAGGAGGCGCTCGTGTCGGCCACCGCTGCCACGACGGCGCAGCCCGAATCGGTGGCGGCGCTCTACGAGCGAGGCCTGGTCGAGCTGGACCTGAACATGCTGGCCGAGGGCGTCAAGAGCCTGCGCGAGGCGGTGCGACTCAATCCGAAGGCCGCCGCGATTCACCTCCAGCTCGCCAATGCGCTGTTGAGGCAGCGCGAGTACCCGGCCGCGCTGGTGGCTGCCGAGGATGCACTGCGCAATGCCCCGCAGGATCCAACGGCGCACCTGATGGTGGCGCGCACCCAGATGGCGTCGGGCGACCTGCAGGCGGCCGCGGCGACGATGGTGCCGTTGCAGAAGCAGTTCCCGGATGTCGCGATCGTGTGGAGTCAGCTCGGGTCCCTGCGCCTCCTGCAACGTGACGCGGCCGGGGCCAGGCAGGCGTTCGAGCGGGCGCTGCAACTGCAGCCGGGGCAGATCGACGGCGTGGAGGGCCTCGCGGTCCTCGACGTCGGTGAGCGCAAGCCGGAGCAGGCCGTGGCTCGCATGGAAGCGCTGGTGGCCAAGGAGCCCGACAACGTCAGGTACCTGCAGATTGCCTCGCGCTCGTACATGGCGGTGCGCAGCTTCGACAAGGCGGAAGCCGCGCTGCGGCGGGTCCTGGAGCTCGACAACAACAACCTCGAGACGTACGGCCTGCTCGGGCAGCTGTACCTGATGCAGAACAAGACCGAGCAGGCGCTGAAGGAATACGAGGCGCTGAGCCGGCAACAGCCCACCGCCGTCGGACCGCACACCGTCGCGGCGATGCTGTTGCAGAGCATGAACCGGCTCGACGAGGCGCAGAAGCGCTACGAGCGGGTCATCGAGATCGACAGGGAAGCGCCGGTGGCGGCCAACAACCTCGCGTGGCTGTACGCCGAACGCGGCGGCAACATCGACGTGGCCCTGCAACTCGCGCAGACGGCTCGCCGACGCCTGCCGAACGAGCCGGCGGTCGCCGACACGCTCGGCTGGATCTACGTCAAGAAGCAGCAATACCCGCAAGCCATCCGTGAGCTGGCCGATGCCGTGGCCAAGGAGCCGGAGAACCCCGAGTACCAGTACCACCTGGGTGAGGCCTACCGCGGCAGCGGGGACGTGGCGAAGGCTCGCGCGGCCCTGCAGAAGGCCGTCGCGCGACCGTTCGCCGGGACTGACGCGGCCCGCAAGGCGCTCGCGGCGCTGCCCGCGACCGGCGACTGAGATGGCCGGGACGCTCACCGTGCCCAGTTCCGTCCGTACCCGCCCCATGGCGGATGTACGCCTCTGGCTCGTCCTGGCTGCCGTCGTCGCGCTCTACGCGCCCACCCTGGCGTGGCTGTGGGAGCGCTGGACGATGAGCGTGTGGCACAACGCGCACGGGATGCTGATCCCGGTGGTCGTGGCCTACTTCGTCCGCGACGAACTGGAGCGCTTCGAGGGACCGCCGGAGGAGGGCAGCGCGTGGGGGTTCGTGTGGCTCATCCCCGCGCTCCTGATGCAGATCATCGACGGGGCGATGCACACGCAGTTGTTGTCGGCCGCCTCGATCGTGGTGGCGGCGCCGGGACTGGCGTGGCTCTTCCTCGGCCCGTCACGCGCGCGAGCGATCCTGTTCCCGCTCCTGTTCCTCGCCTTCATGCTGCCCATTCCGCTCGGGGTGACCGAGCGGCTGCACCTGGCGCTGCGGCATCTCACGGCGGCCGGCGTCGAGCATCTCGTGCCGTTGGTCGGTGTGCCGCTGTTCCGGGAAGGACTGACGCTGCACAGCGGTGAGTCGCGCTTGTTCGTCGCCGATGCGTGCAGCGGGTTCTCGACCCTCTACGCTGCGATGACGGTGGCCCTGCTCACGGCCTACTTCTGTCCCGTGGTCTGGCGGCGCCTCCTCGTGGTGGTCGCGGCGGCGCCGATTGCCATCGCCGCCAACATCCTCCGCGTGTCGCTGCTGGTGGTGCTGGTGCGCGTCTACGGCGACGAGGTGCTGGAAACGTGGCTGCACGAAGGGTCGGGCATCCTGACGTTCGTGCTCGCGCTGCCTCTCATCTTCTGGCTCGGGACGCCCCCGCGGACCGCCAGCGACGCGGCCGCGCCCGCGACTCACCCGTCATGACCGTGCTCTCGTCGCGCTACGCCACGCCCGTCCTGGTCCTGCTCGCGCTGGCCCTGGTGCCGACCGTCGTCAACTCGTACGTCGGCCGCAAGGTCGTCGAGGCGCCCCCGGTGGTCGAGCAATTGCCAACGTCACTGGAGGGCTACTCGTCGACGCCGACCGGGCGTCGGCCCAATGCCGTCAGGCGGGAGTTCGACACGGATGACTGGGTCGAGCGCTCGTACAGCCGCAGCGGTGACGACAGCGTTCAGTTGATGGTCGCTCGGTCGTACGACATGAAGCGCTTGTACCATCATCCCGAACTGGCGCTGTCCGAACGCGACTACCCTGAGGAACGCCTCGTCGAAGCGGGGGGAGCGGCCGGGCCGGTGGTCCTGCACGTGCTGGAGGGCGACCCGGACGGCCTGGTGGTCTATGCGCTGCTGTACGGTCGAGAGACCGTGGGGAACCCGTACGTGTTCCAACTCAAGGTCGTGCCTGAGGCCATGCTGACTGGCCGCAGGCCGCTCACGCTGGTCTTCGCGGAGCAGACCGGGCCTTCGAGAGGTCGTGCCGTCGAAGAGACCCCGGCGTTCGCACTCGTGCGCGCGGCCCTGGCCTCGTTGACCAAGTAAGTCCCCGTCTCAGTCGCGCGGCGACTCCCGCTCCGTGGCGAGGACACCGAGCAGTGGCTCGCCCATCGCCAGCCGTCGCACGTTGGCGACGCAGCGGGCCTGAATGTCCTTCCGGTACGCATGCATGTTGCCCGCGATGTGCGGGGTGATGATCAGATTGGGGCAGCCGCGTAACGGATGCCCTCGCCCCGGCGGTTCGCGGTCCAGCACGTCGAGACCGGCGCCTCCGAGGTGGCCTGCGCGCAGGGCTGCCGCCAGCGCGCGGTGATCGACGAGGCTGCCTCGGCTGACGTTGATGAGGACCGCGCCCTCCTTCATGGCGGCAAGGGCCGACCCGTCCATCAGACCTCGGGTTGCGGGAGTGTCTGGCAGACACAACACGACGAAATCCGCGCCCCCGAGAGCCGCGTGCAAGGTCGGCATCGACCGGACGCCGCCAGGCGGTGACGGTGGCTGGTCGCGACCATCCCACGTCACGAGTTCGACCTCGAACGGGTGCAGCAGGGCACAGAGGGTTCGACCTGCGCTGCCAAGGCCAAGGACCGCCACCGTGCGGCCGCGCAGTTCCAGCGGCCGCCGTTCTCGCGCAGGTGCATGCCATGTCCACGTGCGCTGCCGAAGAACCGCGCCGGGAAGCTGACGCGTGAAGGCCAGCATCAGCCCCAGGGCGTGTTCGGCCAAACCGCGGGCCGCGACGCCGGCGGCCGTGCAGATCACGAGGTTGTCCCGCGGCGCCATCCGGCGAGCGGCGTCAGCGCCCGCCGACAAGACATGGAGCAGGCGGAGGCGACGGGCCGACGCCAGGATCCGGGACGAGACGCTGCCCGTCAGGTACACGTCCGCGTCGGGGAGCAGGAGGTCGCGTTCTTCCGGGTGCCGCGACACCCGGAGGTCGATGGCCACCTCCCCGGACAGGGCCGTGAACGCCTCGTGCCAGGAGGCAGCCGTGAAGGAGCCCGGCGCCTCCGCCAGGATGCGCAGGCCGCTGCCGGCCCAGGGCGCACGCTCCGGCGGACGACCGTATCTCCAGCGGTCGCGCAGGCGCCGTGCCAGCTGCTCGGCAGCGTTCCTCCATGGGACGGCTGCGGTGACAGTCACCTAGTCCGCACCCAGGGACGGCAGCTGTTGCCACCGGGAGACTCGCTTGCCGATCTGGGCCCGAGTACGTGCGGCCAGGGCCCGTCCGAACGGTCCCGGGTCGTCATCGGCCCAGAGGGCGAAGCACCCGACGCCCTTGAGGGATCCGACCCAGTCGCGCATCCCGAATCGTCCGAGAGTGCGGTGAGCCCACACGCTCTGCAGGTCGCGGAACTCGTCCAGCCATCGAGCCCCGGCGCGGTAGGACTCGGTCGGGACCGCATGGCCCTCGAAGTCCCGGTGTTGCACGAGAGGGAAGTTCATGCCCGCCGCGGCAGCCAGACCGTTCTGCTGCCAGAGGCGTGGGTTGAGCTCGATCATCCGCCAGACACCGTCGCGTTCGTCTCGCTTGAACTCGATCGAGCCTGGCCCACGCCACCCGATCGCGTCGAAGAAGCGCAGGCCCAACGCCCGCAGTTCCGGATCATTGACGGTTTCCATCAGCGTCCCCACGCCGAAATCGACGGGATACTGCCGAATCTTCCGCATGAGCAGCACGGCCAGCGGCGTGCCGTCCTGCCCGTAGTATGCGCAGACCTTGCAGTGATTGGTGTTGGGGCCGACGATCAGGCTCTGGATCAGCGCGGACTGGCCGGCAGCGAACACGTCCTTGAACAGGCCCACGAGTGCATCGGGTCCTTCCACGCGCAGCGCCTTGTCGCGTCGGTACGTGTGTCGCCAGACGTGCCCGACGGCGGGCTTCACGATCACCGGATAGGTGAGGCTCGGCGCGAGCGCGATGACCTCTTGTAGCGACGTCGGCGAGTGGGTGTCGGCGATGGGCACGCCGACGCGCCGGGCCAGTGCGTACTGCTTCGACTTGTCCATGGCCGTCTCGACGGTGTCGCGGTCGGGCAGGGCCAGGCGCATGCACGGCTCCAGTGCCTCGCGGTTGGCGGACACGAAGCTCACGAAGGCATCGGAGGTCGGATAGACGATGGGCGGAACAGACAGCCGTTGAGCCCTCGAGCGGAGAAACTCGACCAGGTCCGGGGCGTGTGTCATCGGCGACGGACAGACTTCGCTCCGGCAGTAGCCGCTGGCGAAGCCCGGGAGCTCCGGCCGCGCCTCGAACCCGTGCACCTCGATGTCTTGCCTGCCAAGTGCACGAACAACGGCCACACCGGTATCGAAAAGGCCAAGCACGAACGCGCTCGCGACCATTGATGTTCTCCTGACTACTTGTCGATTGTCGGTCCGGGAGGGCCAGCACCGCCCAGAGTGTACCTCTGCCTTGACGTCCGATACGACCTGTCGCGGCATGTGCGGAGCCGGCGAGCTACACTGGGGGACTCCGGCAATCCCGGATGGACGACCATGGTTCCGGCAACAGAAGATGGCGGTATCCTCGCCTACGACGCCTCGTTACACGCTGAAGCGCTGGCGTTTCAACCGCAGGCCTACCCCCGCCGTCGCCGCGCCTGGCTGGCTTCTCGCTGGGACTGGATGTTCCTGGGGTCGGCGAGCCGCCTGCATGAGCGGCCGGCGGTCTGGTTCCATCGCACGGACGCCGGCATGTTCGGCCAGCGTGGCGCGATGCTCGTTCGCCTCAGGTGCGGCCACGACAGCCTGATCGCCGGCTGGCTGGTGGACACGGTCGTCCTGCCCGACGTGCGGGGCCGCGGCGTTGGCGGCGCCCTCGTGGCCCGGGCCACGCGGGACCTGCCCGTGGGCCTCTCCCTGGGCCAGACGGGCCAGATCAGAACCCTGCAGGACCGCTGCGGTTGGCAACCCGTCGCCAGCATGCGGAGCTGGTCGCTGGTGATCGATCCGCAGACGGCCTTCAGAGGGCGGCTGCGTCAGGAAGTCGTGCGCGCGGGCGTCGCGTGGGGCGCCTCGCTCTGGACGCACGTGTGCGGCCTCTGGGCGAGGCCTGCCAGCGCGTTCACCAGCTGCCCGGTCGACCGCTTCGGTCCGGCCCACGACGCGCTGTGGAGCGCCGTCGAGGCGCAGCACGCGTGTGCGGTGGTCCGTGACGCGTCGTACCTGAACTGGAAGTACGTCGAACAGCCCGGCGTCGAGCCTCGCCGGCTCGAGATCGTCGATGCGCGTGGCGACGTCCGTGGCGTGTGCGTGTGGACGCGTCTGCCGCCGGAGCGCTCGCATGCGTACGCGCGCGGCTGGATTCTGGACATGGTCGTGCCATGGAGCGATCCGGGCGCGGTGCGGGCGCTGCTCGCCGCCGTCATCGGCGACGCGCGTGCGCAGAGTGTCGCAGTGCTGGAGTTCGACGTGCTGTCGCCCCCGCTCGAGCGGGTCCTGCTCCGCAGCGGCTGGCTGCGGGGAGGGCTCACGCGCCACCTGCGGGTGTCGGCGCCAGGCGTCGCGGCCGACGTCCGGGCGCGCCTGCTCTCCACCGACGGATGGTTCCTCACCAGGGGCGACTCCGATGGCGACCATCCCTGGGCCACCGAGGCCGGCCGCGAACCCGAGGCAGCACCGGCATGAAGCACCTGTTGTTCTCCGTCCTCAAGGGCAGTGGCGCGCTGGCGCTCGCCAGGACGCTCCGGCGTCGGTCGCTCGTGGTCATCACCTACCACGGCGTGCTGCCCACGGCCGATGATCGGGACCATTTCCTGTGCGGCAACTTCGTGGCGTGTTCCGCGTTCGAGTGGCAGATGGCGCGCGTGCGCCGCTACTACACGCCCGTGAGCCTGTCGCAGGTGGTGCGCGCCCTCGAGAACGGTGAGCCCCTCCCCGAACGTGCCCTCGCGGTGACCTTCGACGACGGGTTCGCCAACAATTACAGATTCGCTGGGCCCATCCTTCGGACGTACGGCATCCCGGCGACGGTCTTCCTGGCCACCGGGCACCTCGACGTTCCCGGCGCCCAGCTGTGGACCGAACGCGTCAAGCGCGCAGTCTTCCTGTCGACGCTGGAGCGCTTGCCGGCGGTGCTCCCGGAACTCGCCGAACTGCCCCTTGGAAGCGACGGACAACGGGCCGATTCGGCGCGCAAGGTGCTCGGGCGGATGAAGCGCATGCCGCCCGCCGATCGGGACCGCGCCCTCGCCGAACTGGAGCGCGTGTGCGGGCGCCCGCCGTTGCTCGAGGGCGATCGGGACCGCTACGACTTCCTGACCTGGGAAGAGGTGCGCCGCATGGACGCGGCCGGTATCGAGTTCGGCTCGCACACCGTGTCCCATCCGATCATGTCGACGGTGGACGAGGCCGCACTGGCGATCGAGGTCGGCGACTCGCGGCGCGCCATCGAGGACGCGCTGCAGAAGCCCTGCCTCACGTTCGCCTACCCGAACGGCGGGCCGGGAGACTTCGGCCCCCGCGAGCAGCGGGCCCTGGACAGGGCGGGCTATCGCGCCGCGTTCAAGCTGTTCGGCGGGCTGAACGACACGCTGTCGCCGCCGCTGGCCCTTGACCGGGTGAACATCACGCGCGGCTTCACCCCGGCGATGTTCGACGTGCTCGCCACCGGCACCCTGCGGCTCGGCAAGGACCTCAAGGCACTCGTCGGGCGCTGACGCCCGCGCGTCGCGGATCGAGGTCGAGGTACATCTGCGTGTAGTTGCGTACCATGCCGTCGAGCGCGAAGACCTCTTCGGCACGGTGGCGCGACGCGTGGCCCATCTGCACCCGTCTGGCCGGGTCGGCGACGACGCGCGCCAGGGCGTCGGCCATGGCCTCCGGTGAACTGGCGGGCACCAGCAGGCCCGTCTCCTCGGGCACGACGAGCTCATCGGCTCCGCCGACGTGCGTGGCGACCACCGGCAGTCCGCTGGCCATCGCTTCCTGGATGGTGTTGGACAACCCTTCGGACACCGAGCTCAGGATGAAGACGTCGAGCGCCGCCATGACGCGCTCCACGTCGGGGCGATTGCCGAGGAAGCGCACGTTGTCCAGGCCGAGCGTCGCCGCCAGGCCTTCGAGTTCGTCCTTGAGGGCGCCCCGGCCCGCGATGACCCCGGTGAACTGCACACCACGCTGACGCAGCAGGGCCCACGCTCTCAGGAGGGTGGCCTGGTCCTTCACGGGCACGAGACGCCCGGCCGTGCCGAGCACCAGGTCGTCCGGCCCGAAGCCGAACTCGGCGCGCGCCTCCGGGCGGAGCGCAGGCGTGAAACGCACCGTGTCGACGCCGTTGCGGATGACGTGGATCCGCGCCGCCGGAAAACCGATGTGCTGTTCCATCCGCTCGGCCAGGCGGGACGACACGGCGATCACCCGTGTCGCGCGCCCCCAGGCCCATCGCTGGACGCGGCGGTTGAAGGGACGCAACTCGAGCGTCCCGTGCTCGCCGTGGATCAGCACCGGCACGCTCGCCAGGCGGGCGGCGAGCAGTCCCTCCACGATCGTGGCCCAGCCATGGGTGTGGAGGATGTGGGGCCTCTCACGGCGCAGGACGCGGGCGAGACGCACGATCAGCCCCGGATCGTTGCCCGGCCGCCGACCCAGTTCGAAGAAGCCCACCTCGGGTCGGAGCCTGTACTTGAGCTGCTCGCTCGGCTTGCCGCTGCAGATACTCACGGCAACCGTGGCGGGGTCCAGGGCGTTGGCCAGCTTGGCGACCCCCACCTCCATGCCGCCGAAGCCGAACGAATAGACCAGGTGCATCACCCGGACCGGACTGCTGCGGGCCTGCGCCCCTGCGTGACTGGTCAACGATCGCGTCTCCCCATGACCCGCCGGCGACTCTAGCACGGCGCCGGTCACGGATCGGCGACCTCGCGCGCGGCGGCGACATCGACTCGTTCAGGGGCGTCGCGTGCCGGCCGCGGGGCGCTGGGTCTCCTCGCTGGGGCAGTCGGGGCACCATTCGTGTGCGCCGAGGTCTGGGGCCGCACCCTGAGGGCGCGAGAGGCCCCGCCGATCCCGGGAGGCGACGACCGGCCCTCTCGCGGCGTCGACCGCGGGACTCCCGCCGACCAGGCGGTAGTCGTCGTCCTCGGCCGCCAGGAACGCCGACGAGGCCACCGCAAGACCGCGGCCCCGGACGTCCGGTGGCAAGGAGGGGCCAAGGAACAACAGGTGGTCCACGACAGGGACCGTGTCGCGCGTGGCCACGCGCCGGAACAGTCCTCCGACGGATCGGCCCGCGGTCATGTGACGAACACGGAGCCGGGCGACGTCGTCCTCGTACCGGATACCGGTGCCCACGTGATGCAGCACGATGTTCTGCAAGTCGACGGAGGCACCGGCGTCACCTGCCCCGCGGACGCGGAACGCGATCTCGCTGTGGTGCACCGTCGCGCCGTCGATGGTGACATCGACGCGCTCCTTGAGGTTGAAGGCCGCCATGTTGCGAATCAGGCCCCCCTCGAAGCCCCAGGCCTCGACATCGCGCAGGTACAACGCGGCCCGTGGGCCCCGAGCCATGGTCTTGGTGTCGAGGGCGTTTTCGCCAGGGACCGTGCCGGCCGCAAAGCCGTTGGCCGGTTCCGGCAGGGGCGCGAGCCAGATCCTCGACGACTCGATCGTCACGTCGCTCCACCCTGGCGCGGCGCGACCGGGGTCGACCTGAATGCCGTCACCGGAGAACGTGTGGATCTCGGCATGCCGAATCGCCAGGCGGCGCACCGCCCCGGCGACGATGCCGTGGGCGTCTCGTCGGCCACCTCGAGCGTCGAGACAGTGGTGGATGCGCACGGCGTCGAACCGCACGTCGGAGGGTCCGGCCATGTCGACGCAATCCCGCCCCGAACGACGGACTTCGACGCGCCGGAGGACCAGGCTGTTGGCCTCGTCCGCCACGCGAACGGTGTCGTCTTCGCCGTATTGCCCATCGAGGATGAGCCCGTCGACGTGGATGTGTGGATGGGCCAGGGTCGCGACACGGCCGAGGGCAGTCACCATCGGCGGGCGAGCGGCGTCGGCAGCGCGGACGAGGATGGGCCGCGCGGGAGTGCCGCCGCGGACGGTGTGCAGGCGTTCGGCGTACGTGCCGGGCCCGACCACCACGGTGTCGCCCGGTTCCGCCCGGTTCAGCGCGTCGCCGATCCGGGTCCAGGGGTGTGCTGCGGTGCCGAGCCCGCCGGCGGCTGCGTCGACCCGAACGTGCCACGTCCGCGACTCCTGCGACGCGTGCGCCTCGGGACGACACCCGAGACTGCCCAGGGCCAGGAGGAGCAGCACGCCTCTCGTTCCAGTTCGCCCGCGCGCTGCCAACATCGGCGTATCGTAACGTGGCGCCGGGTGGGAGGGCAGTAGAATGGGGACGGTCCGACCTCTGCCGTACTCCAGTTCGGGGAGGGGAGGCCGATGACCTGTAGGACCTGAACGGGAGGCCCGCACGCACTCGGGCCCGGAAACGCGCACGCATGTACTTCAGTCGAGCCGACGTCAGCGGTTTCGCCGCCTGGTCCCGCGACCACAACCCCCTCCACGTCGACCCGGCGTTCGGGCGTGGCACGTTCTTCGGCCGGTCGATCGTGCACGGGATGTGCTCGGTCGTCCATGCCCTCGCCGAGAGCGGGACGACGGCACAGGCCGCCCGCTCGGTGGACATCGAGTTCCTGGGCGCCATGGGCCTCGAGGCCTCGTGCCCGGTAACCGCCTCCCGTGACGGACAGACCACGCTGGTCACCGTGGCCGATCCCTCGGGAGCCCCTGTCCTGAGGCTGAAGGCCCTGCCGGACGACGCGGCGGCCGGATTCGGCGCACTCGTGGCGTGGCTGTCGGGCGCCCCGAGCGCCGACACCGTCCTGAGCCGACCCGCTGATCGCAGTCTCGACGACATCCAGCGACTGGCCGATTACACCGGCCGCTACGCCACGCTCGGCGCCCCGCCGCCTGCCCTCGAGGGGAGCGCCGTCGCGCCCCTGCACGCGCAGGTGTACGCGCTCTGCAGTTACGTCGTCGGCATGGAGGTCCCGGGACTGCGGTCGCTCTTCACCCGCGCCGTGATCCGGTTCGGCGCCGAGGTCGAGGCGCACGCCGAACTCCTGTACCGCGTCAGCATCGAGCGCGTCGATCCGGCGTTCCGGTTGCTCGACACCCGCATCGAGGTGGCGGCCGCCGATGGACGTCTGCTTGCGACCTGCCAGTTGCGCAGCTACGTGCGCTTCAGTCCCGTCGCCATCGACCTCGGCCTGCTGCGGGCGCAGGTGGCCGACCAGGCCGCGGTGCGTGGCAAGGTCGCGCTGGTGATCGGCGGGAGCCGGGGCCTGGGCGCGGACATGGCGTCGGCGTTGGCCCTGGCAGGGGCGCGTGTGTTCGTGAGTTACCACCACGACGAGGCCGGCGCCCAGTCGCTGCGCGAGCGGCTCGCGGGCGTGGGGTGCGAGATCGAGGCGCTGAAGGGCGATGCGGGAGATGCCGAGTGGTGCGCCGCAGCGATCGCGCACGTGACGGCGCAGGCGGGCGGTCTCGACGTGCTGGTGCTGAACGCCTGCGGCGCGCCCACGCCGCTCGCGATTGGCCCTGACTCCGCGGGCCAGTTCGGCCGCTACCTGCAGGAGAACTTCGCGCTCGTGCAGGCCCCGCTCGCGGCCGCCCTGCCGCCCCTGCGGGCGCGCGGCGGTGTGGTGGCCTACGTGTCGTCCTCCTACGTCGCCGAGCATCCCGCGCGCTTCGGGCACTACGTGGCCCTCAAGCAGGCGAGCGAGGCGCTCGTGGAGACGGTCGTCCGGGAAGCGCCGATGCTGGCTGGGCTCGTGCTCCGGCCGCCGCCGCTGCAGACGGCCTGGAACGACACGCCGACCGGGGCTCTGGGTACGATCGCGTCGGACCGTGTGGCCGTGGCGCTCGTGAGAGCCGTGGCTGACGCATCGCCCGGCGCGGCGCGGGTCGTCGCCGAGTTCCCGCCACACGCGGTCACCGACGCGCCCAGCGACCTGCAGCCGCTGCCGATCGCACTCGTCGCGTCGTTCACGGCCGACCCCATCGAGAAGGCGCTGCACTTCTGGGGGCGTGAACTCGGGCTCGAACCGTCAGTCTCCTTCTCGCCCTACGGCCAGGTGCTGCAGGCGCTGTTCGATCCGGGCAGCCGGCTCTCGACCAACAGCGCCGGCCTCAACGTCGTGTTGCTGCGCGTGCAGGACTGGCTTCGCGAACTGCCCGACGATCGCCGCGGCGATGTGTCGTTCGTCCGTGAGCACGTCGGCAGCGCGAGTCGCGACCTCGTGGAGGCGATGCGGGGGCACCGCGCCCGGGCTCGCGCCGCGACGCTGCTCATCCTGTGTCCCGCGTCGGCCGCCGTGACTGCCACGCCAGTGGGCGCGGTGCTGCGCGAGGTCGAGGATCGGCTGGTGGCCGAGTTGTCGGGGCTGCCCGGCCTGCAGGTCGGGCGCGCCGCGGCCCATCACGAGCAGTACGAGGTCGACGTCGAGGGCATCGACGATCCGCTGCGCGACAAGATCGGTCACATCCCGTACACCGATGCCTACTACCACGTGCTCGGCACGGTCGTGCTGCGCCACGCCTGGCAGCGCATCGCGGCGCCGCTCAAGGTGGTCGTCGTCGACTGCGACAACACGCTCTGGCGTGGGGTGGTGGGGGAGGTCGGCGCGGAAGGCATCGAGTTCGGCCCGGAGCACCTGCTGCTGCAGGACCGGCTCGTCGACCTCAGTGCCAACGGCGTGGTGGTGTGCCTCTGCTCCAAGAACGTGGAGGACGACGTCTGGCGCGTGTTCGACACGCGTCCCGACATGCACCTGAAGCGCGAGCACGTCGTGGCCGCCATGGTGAACTGGCGCCGCAAGTCGGAGAACATCCGCGAACTGGCGGCCACGCTCAACCTGGGCCTCGACAGCTTCGTGTTCCTCGACGACAACCATGTCGAGTGTGGCGAGGTGCGCGCGGGTTGCCCCGAGGTGCTGACGCTCGAGTGGCCGCACGACGAAGCGGCCGCGCGGCGCCTGCTGGCGCACCTCTGGGAACTCGACATCCAGGGCGCGACGGCCGAGGACCGCAAGCGGACGCAGATGTACCGCGAGGAGTTCGGTCGCCAGAGCCTGCGGCAGGGCGTCGGCAGCTTCCGCGACTTCCTCGCGAGCCTCGACCTGGTGGTGGAGGTCGATCCACTCACGGACGCCGACCTGGCGCGCGCATCTCAGCTGACGATGCGCACCAACCAGTTCAACTTCACCACCATCCGTCGCGACGAAGCGGAGGTGCGGGCGCTGCTCGAGACCGGCCGTCACGACATCCGCACGGTGCGCGTGCGCGACCGCTTCGGTGACTACGGCCTCGTGGGCCTCCTCATCGCCGAGCGCGGCGACGAGGCCCTGAAGGCCGACACCTTCCTCATGAGCTGTCGTGTGCTCGGCCGCGGCGCCGAGCACCGGATGATGGCCGAGCTCGGCCGCATCGCGCAGGGCTACGGCCTGCCGGCCGTCCACCTGCGGCTCGAGCCCACCAAGCGCAACGCCCCGGCGCGCAACTTCCTGGAGACGCTGGCGCCCGAGGAGATCCGCGGGGGGGCCGGCGTACTCGACTTCACGGTGCCGTCCGACGCGCTCGCGACGCTCGAGTACCAGCCCGACGATGCCGAGCCCGAGCCGGTGGTCGACGAGGCCACGCCGGCCAAGGCCGCGCCCGCAGCGGCGACGGCCGACGCGCAGGTGGGGGACCGTCAGCGGAAGCGGGAGGCGCAGGTCGCCCGCGCCATGTCGTCGCTCGCGACGGAGGCTGCGCTGTCGGTGGCCATCGACGGGCGGGCCGCCTCGGCCGTGCCGGGCGCCGCGGTGGCCGTCTCGCGCGAGCAGGTGGCGTCCACGGTGCTCGAGGCGTTCTCGCAGAGCCTCGGCCTCCCGACGGCCGAGATCGCGGCCGTCGATGGCCTCGAGGCGCTCGGCTGCACGTCGTTCCGGATCGTCGAGATCACCGTCACGCTGATGCAGTCGTTCCCCTGGCTGCCGAGCACGTTGTTGTTCGAGCACCGTGGGGTCGGCGCCATCGTCGATCACATCGCGCGCCTCGCCGACCAGCGCCTGCAGGCGCCGGCGCCGTCGGTGCGTCCTGCGCCGGTCGTGTCAGAGGCGCGCCGGGCGACGACTCGCGACGTGGCCGTGGTGGGGCTCGACCTTCGCTGTGCCGGGGCCCGGTCGGCCGACGAGCTGTGGCAGTTGCTCAGCGCCGGCGACGTCGCGGTGCGACCAGTGCCGACACGCCGTCGCTACTTCTCCGGGCCGCTCGAGGATGGCCGTCCGCACTGGGCCGGGTTGCTCGACGACGTCGATCGATTCGACGCGGCGTTCTTCGGCATCTCGCCCCGCGAGGCCGACCTGATGGACCCGCAGTTGCGGCTGTTCCTGCAGGTCGCGTGGGGCGCCCTCGAGGACGCCAATGCCGTGGCCGGCGGCGTCGAGGCCGACACGGGTGTCTTCGCGGGGCTGATGTACGACGACTACGCGCACCACGCCAACCGGCTGACGCGCGCGGCGGCGTCGCCGTACAAGAGCTGGGAGAGCTTCAGCCTCGCCAACCGGTTGTCGCAGGTGCTCGGCCTGCGCGGGCCGAGCCTCGTCGTCGACACGGCCTGCTCGTCCTCGGGCACGGCCCTCCACCTGGCCTGTCGTGCCCTGCTCGACGGTGACTGCCGGCAGGCCGTGGTCGGCGGCGTCAACCTGATTCTGGATCCCGACCGCTTCGCCCAGCTCGGCCGGCTCGGGATTCTCTCGGGCACCGGACGCTGCCTGGCGTTCGGCAAGGATGCCGACGGCACGGTGCTCGGCGAAGGCATCGGCGTGGTGGTGTTGCGTCGCCTGGACGATGCCCTCGAACGTGGGGATCGCATCTACGGCGTCATCAAGGGCACCGGCGTGAGCACCGGCAGTGGCACCGTCGGCTTCACGGCGCCCAACCCACAGGCCCAGGCCGTGGCCATCCGGCGGGCGGTCGACGTGTCGGGCATCGATCCTGCCACGATCAGTTACGTCGAGACGCACGGCACCGCGACGCTGCTCGGTGATCCTATCGAGGTGCGCGGCCTCACGCTGGGGTACGGCGTCGAGGAGGGGCGGGGCCCGGTGCGTGCGGGCATCGGCTCGATCAAGCCCAACATCGGTCATCTCGAGGCCGGGGCCGCGGTACTGAGCCTGATCAAGGTCTTGCTGCAACTGCACCACCGCACACTGTTGCCGTCGGTGTCGTCGGAGGAGCCCAACCCGCAGATCCCGTTCGCACAGCTGCCCTTCGTGGTGCAGCGGCACCTCGCGCCGTGGGAGACCGATGGCCAGCCCCGCCGCGCTGCGGTGAGTTCCTTCGGTGTCGGCGGTGCCAACGTGCACGTCATCGTCGAGGAGGCGCCGGCCCCCACGGCGCGTTCGGCAGCGACGACGCTCACGCCGCGGACGCGTCACCTCGTGACGCTGTCGGCGCGTAGCCAGGCGTCGCTCCAGGGGCAGGCCCGCGCGCTGGCCGATGCGCTGGAGGGCGAGGCCGGCACGATCGCCGACGTGGCGCACACGCTCAACGTGACCCGGCGGGTGTTCGAGGAACGTGCCGCGATCGTGGCGGTCGATGTGGAGGCACTCCGGTCCTCGCTGCGGGCCCTGGCGAAAGGCGAGGCCGATGCGGCCACGCAGCGACGGAGCGCCACAGGTGCGGCGGTGCCGCGCGTGGCCTTCCTCTTCACCGGGCAGGGCGCACAGTACGCCGGGATGGGGCGAGAGCTCTACGGCTCGCAGCCGGTGTTTCGCGAGGCCATCGATGCCTGCGCGGTTCACCTCGACGACCTGCTCGGCGTGTCGCTGGTCGAGCTGCTTCACGGTGAGGAGACCGACGCCACGCGCGGTCGCCTCGACCAGACACGGTTCACCCAGCCGGCGCTGTTCGCCGTGGAGTACGCCCTCGCGCGGCTGTGGCAGTCGTGGGGCGTCGAGCCCGCGATGGTCGTCGGGCACTCGGTCGGCGAGTTCGCGGCGATGTGCATCGCGGGTGGCCTGTCGCTGGCGGCCGCGGCTCGCCTGGTCGCCGCACGTGGCCGTCTGATGCAGGAGCTGCCGGCAGGCGGGGTGATGGTGTCGGTGGCGGCGGGTGAGGATCGTGTGCGGGCCGCGCTGGCGGGCGACGAGGACCGCGTGGCGGTGGCCGGCGTCAACGCGCCGCAGCAGACCGTGATCTCGGGCGAGCAGGCCGCCGTCGCCGCCGTGGTCGAGACCCTCTCGGCCGAGGGCGTGCGGACACGCGCGCTCACGGTGTCGCACGCGTTCCATTCGCCGCTCATGCGGCCGATGCTGTCTGCCTTCGACGCGGAACTGCAGTCGGTGACGTGGCACGCGCCGACGGTGCCGATCGTCGCCTGCGCCGATGGCGTGCCCGGCGACCAGGTCATGGCGACGCCTGTGTACTGGAGCCGCCAGATTCTCGAGCCCGTGCGCTTCGTGCAGGCGATGGAGGTGCTCCGGGCTGCCGGCATCACGGCGTTCGTCGAGATCGGACCGCACCCCGTCCTCACGAGCCTGGGGCGGCAGTGTCTCGGCGCCGCCGCGTCCGATGCGCTGTGGCTGCCCTCGATGGCACGCGAGGCCGAGGAGTGGGCCACGCTCCTGGCCGCCGCGGGTGCGCTGCACCTGGCGGGGCAGCCGCTGGACTGGGCGGCCGTCGAGGCACCCGAACGCCCGTCGATCGCGTCAGTGCCGCATTACGCCTTCGACGCGCGGCCGTATTGGGTGGCGCCGCCCTCGAGCGGCAGCGCTGCAGCGGCGCCCGTCAGCAGGCGACTTGCCGAGGTGGCGACGTACGCGGTCGAGTGGCAGCCTATCGACTCGCCCCGGGGGCCTGGCGGCTCGTCGGGCACATGGATCGTCCTGGCGGCCAGCGATCCGGCGAGTGCCGGCATCGCCGCGGCGCTCGAGCGCGCCGGCGATCGCTGCGTGGTGGTGGAGCCCGACGCGCCCGCGACGAAGGCCGACATCGGCGCGCTGCTCGAGGCACAGGCGCCCGTGCGAGGCGTCGTGCACCTCCGGGCACTCGACGCGCCCGCGAGCGGGGTGATGAGTGTCGCCGCCCTCGACGCGTGGCGGGCGCGCGTGCTCGACAGTGCACTGGCGGCGGCGCAGGCCGTGGCCGGGCACGAGGGAGCACGGCTGCACATCGTGACCCGGGCTGCTGTACCCGCCGAGCCGACAGACGTGCTGTCGTTGCCGGCCTCGGTCTTGTGGGGCTTCGGCCGGACCGTGGCACTCGAGGACCCGTCGCACTGGGGCGGGCTCGTGGATGTTCCCGGCGGTCCGGTGACCCCGGGGGATATCGCCGTCGCCGTCGACGCGGTGCGGGCCTCGTGGGATGAGGACCAGGTGGCCGTCCGAGAGGGCCGCCTGCTCGCGGCCCGCCTGGCGAAGGCCGACGTGAGCCGCCAGGGGCGCATGCGGATGCGCCCCGACGCGACGTATCTGGTGACTGGCGGGATGGGCGCGCTCGGTGTGCAGGTCGCCGCGTGGCTCGCCGACCGCGGCGCACGGCATCTGGTGCTGGCCGGTCGCCAGGTGCGCGAGTCGGCCGCCGTCGAGGCCCTCCGTCGCCGTGGCGTGTCGGTGGAACTCGCGGCGGTCGACGTCGGCGAGGCCGCACAGGTGGAGGCGCTGTTGGCGCGGACCTGCTCGGGGCCGGTACCCCTCAAGGGCATCGTGCACGCCGCCGGCGTCGACACGCAGTGCGCCCTCGGTGAGCTGACCCCCGACGACCTGACGGCGGCGCTCTCGTCGAAGATGGTGGGCGCGTGGCTCCTGCACGATCGGACGCGCGAGATCGATCTCGACTGGTTCGTGACCTTCTCGTCGCTGGCCTCCGTGCTTGGCGCCACCGGCCGCGCGCCGTACGCGGCGGCCAACGCGTTCCTCGATGCGCTTGCGCACGAGCGGGTGCGGCTCGGGCTGCCGGCGCTGTCGATCAACTGGGGGCCGTGGGCGGGCGCGGGGATGGCGGCCGAGGGCG
>NZ_JBIINP010000397.1:0-2510 GCF_044337415.1 Luteitalea sp.
CGGGCCAGTTCGACCACGAGGCAGTCCGAGAAGCCCAGCGCGGGGCGCCGCCGGAACACGTGGAGCGCAGCCTGCACGGCCTCGGCGTGCTGGAGCACCAGGCTTCGATGGTTCAGCAGCATCTCGATTGCCAGGGCGATCTGGCGGGCATCGCGCTCGTAGACGGTGCCGAGCACCCACGTCGCCTCGACGAGCACGACCACCGACACCCACGCGCCCGGCTCCACGAAGGCATCCGCGCCCTCCGCCTGCCGCGCGTCGTCACGCGCCAGCAGGCGGACGAGCACGTTGGTGTCAACCGCGCGCATGGCGCGTCCGGACGTGCGCCCTGATTCCGTCCTTCAGGGCGCGAAGGGACTGCCTGGCGGGAGGCGCATCGCCGAAGAGGGCGTGCTGGATGTCCTCGGAGGAGTACGTGCCCGAGCGTCGGACGACGATCGCTTCTCCCTCCTGCGTCCACTCCAGCACGGACCCCGGCCCGACGCCGAGCTTGCGTCGCACCTCGGCCGGCACCGAGACCTGGCCCTGGGCCGTGAGCCGTGAACGGGTGATGACCATGGGGCCACATTACCACGGTAATGAGTCGTCGGCCTGCTTCGATCCGCCCCGCGGACCAGCAGCGGCACTGCCTCATGCCGCGGAGTCCGGATGGTGTCGAGGCGCAAGGGGCACACGGCGCCTGCCAGTCGGGGCTGATAATGCCGCCATGCACACCCTGCGCTCCACGGGCCTCGTCGCCGCATGTCTGGCAGGGGCTCTCGCGTTCGGCGCGGCGGCTCACCCTGCCAGTGGCCAGCCCGCGCCGAATGGCTGCCTACCGCTCACGCCGACGGGCACACAGGGCGGCGCGCTGCTGCCCGGGGGGCTCATGAACGTGCGGTTCGGGGGCACCGAGCGCTACCCGATCGCACTCGACGTCTATCCGCACGCCGATGCGGCGACGCGGCCGATCGCCGTCGTGCTGCGCGGCGGGAAGGGGACGATCGGCCAGCGTTCCTCGTACGTCGGGCAACTGGTCGAGCTGTTCGGCGATGCCGGGTACGTCGTGGCGACCATCGACTACCACGCGCCGAGCCTCGACGCAGCGTCGGAGGACCTGACGAGCGCGCTGCGCATGCTGACCAAGTGCCACGCGGCAGCGCTGCACGTCGATCAGTACAAGACCGTGCTCGTGGCCGAGGACAGCGCCGCTCCCATGGCCCTGCTCGTGGCTGCGCGCCTGCGGGAACTGCGGCTCGGCAGGTTCGCCGGTGCACCGGCGCCGCCCGCGTCGGTCGTGGTCGTCGGGGGGCGCTTCACGGATGCGCCGGCTCCGGCCGTGCCGACGCGCATCATCCACGGCGGTGCCGACAGCGAGGTGCCGATCGCGCAGGCTCGCGCACTCTGCGCGCGTGCCACGGCTGGCTGCGACGTGGTCGAGGTACCCGGCGCGAGCCATCGCGTGGAGAACTGGTGGCCGTCGCAGTGGGGCTACAAGGCCGCGCTGCTGTCGTCGCTGGCGTCGCAGGTCGGCACGGTGCCGCCAGCCGCCCGGGCGGCCTCGCCGGGCACGGGGCTGCGTAAGCGGATCGTGTACGACGCCGCCAACCGGTTGGCGCTCGACGCCTGGGTCCCTTCCACGCCAGGGCCGCACGGCGCCGTGGTCCTCGTGCACGGTGGCGGGTGGGAGGCGGGCGATCGCGTCACCTACATCGCGCCGATGCTCGCGCTTGCCGCATCGAAGGGGCTCGCCTGGGTGTCGATCGACTACCGGCTCACGCCCGACGTGACCAACCGCGAGCAGGTCGCCGACGTGAAGGCCGCGCTGCAGTACGTGCGCACGCACGCCGCGGACCTGCGCATCGACCCGGCGCGCCTCGTGCTCGTGGGCGAGTCGGCCAGCGGACAGCTCGTGGCGCACGTCGCGGGCAGCGAGCCGTCGCTGGCTGGCGTGGTGTCGTTCTACGGGGTCTACGACCTCGAAGCGATGGCGGGCGACCCCGCCAACCCGCGATCACTCGCGCGTCGCCTGTTCCGGATCACCAGCCTCGACGCCGCGTCGGTGGCGACGCTGCGCGAGTACTCACCGCAGCATCAGGCGCGCAAGACCTTGCCGCCGATGCTGCTCGCGGTGGGCACGGCCGATCGGCTCGCGGTGCAGCAGCGCGCCTACCTCGCGCGCCTGACCGCGACGGGTGCCGACGTGCAGGGCGTGGAGATCGATGGCGCACCCCACGGCATGGAGGCCTGGCACGAGGAGCCTGCCTGGCGCGTGTGGGAGACGAAGGTCGGCGACTGGATAAGCGCACGGACTGGCGCGAAGAAGCCCTGACGGTGCCGGCGCGTCTCGGGCCTCGGGTCTCAGAAGGGACTGTTGCGGCTGTGCGGACGGTCACCGTCGGGCAAGCCCGACGGCTACGCACTGTACCCGGTACCCGGCGCCCGGCGCCGAGGGACGCCTCGGCGAGCCGTCCCTTACCGAACGTGTCGTCCGCCGTCGACGCGGAGGGTCTCGCCGGTGATGAATTGCG
>NZ_JBIINP010000168.1:0-9206 GCF_044337415.1 Luteitalea sp.
CCGCCCCTCCAGTCCCCCGTGACGTTCGTCGAGCGCGGTCCCCTGGCAACGCGGACGTTCGATGGCGGTCCGACCAAGGACCACATCATCGAGTCGCCCGGCAACGGCGTCGCGCTCGTGGATGTGGACGACGACGGCCTGCTCGACATCTACCTGGTGACCGGCGCCGAGTTGACGCCGACGCGGGAGCGCGTGGCGCATCGCAACGCCCTCTACCGCAATCGCGGCAACTGGCAGTTCGAGGACATCTCCGCTCGGGCGGGCGTCGATGCCGCGGCCTGGGGCAACGGCGTGTGTGCCGGCGACGTCGACGGCGACGGCCGCGTCGACCTGTACGTGACCAACTGGGGGCCCAACCTCCTGTACCGCAACCGCGGCAGCGGCACCTTCGAGGAGATCGGCGCCGCGGCAGGCGTGGCCACCGACGGCTGGAGCACGGGCTGCGCGTTCCTGGACGCCGACGCCGACGGCGACCTCGACCTCTACGTCGCCCGGTATGTCCAGACCACGTGGGACGAGGTGCTGCGCGCGAAGAAGACCCTCCGCTGGCGCAACGGTCCCGCGATCATGGTGGGTCCGGCCGGCCTCCCTGGCGAGGCCGACCTCTTCTTCGAGAACCTCGGCGGGGCCCGCTTCCGCGAGGCCACGGCCGCCTTCGGCCTCGTCGACGACACGAAGGCCTACGGCTTCGGCGTCGTCCCCACCGACGTCGACGACGATGGGCACGTCGACCTGTTCGTGGCCAACGACTCGAACCCGAACTTCCTGTACAGGAACACCGGCCGGGGTCGCTTCGAGAGCGTGGGGATGCTGGCCGGCGTCGGCGTGAACGCCGAGGCGCGCGCGCAGGCGGGCATGGGCGTGGACGCGGGCGACGCCGACGGCGACGGACGCATGGACCTGGTGCTCACCGCGTTCGCGCACGACAGGAACACGCTGTACCGCAACCTCGGCGATGGGCTGTTCGAGGACGCGTCCCTGGCCGCCGGGTTCGCGACGTCGACGTTCATGCGGATGGGCTGGGGCATCGCGTTCCTCGACGCCGATCTCGACGGACGACAGGATCTCTTCATCGCCAACGGCCACATCTTCCCCGACGTCGGCGCGTTTCCGGCGCTCGACGAGCAATACGCGCAGAAGAACCAGCTGCTGCTGAACGCCGGCAACGCGACGTTCCGCGACGTCTCGGCCACCGCGGGCGCGGGCCTGCAGGTGACGAAGGTGTCGCGCGGCATGGCAGTGGGCGACCTCGACAACGACGGCGATCCCGACGTGGTGGTCAGCAACATGGACGATGTGCCGACGCTGCTCGAGAATCGGCAGGCGACGGGCCATCACTGGGTGACCGTCCAGGTGCGCGCGCCCGACGGCAACCGCCTCGCCATCGGCGCCAAGGTCACCATCACCGCCGGCGCGAAGACGTACGTGCGCGAGGTCCGCTCGGGAGGCAGCTTCATGTCGCAGGGCGACCTGCGGGTGCTGGTGGGACTCGGCCCCCACGCCGGACCGGTGCAGGTCGACGTCCGCATGCCCGGCGGGGCGCGCTGGCGCTGGACAGGCCTGCCGATCGACCGACTCCACACGCTCACCTTGACGCCGGAGGCCCGCGTGCCGCAGGGTGCGGCACGATGATGCGCGTCCGCCCCGGTAGGGCCGGCTGTCCCAGCCCGGCCCGTCGACCTCGCCGTGCCGCCCTGACCCTCGCGCTGCTCTCGATGGCGATCGCGCCGCTGGCTTCGCAGCCACAGGAACGGCCCGCGGTCTTCCAGCCGCCGCTCGCGACACCCGAGGCACTCGTGCCGTTCCTCGATCATCTCGAGCCGGGGCGCGATGCCTTCCCGCTCGAGCGCGACGCCGAGCGCATCGAGGCGCGCCTGGCCGAGGTCGGCGCATGGCTGGCGTCAGGACGCCCCGGCCAGCCTCCTACCGGCCTGTTCGCGCCCGGGTTCCGAGGCGGTCGGCTGCGCGCGGACGCGCCCCCCGCATCGTCGCCGAGGGCTCCCATCGCGGTACGCCGCATGGTGGTCGACGCGGCCCCCAGGAACGACGCCGCCGCCATCGCCGACGATCTCCGCAGCCTCGTCGATGGCGCGCGCCACGTGCGCGTGACCGAGTTCCTCGTCACCGGCATTGCCCCTGTCGCGGGGGGCAACGACGTCCGCACGGACGTGCGCTTCGAGATCGTGAGCGAAGGCGCCGCTGGCGCCCGCCAGGCTCATGTCGGGACGTGGCGACAGGTGTGGCGCCGCCAGGGCGAGGCGTGGCAGGTCGTCGAGTGGGTCGCGGCGACGCACACCGTGACGCGGGCCGCGACGCCGCTGTTTGCCGAGATCACGACGCGCGTGATCGACCAGGCCACGCCGGTGGCCCGCCAGTTCGCCGTGCCGCTCGACACATGGATGTCTCGGCTCGATTCGGTCCTCACGCGCGACTCCAACGGCCATCACGGCGTGTCGGTGGGCGACGCCGACGGCGATGGACTGGAGGACCTGTACGTGGCGCAGCCGTCGGGGCTGCCCAACCGGCTGCTCCGCAACCGCGGCGACGGCACCTTCGAGGACATCACCGACGCCTCTGGCGCGGGCCTGCTCGACGACACGGCGCAGTCGCTCTTCGCCGACGTCGACAACGATGGCGACCAGGACCTGGTGCTCGCCACCAGCCTCCAGCCGCTGCTGCTGCGCAACGACGGCAAGGGCCGCTTCGAGATCGTCGGCGACGCCTTCACGTTCGCGGCGCCGCTGCAGGGCGTGCTCACCGGCGTGACGATGGCCGATTACGACCGCGACGGCTTCCTCGACGCGTATCTGTGCGTGTACTCGTACTTCTTCGGCGCGGGCGAGGACAAGGCCGGTACGCCGATGCCCTATCACGACGCGCGGAACGGCCCGCCCGGCGTGCTGTTCCGCAACGACGGCACGGGCAGGTTCGTCGAGGCCACGAAGGACACCGGGCTCGACGTCGGCAACGACCGGTATCACTTCGCGGGCGCCTGGGCCGACGTCGACGAGGACGGCTGGCCCGACCTGCTCGTCGCCAACGACTTCGGCACCAAGAACCTGTACCGCAACCTCGGGCGCCAGGGGGGCCGCGTGCGCTTCGAGGACGTCGCTGCCAAGGCCGGCGTGCTCGACCATGGCGCCGGCATGAGCGCGTCCTTCGTCGACTACGACAACGACGGGCGGCTCGACATCTTCACCGGCAACATGTGGGCCGCCGCTGGCCAGCGCGTCACGGCCTCACCCGCGTTCATGCCCGAGGCGCCTGCCGAGGTGCGCGACGCGTATCGTCGCCACGCGCGCGGCAACGGCCTGTTCCGCAACAAGGGCGACGGCACGTTCGACGACCGCAGCATCGAGGCCGGCGTCACGATGGGCCGGTGGGCGTGGTCGTCGGACGCGCTCGACATCGACAGCGACGGCTGGCAGGACCTGTACGTCGCCAACGGCATGCTCTCGCGCGGCGATCAGGACCGCGACCTGGAGAGCTATTTCTGGCGCCAGGTCGTGGCGCGCTCCCCGCTCACGCGTATCACCGGTGGCCCCTACGACGACGCGTGGCGCGCCATCAACTCACGACTGGTGCGCGGGTCGATTGCGAGTCGGCAACGCAACGTGCTGTACCGCAACACCGGCGCGGGCTCCTTCGACGACGTGTCGGGCGTGACGGGCCTCGACCTCGATCAGGACGGCCGATCGTTTGCCACACTCGATCTGGACCGCGACGGCGATGCGGACCTGGCGGTGATGGCCGCGCGGCAGGCGCCACACCTGCGGATCTTCAGGAACGATCACCCCGCGCGATCGGTGATCGCCCTGACACTGCAGGGCACGAGGAGCAACCGCGACGCCATTGGGGCACGCGTGGACGTCGAGGCCGACGGCGTGCGCGCGACACGCCTCGTGCAGGCTGGATCGGGCTTCCTGTCGCAGCACTCGCGCGAGGTGCTCGTCGGGCTCGGCGCGAGCAGGGCCATCAAGAAGGTCGTCGTGACCTGGCCGTCGGGGCTGAAGCAGGAGTTCACCGATGTGGCCGTCGACGCGCGGTATCGGCTCGTCGAGGGCGGGACGCTCGAGCGCTTCCCCTTGGTCCGCGGCACCGCAGCCCCCGCGGCGATGCCCGCGCCGGCGACTGCGACGCCACCGACGGCGACGTGGTTCTACCGGCCGGTGCCGGCGCCCGACTTCAGCGCCACGGACCTCGGCGGCACGACGCGGTCGCTGGCCGCGCTGAAGGGTCGGCCGGCACTGCTGCTCCTGTGGCGCGCCGACGCGCCATCGTCGGTCCAGGCACTCGCCAGCCTCGGCCGCGCGAGAGGGCAGATGGAGGCTGCGGGCATCGCGACGCTCGCCATCGCGCTCGATCCGCAGGAGGCTGCCGCACGCGTGGCTGCGGCAGCGCCCGCGGGGGTGCCCGTCGTGCATGCGTCGCGTGACCTCGCCCTGACCTGGGCCATCGCCTGGCGCCACCTGTTCATGAACCGGCCGCCCGTGCCGCTGCCTGCGGCCGTGTTGATCGATGCCTCGGGCGCCATCGTTCGTGCGTGGCGTGATGTGGTGGCGGTGGAGGCCGTGCTGCGCGACGCTGGCGTGATGGACGCGCCCGATCCGATTCGGCTGGCCCGGGCCCTGCCGTTCGAGGGCCGGTTCCACGCGGCGATTCCGGCGCGCAACTGGCTGCCGTACGGAAGCACCCTGCTCGATCAAGGCCTCGAGGCCGAAGCCATCGTCGCCTTCGAGCGCGCCTCGCAGTCCAACCCGAGCGCGGCGGTGCTGTACCGGCTCGGCACCCTGCTGGCCAAGCGGGGCCAGGGGGCCAGGGCACGACAGGCGTTCGAGGCCGCGCTGGCGCTCGACCCGAAGCTGGCCGAGGCGCACAACGACCTGGGCACGCTGATCGCGCAGGACGGCGACCTGCCGGGCGCGGTGGCGCGCTTCAGGCAGGCGCTCGCGGCGACGCCGGACTATCCCGACGCGCTGAACAACCTCGGGTACGCGCTGCTGCTGGGTGGGCAACCCGACGAGGCGCGCGCGCTCTACGAAAAGGCGCTGCAGCTCCAGCCGGACTTCCCGGAGGCACTCAACAACCTCGGGCTCATCGCGGGCCGCGCCGGCGATCTGCCCACGGCCGAGCGCCGCTTCCGCGAGGCGCTGCAGCGACGACCGGCCTACGGCGAAGCGGCCAACAACCTCGCGCTCGCGCTGGTCGCACAGGGTCGGGCCGGCGAGGCCGTGACCCTGCTCGAGGACCTGGTCGCGCGGATGCCGTCGTTCGAGGACGCGTACGTGACGCTGGCCAAGATTCACCTCTCGGCGGGGCAGACGACCGAAGGCCTGCGCGCCGTCCAGCGGCTCCTCCAGCGCAACCCGACGCACCCGCTCGGGATGGCGCTGCTGCGCGAGTACGGCCCCCGCTGACGGGCAGGCAAACCGCCTCACAAATTGGCTTGACAACCGTGTGACGGCGGCGATATCTTCTGGCCGCTTCGTCTCACTCTGAGTCAAACTGGCATCGCCACTTCATGCGCGATGCGAGGAGGAACCATGTCCTTCACCCGAAGGCTCCAGGGCCTCGTGCGCCTCGCGCTCGCGGCAGTTCTGGTGCTGGCGGGCGCTCAAGGAACGCAGGCGCAAACCACCAGCGCCTCCGTCACCGGCAGCGTCTCGGACCAGCAAGGCGGCATGCTCCCGGGCGTCACCGTCACGCTCACCAGCAGAACCCAGGGCAACGCCCAGACCGCCGTCACCGACGAGAATGGCCGCTTCACCTTCGCCATCGTCCGTCCCGACTCCTACACCATGCAGGTCGCGCTCCAGGGCTTCAAGACCCTCGAGCAGACCAACTTCGTCGTCAACGCCAACGACCGCATCACGGTCCCGGCGATGGCGCTCGAAGTCGGCCAGATGTCCGAGGAAGTGACGGTCTCGAGCCGCGTCAGCGAGCTGCAGACCACCAACGGCGAGCGCTCGTTCGCCCTCGAGAACAAGGCGCTGACCAGCATCGCCAACAACGGCCGCCAGGTGTTCAACTTCGCGACCCTCGTGCCCGGCGCCCTGCCGCAGGGCGCAGCCGGCGTGGAGGTCGGCGACGCGGCCGGTTTCACCGTCAACGGCATGCGCCCGAACTCCAACAACGTCACCATCGACGGCGTCGCCAACATCGACACCGGCAACAACGGCGGCAACATGGCGACCACCAACATCGACTCGGTCGCCGAGTTCAAGGTGCTCACCAACTCGTACGCCGCCGAGTACGGCCGCGCCACCGGCGCGCAGGTCCAGATCGTGACCAAGAGCGGCTCGCAGCAGTTCCGTGGGTCGGGCTACTGGTACGGCCGCCGCTCCGACTGGAACGCCAACACATGGACCAACAAGCGCGTGACGCCGGAGATTCCCAAGCCGAAGACGTCGCGCGACGACATGGGCTTCACCATCGGTGGTCCCGTGTTCTTCCCCGGCTTCAACCAGGACAAGAAGAAGCTGTTCTTCTTCTTCAGCCAGGAGCACCAGCGCCGCACCGAGCCAGCGGCCGAGCGGCAGACCCGCGTGCCGACCGCCCTCGAGCGCCGCGGCGACTTCTCGCAGAGCGTCGATGCCAGCGGCAATCCGTTCCCCTACATCCGTGACTACACGACCGGCCTGCCGTGCGGCCCCGCCGACCAGCGCGGCTGCTTCGCCGATGGCGGTGTGCTCGGCCGCGTCCCGGCCAACCGCCTCTGGCAGCCGGGCCTGGCGATCCTGAACATCTACCCCGACGCCAACGCCGCAGGCCTCGGCGCCGGCCTGAACTTCACCAGCCAGGATCCGAACGAGAACCCGCGCCGCGAGGACATGCTGCGCATGGACTACCAGGTCAGCGACAAGTGGCGCGTGACCGGCCGGTACAACAACACCACGTTCAACCAGCTCCAGGCCTACGGCACCACCTGGGCCGGCAACGGCAGCGACCAGCTCCCGACGCCGACGCTGTTCAAGAACCCCGGCTCCAACTACATGCTGTCGGCCACCGGCGTGATCAACAACTCGACGTCGGTCGAAGTGAGCTGGGGTCGCGCCTCCAACTCGCTCAACTACGAGCTGCAGGTGGACAAGCTGCTGCGGTCCAACTCGAGCCTGACCGGGCTGCCCTACCTGTTCCCGGAGGCGGTCCAGGGTGACTACGTGCCGTGGTTCCAGTTCCGTGGCGGCCGCACCAACAACGCGGGCCAGTACCAGACCGACCGCGGGCCGTTCACCAACGAGAACATCACGCACGACGTCAACGCCAACATCACGCGCGTGTGGGGCTCGCACAACTCGAAGGCCGGCGTCTACTACCAGAACAGCTACAAGCCGCAGAGCATCTTCGCGAGCTTCAACGGCAACATCAACTTCGCCGACGACGGCAACAACCCGTTCGACTCGGGCTACGGCTACGCCAACGCGGCGCTCGGCGTGTTCAACACCTACACGCAGGCCAACAAGTTCGCGATTCCGGAGTGGCGGTACACGAACCTCGAGTTCTACGTGCAGGACAACTGGCGCGCCGGCAAGAAGCTGACACTCGACTACGGTGTTCGCTTCTACTACCTCACGCCGCAGTGGGACCACACCGAGCAGGCCTCCAACTTCCTGCCCGATCAGTTCAATGCGTCCCGGGCCGCGACCCTGTTCACGCCCGTCTGCGTCGGTGCCTCGCCCTGCACGGGTGCAAACCGGCGCGGCATGGACCCGCGCCTCGTGCAGGCCGGCGTCACGCCGTCGCTCGCCAACACCGTGGAGGGCCGCTTCATCGGCCGCCTGACGCCCGGCAGCGACCGCTTCAACGGCGCCTTCCAGGCGGGCCAGGGCATCAACCCCGAACTGCAGGACGGCAGCGCGTTCCTCGTCTCGCCGCGCGTCGGCTTCGTCTACGACCTCACCGGCGAGGCCGTCACCATCTTCCGCGGCGGCTGGGGCATCTTCTACGACCGGCCGCAGGGCAACATGGTCTTCGACATGATTGCCAACGCCCCGGGCGTGCTGAACTCCACGGTGCAGTGGGGCACGATGCAGGGCCTGAACTCCGGCACCGGCGATCCGAACCCGGTGCTCGCGATGAACCCGACGGCGTACGACTTCGTGCCGCCCAAGGTCACGCAGTGGAACCTCGGCATGCAGCGCAAGCTGTTCCGCAACTTCATGTTCGACCTCGCGTACGTCGGCAGCACGTCGGAGAACCTGCTCCGCCAGCAGCAGATCAACGCCCTGCCCTTCGGCGCGACGTTCCTGCCGCAGAACCAGGACCCGACCCGCGTCGGCACGAGCACCGTGCCCGGCGCCACGGCCCTGCCGGCCGACCTGCTGCGGCCGTACCCCGGCTACGGCAACATCCGCTACTGGGGCTACGACGCGTACTCGAACTACCACTCGCTGCAGACCGGCATCAACCGCCGGTACGACAACGGGTTCATGTTCTCGTTCTTCTACGTCTGGTCGAAGGCCCTCGGCATCGGCAACAACGACGGCTCGGCCGGCGTGCCGAACCTGACCGGCGATGCGCTGCGCGCGATCGATTACTCGTACATCGATACCGACCGTCCGCACAACATCGTCGCGAACTTCATCTACCAGACGCCCGAGATCACGCAGGGCCTCCTCGGCGTGCTGGCCAACAACTGGCAGCTCTCGGGCGTGTACCGCTGGACCAGCGGCCGTCCGTACGGTGTCGGCTTCAACATCCCCGGCATCGGTGCCACCAACCTCACCGGCACCGACAACCCGAACGCCCGCATCGTCCTCACCTGCGACCCGGGCAACGGTTCGAGCAACGACCCGTACGTGCAGTTCAACACGGCCTGCTTCGCACCGCCGCAGCCCGGCAGCAACGGCAACGAGTCGGCGCGCTTCTTCCTGCGCGCGCCCCCGATCGACAACCTCGACCTGTCGATCTCGAAGACGTTCCAGCTCCCGAAGAACATGCGCTTCGAGTTCCGTGTCGACATGTTCAACGCGCTGAACCACACGCAGTTCACCGGCGTCAACGCGACGGCGAACTTCGCGAGCCTGACCGACCGGACCATCACCAACCTGCCGTACGACGCGGCCGGCAACCTGGTGCGCCCGAACGGCTTCGGCGCCATCAACGGCGTGGCGGCTCCCCGCACGCTGCAGCTGATGACGCGATTCACCTTCTAGGACAGCGCTGACGCTCACCGAAGGCCCCGCTCTCGACATGGGAGCGGGGCC
>NZ_JBIINP010000074.1:0-19310 GCF_044337415.1 Luteitalea sp.
CACTCCTGGTCCCTCGTCGCTTGCACCCCTGGTGACTCGAGTCCGTGTCCCTTGTCCCTCGCGTGGTCTCGGTCGCTCTGATCGCGTGATGCCCTTGTCCCTGCTCCCTTGCCGACTCCTGGTCCCTTGTCCCTTGCACCCCTTGTGACTCGAGTACGTGTCCCTTGTCCCTCGTGTGGTCTCGGTCGATCCGACCGCGTCATGCCGTCTTCATCGGGTCGATGCACGGGCGTCACGCGCACTGCCGACCCTTGATGGGTGATGCTTTCGAACCTCCTGCCCTGTCGTCGGCGCGCTCGCGCGCTGCTTCCACTGCTGCTGTCCCTCTGTCTCCCCGTGTCGGCGATCGCCCAGAACGACGCCGGGTCGCTGCGTGTCCTGGTGCTCGACCAATCAGGCGCCGTCGTCCCCGGTGCCACGGTCACTGCGACCAACGTGGGCACGTCCACCTCGCGTGAGGCCGTCTCCGACGGCGAGGGCTACGCCACCTTCACGCCGGTGACGCGCGGCCGGTACGACGTGCGCGTCATGCTGTCCGGCTTCCGCACCGTCGACTTCACGGGCGTCGACGTCGACGTGAACGAGCGCGAATTCGTGCGCATCACGCTGGACAGCGCGGCGGCGGCCGAGACCGTGCAGGTGACGGCGCAGCGCGCCAACCTGCAGACCGAGGAAGGCTCGATTGGCCAGGTGGTGACCGGTGAGGTGGCCGTGCAGCTGCCGCTGGCGGCCCGGCGCTACAGCGAACTCGCGCTGCTGATTCCCGGCACCAGCCCCAGCACGATGACCGTCGAGACGCGCGGGCCGGGCTGGTTCGTGTCCAACGGCAATTACCACACGCAGAACAACTTCATGCTCGACGGGTTCGACAACAACCAGGGCACGCAGAACGCGCAGTCGCTCTCGGCGCAGGTGGTGCAGCCCAACCCGGATTCGATCGAGCAGTTCAAGGTCCAGACCAACAGCTACTCGGCGGAGTTCGGCCGCTCGGCCGGCGCCGTGGTGAACGTGTCGATCAAGTCGGGCACCAACCAGATCCGCGGGTCGGGCTGGTACTTCAACCGCGACGCCTCGCTGGCGGCCAAGTCGTGGAATGCCAACACGTTCGGCCTGCGCAAGGACGACCTCGCCTGGCACCAGGGCGGTGCGACGTTCGGCGGGCCCATCGCGAAGAACAAGGTGTTCTACTTCGGGTCCTACGAGGGGTTCCGGCAGGACTTCACGACCACCGGCATCCTGACGGTGCCCACCCTCGCGCAGCGGGGCGGGGTGTTCGCCACCGACGTGCGCAACCCGTTCACGGGCCAGCTGTATCCCAACCGCACGATCCCGCGCGCGGACTGGAACTCGCTGGGGGCCAAGATCCTCGATCTGTTCCCGCAGCCCAACCGTGATGGCCGTGTGGTGGCTGGAGGCCGTGTCGTCGAGAACTACGCCTGGCAGCGGCCCGGGCAGGAGAACACCCACAAGTTCGACATCCGGTCCGACCTGGTGGCGAGCGGCGACAGCCGCGTCTTCGCCCGCTACAGCTTCCTGCAGCAGGACATCTTCCGCGAGGCGCTCTTCCCGACGCTCGGCGAGGGCACCAGCAACCAGGGCGAGCAGTACAACCGCAACCAGAGCCTGGGGCTGAGCTGGACGCGCATCTTCGGCGCGCGGATGGTGAACGAGGCCCGCTTCGGCTACAACCGCACCCACTCGCGCTTCGCCCACGCGGCCGCCAACGACATGACGGCCGATCAGTTCGGCTTCGTGGGCCTGCCGGCCGAGTACCTGACCACCGGCGGCATCCCGCTGATGGACTTCAACAACTACCAGGATCTCGGGATCCGCAACTTCCGGCCGCAGTTCCAGAATCCGATCACCTGGCAGGCGCTCGACACGCTGTCGCTGCTGCTCGGCAACCACAGCCTGCGCACCGGGTTCGAGGTGCGCCTCAAGCGCAACGAGCTGCTCGACGTGAGCCGCCGCAGTCCCGCCTACCGCTTCACCGGCGAGTACACCGGCGACGACATCGCCGACCTGCTGATCGGCACGCCCTTCTCGCTCAACGCGACGACCGTGCCGGTGCTCGACTGGCGGCAGGAGGTGTACGCCGGCTTCGTGCAGGACGACTGGAAGGTCACGCCGAACCTCACGGTGAACGCCGGGCTGCGCTACGAGTACGGCACGCCCTACTACGGCGCGGGCGAGAACCAGAACATCAACTTCAACCTCCAGACCGGGCAGCTGGTGTACCCGACGGGCGACGACCAGTACCTGATGGACACCGACCGGAACAACGTCGCGCCTCGCCTCGGTGTGGCGTGGCAGGCGATGCCCGATCGGCTCGTCGTCCGCGGCGGCTACGGCGTCTTCTACTCGATCGAGGACATGCGCGGCTCCGAGGGCATCATCGCGCTCAACCCGCCGACGCTGGTCGATGCGACGCTGCAGCGCGTCAACAACACGGCGCCGCCGCCCCTCCTGGTCTCGGACCCGTTCCCGGCCGGCCTGACCAGCAACTACGACTCGCGGACGGTCGGCGTGAAGGCCCGCCAGATCGAGCAGCAGGCGGCCACCATCCAGCAGTGGAACGTCGCCGCCGAGTTCCTGTTGCCGTGGCAGTCGACCTTCGAGGTCGCCTACGTCGGCAACCGTGCGGCCAACCTGCTGGGCAACGTCCCCGTCAACGGTGTGCCGTTCGGCGTCAACGGCGCGGTCGCGGCCAATCGGCCGTTCCCGAACTGGCGGCAGATCGACGTCAACATCACCGAGGGCCAGTCCACCTACGACGCCCTGCAGCTGAAGTACGAGAAGCGCTACACGGGCGGCCTGTACATCCTCGGCAGCTACACGTTCGCCGACAGCGAGGACGAGATCGGCGCCTGGGGCGCCGGCGGCTCGGGCACGCAGCTGATCCTGGCGCCCGACTACAGCAACCTCGACCAGGTCCTGCGTGGCGAGCGTGGCCCCAACGCCCAGATCGCGCGGCACCGCTTCACGTTCACGCAGGTCTGGCAGTTGCCGATCGGGCGCGGACGGGCGTGGGGCACCGACATGAGCCCGGTCCTCGACGCCCTGATCGGCGGCTGGCAGGTGTCGAGCATCACCTCGGTCCGCAGCGGGCTGCCGGTCAACGTCACGCTGTCGCGCAACGGCACCGACCCGAACACCGGGCTCGCCTACAGCTTCTTCGACCGCAATGGCGGGTACTTCCGGCCCAACATCGTGGGGGATCCGAACGCTGCCAGCGATGCCTCGGCCAACCGCGGGGCCTACCTGTCCAACGGTGCCTATGCGGTGCCGGCGCTGAACACCCCCGGCAACGCGCCGCGCAACAGCGCGTGGGGCCCCGGCAACTGGACGACGGACCTGAGCCTGGTCAAGCGGTTCACGCTGCCGCGCTTCAGCTTCGACGTGCGCGCCGAGGCCTTCAACGTCTTCAACCACACCAACTACGCCGATCCGAACGGCACGTTCGGCACGGCCCAGTTCGGTTCCATCACCTCCGCCGGCCTGCCCCGCATCGTGCAGCTGGCCGTGCGGGTGGGGTTCTAGTGCACCTCCGCCCGCTCGCGCGGGCTCGGTGCACAGCGCTCACTCCCGACCGTCCTTCCGGGCGGCCGGGCGAGTTCTAGTGCACCTCCGCCCGCTCGCGCGGGCTCGGTGCACAGCGCTCACGCCCGACCGTCCTTCCGGACGGCCGGGCGAGTTGTAGGTCGAGCGCTGGGCCCCACCGGGTGGCCGGTCTCCCCCGGGACCGGTCACCCACCTCTCGCGGCAATCTGAAATGTGAAGCTTGAAATGCTCGGCGGCTCGGCTTTCAGCCTTCGCTCGCTCGTGGTATCCCGGGGGCGACAGGCCGAAGGCCGTCGCCCGCGAGAATTTCAAATTTCGAATTCCAAATTGCCTCCGCAGCCGTAGAGCTGCACCGGATCGCCGTCGCTGCCGATAATCCGCAAGATGGCCACTCCAGCCCCGCCCGTCGTCTCGGAGCCCCCGATCAACCGCCTGTTCCGGCTGATGGTGCAGACCGGCGCGTCCGACCTGCATCTCAGCGTCAGCGTGCCGCCCATGGTCCGCAAGGATGGCCGCATGATGCCCGTCGAGGAGACGGCCCCCCGCCTGACGGCCGAGGACATCCGGCGCCTGCTCGGTCCGATCACCCCCGAGAAGAACCGCACCGAGTTCGAGCGTCGGCACGACACCGACTTCGCCTACGAGATCCCCGGCCTGGCCCGCTTCCGCGCCAACATCTTCATGGACCGCAAGGGCATGGGGGCGGTCTTCCGGGTGATCCCGAGCCAGATCCTCACCGCCGAGCAGCTCGGACTCTCGCCGCACCTGCTGCAGTTGTGCCACCTCAGCAAGGGGCTCGTGCTCGTCACGGGGCCGACCGGGTCCGGCAAGTCGACGACGCTGTGCGCGATGGTCGACTACATCAACCGCTCGCGGCACGACCACGTGATCACGATCGAGGACCCGATCGAGTTCGTCCACGACAACAAGAGCTGCCTGATCAACCAGCGCGAGGTCCACACCCACACCGAGTCGTTCAAGGACGCGCTGCGGGCGGCCCTGCGCGAGGACCCCGACATCGTGCTCGTCGGCGAGATGCGCGACCTCGAGACCGTGGCGATCGCCATCGAGACGGCCGAGACCGGGCACCTCGTGTTCGGCACGCTGCACACCAGCACCGCGGCCTCGACGGTGGACCGCATCATCGACCAGTTCCCGGCCGATCGGCAGAGCCAGATCCGCGTGATGCTCAGCGAGTCGCTCAAGGGCGTCATCGCGCAGACGCTCTGTCGCAAGGTGGGCGGCGGGCGCGTCGCGGCGCTCGAGACGCTGATCGTGAACACCGCGATCAGCAACCTGATTCGCGAAGGCAAGACCTTCCAGATTCCCTCGATGATGCAGGTCGGCAAGGCGCAGGGCATGCAGACGCTGAACGACGCGCTGGCCGACCTGGTGAAGAACAAGCTGGTGGCCCCCGAGGAGGCCTACGTCAAGGCCGTCGACAAGGCGGGCTTCGAGGCGCTGCTCAAGCGCATGGCCATCGACACGAAGTTCCTCGGCCCGCAGCCGTTGCAGGGCAAGCCTTCGTAACGCTTAACGCCTAACGCTTAACGCACAGGGCTCAGGGCTCGAGGCGCAGAGAGCATCCTGACGGGGCGGTCGCTGTGTGACTGCCGACTGCCGTTAGACTCTGTGACGTGATCCGCGTCGCCGACCTCCATCACGCCTACGGCGACACCCCTGCGGTGCAGGGGCTGTCGTTCGAGGCGGGGGCGGGCGAGGTGCTCGGCCTGCTCGGGCCCAATGGCGCCGGCAAGTCGACCACCGTGAAGATCCTCACGGGGCTCCTGCCGCTCCAGCGCGGCCGGGTGGAGGTGGCGGGCTTCGACATCGCCACGCAGCCGCTCGAGGTCAAGCGGCGCGTCGGCTACGTGCCCGAGACCGGCGCCATCTACGACGCCCTCACCCCCGACGAGTACTTCCGCTTCATCTCGCTCCTGTACCACCTGGAGCCCGACGTCGTGCAGCCCCGGATCGAGGAACTGCTGCGGATGTTCGACCTGCAGCCGGTACGTGGCGCGCGGATGGTCACCTTCTCGAAGGGCATGCGCCAGAAGGTCCTGATCGCGGCCGCCTTGCTGCATGCCCCCGAGGTCGTCATCTTCGACGAGCCGCTGAACGGCCTCGACGCCAACGCCATGCTCGTGTTCAAGGAGCTGCTGCGCGGGCTCGCGCTCCAGGGGCGGACCATCCTCTTCTGCTCGCACCTGCTCGACGTCGTCGAGCGGCTCTGCCCGCGCATCGTGATCGTGGACCAGGGCCGCGCCATCGCCGGCGGCACACCTGCCGACATCGCGGCCGCCACCGGGGCGACGACGCTGGAGCAGGCGTTCGCCTCGCTGACGGGCGCTCGCAACGCCGTGGACGCGACGGCCGGCGTGCTGTCGTCGCTGGAGTGGCGCGCGTGATCGCGGCCCTCGCGCGGCTGATCGGGGTGGACCCGGTGCAATGGCGCGCACTCGTCTGGGTGTCGTTCACCACCGACATCCGCCAGATGAAGGGCTCGGGCATCCGCCTGGCACGCGCCGCTGCGGGGAGCCTCGGCGGCGCGCTGCTCTCGCAGCTGGTCTACGGCGGCTTCTGCGCCGCACTGATCACCGTGCTCCCCAACGTGTTCGCCACCAGCACGATCTACTACACGCTCCTGATCACCACCCTCGGCCTGGCGCTGCTGGTGGATTTCACGAGCATCGTGCTGTCGCCCGACGACCACGTCCAGCTCGCGCCGCGTCCGGTCGACGGCCGCACCTTCTTCGTCGCGCGGCTCACGTCGGTGGTCGGCTTCTCGCTGATGCTGGCCGCGCCCTTCGCCGTGCTGCCCGCGCTGGCCTACCTGTTTCGCGACGGTGGCGGCACGGTGGCGGCGGCCCTGGCCAGCCTCGCCGGCGCGGTCCTGTGTGCCGTGCTCGTCCCGCTGCTGGTCATCCTCCTCTTCCTGGCGCTCATCCGGGTGATCCCGGCGGGTCGGCTGCACCGGGCCCTCGGGTACGTGCAGTTCGTGCTCTCGTTCGTCTTCATCGGCGCGCTCTTCCTGCTGTCGCGCACCACCCGCGCCCTCGACACCCTCCGCCTCGAGAAGACGGCTGCGGCCTACCTCAATCCGGCCGCGTGGTTCGCCGCGTGGATCGAGATCGCCGAGGGCCGCGCGACGCAGCTCGACTGGCTCGCGGCCGCGGCGCCCTTCGCGCTGCTGGGCATCGCCGGCGCGCTGGTCCGCAGCCGCCTGTCCCTGGCCTGGGCCGAGCGGTTGGCGACGATGTTCGTGGAACGCCCCGGCGGCCAGGCGACGCGCCGTCCCGTGCCGGTGCTGGTGTTCGGCCCCGCGCACCATGCCGTGGGACTGCTGGCGGGAGCGCAGTTCCGGACCGACCAGAAGTTCCGCCTGGGCGTGCTCGGCATCCTGCCGCTCACCGTCATCTACCTGCTCGCGGGCTTCTCCGACGTCGAGGGGCCGGCGCTGATGCAACGTGAACCGCTGCTGGTCTACTACGCGGTGCTGTTCTTTCCCGTGATGCTGCGGCAGTTCCTCGTCTACAGCGAGGCCTGGCGCGGTGCGTGGGTGTTCCACGCGGCCCCGATGCCGTTCGAGGAGCTCGTGGTCGCCCTCAAGAACGTCGTCGTTGCGCGGTTCCTGGTGCCGTACCTCGTGTTGGTCATGGCGCTCCTGGGCTGGCTGTACCCACGCCCGCCGCTGGAGTGGCTGATGCACGGGCTGGTGATCGGCCTGATCTCGCACGCCCTGCTGGCGGCCGACCTGCTCGTCAACCCTTCGCTGCCGTTCTCGCAGCCGACCAGGCAGGGGGCGCGCTCGTTCGCGCTCCTGTTGCTGATGGCGCCGACCATGGTGATCATCACCACCGTGCCGTTCTGGCGTCCGTGGCTCTACGCGCACGCCGGACGCACGTTTGCCGGCGTCGCCGTGCTGGTCGTGATCAACGTGCTGCTGCACGAAACCCTGCTCACCCGTGTCGCGCGCCTGTCGCGCGGCTGGGCCTGTGCGAGCTGACCTCCATGTGGACCGGACCTCCCTCCCTCTCGCCCTTCGTCCCCGTCATCGAGCACCTCCAGGAAGCGGCCTGCCTGGAGACCGCCGATGGCGCCGTCGCCGTCGTCAATGCGGCCTGGCTGGCGCTGTTTGCGGCGTCTGGCGCGCCGCTGCGCGAGCGGCCCGGCGCCGACGCGTGGGCGCCGGCGCTCGCGGCCTTCGACGAGGCCGTGGGGCTCGGCGCGCGGCTGGCCGCGCGGCGTGGGGCGCGCGTGGCCAGCTCGCACGAGACGCTGACCACCACCGACGGGCGGACGCTCGAGTGGGATCACTCGCCGATCTTCTCGGGCAGCGTCGTCGCGGCCCACCTCTGGCGTTTTCGCGACGCCACGCACCAGCGCCGGCTGGAGGAGTCGGTGCGCCAGGCGCAGCGCCTCAACACCGTCGGCCGGCTCGCCGGGGGCATCGCGCACGACTTCAACAACCTGCTCACGGCCGTGGTCGGGTACTGCGACCTGCTCGACACGCAGTTCGACAACGGCGACGTCAGGCGCTTCGACCTGCACGAGATCCGCAACGCGGCCATGCGCGCCTCGTCGCTCACGCGGCAGCTGCTGGCGTTCAGCCGGCGGCAGATCATGCAGCCCGAGATCGTCGACGTCGGCGTGATGCTCGGCGAGATGCCGAAGATGCTGTCGCGGCTGATGGGCGAGCAGGTCAAGGTGTCGATCACCGTGCCTGACGAGCCGGCCGAGGTGTTCGCCGACCCGGGGCAGGTCGAGCAGGCGGTCTTCAGCCTCGCGGCCAATGCCCGCGACGCGATGCCCGATGGCGGCACCCTCGGCGTGGACGTCTCGGTCGGGGACCTCGACGAGGCGCGCGCCCGCACGCTGGACATGCGCGCCGGCCCGGCGATCTTCATCTCCCTGCGCGACAGCGGCTCCGGCATGGACGACGCCACGCGCGCGAGTGCCTTCGACCCATACTTCACCACGAAGCCGCTGGCGCAGGGCCTCGGGCTGCCCACGGTCTACGGCATCGTGCGGCAGACCGGTGGCGCGGTGACGCTCGAGAGCGCACCAGGCGCCGGCACGCGCGTGGAGATCGTGCTGCCACGCTACGCGGAGGTCGTCGCGGCGCCCGCAGCACCCGAGCTGGAGACCTACGTACGTACCGAGCGTGGCGGCCCGGCCGTCGTGCTGGTGGTGGAGGATGAGGCGTCGGTGCTCCGCCTCGTGCGACGCGTGCTGGAAGCGGAGGCGATGGTGGTGTTGTCGGCGCAGGATGCCGAGGAGGCGCTGTTGCTGGCCGATCAGCACGGCGGCGTGATCGACCTGCTGCTGACCGACGTGGTGATGCCAGGATTGAACGGACTGGAACTGGCGCAGCGCGTGTTGCCGTCGCGGCCCGGCATGCGCGTGCTGTTCATGTCGGGCTACGCCGATCACGCCGTGGTGCAGCGCGACATCATCGACACCGGTCGCCCGTTCCTGCAGAAGCCTTTCGCGCCCGACCGCCTGCTGGCGCGGGTGAAGGACGTCCTTCAGTAATTCAGAATTCAGAATTCACAGTTCAAAGTTCAGAGTCCAGCGATGCCGAGTGCCGGCAATGTGGGAGGTGCAATGACCTTCGACATTCCGGCACCGCGGCATTACACGCGTCCGTCCTCTACACGCGCTCGATCTTCACCGACTGGATGACGACGTCCTTCACGGGACGATCGCCGCGGCCGGTCGGCACATGGCCGATCCGCGACACGACGTCCATCCCCGAGATCACCTCGCCGAAGACCGAGTGGCGGTCGTCGAGGTGCGGCGTGGCGCCCAGCGTGACGAAGAACTGGCTGCCGTTGGTCCCGGGGCCCGCGTTGGCCATCGACAGGATGCCGGCCTTGGCGTGTCGGCGCGCCGGGTGGAACTCGTCGCCGAACTTGTAGCCGGGGCCGCCCATGCCGTTGCCAAGCGGGCAGCCGCCCTGGATCACGAACCCGTCGATCACCCGGTGGAAGATCAGGCCGTCGTAGAACGGCTTGCGGATGGGCTGTCGCGTGACCGGATCCTGCCACTCGATGCTGCCCTCGGCCAGGCCCGCGAAATTGGCCACCGTCTTGGGAGCCTCCTCCTCGAACAACCTGACCGTGAAGGCGCCCTCGGAGGTGGTGAAGTGGGCGTAGAGCCCGGGTTGTAGGGTCATGGCCACACCTTACCATTCCCACCGGGCATAATCCCGGCATGGAAACCTTTGCCCCGGTCGTCACCGCTGGTGGACTCGTGCATGCCTCGGGCGTGATTGCCCGCGATCGAGGACCCGGCACCGACATCGAAAGTCAGGTCACCGAGGTCCTCGACAGGCTCGACGAGGTGCTGCGCGGTGCCGGCAGCAGCCTTGCCCGCGCGGCGTCGCTGCACGTGCAGGTGCGCCATGCCGCCGATTTCGCCGGCATGAACCGGGCCTACGCGGCCCGGATCGGCGCCGAGCCCCCGGCCCGGACCACCGTGGTCGCGCCACCCGAGGCCGACGACGCGCTGGTGGAGATCAGCGCGATCGCGGCGGCCGCCGGCACGACTCGCGAGGTGCTGCATCCTGCCGGATGGCCGCAGTCGCCCAACCCCTACAGTCACGGCATCCGGTGTGGCGACACCGTGTTCCTGTCGGGGCTCGTGCCGCGCGACGTCCGCACCGGCACCCCCCTGGACGACGCGATCGAGGCCCAGGTCGACCTGATTGCCGACAATGCCACCGCGTTGCTGGCGGCCGCCGGCCTCACGCTGGCCGACGTCGTGCTGGCGCGGGTGTTCATCACCGATGTCGCGGAGTTCGCCGCCATGAACGCCCGCTACCGCGCCCGCATGCCCGCGCCACGGCCCGCGCGCGCCACCGTCGTCACCGGACTGATGCAGCCGGCCTATCGCGTGGAGATGACCTTCGTGGCGCAGGCCGGGCGCAGCGTCACCGGCGTCGTGGCGCCCGTGGCCGAGGACGCGTTGCTGGTGCCGGCGATCGCCGCGTCCCCCCGGGTGTTCCTGTCGGGCGCGCTGGGTGAGGACCCGCACGCGAGCATCGAGGCGCAGACGCGCAGCACCATGGCCCGACTCGGCGACGTGCTGGCACGCAGCGGGCTGGACTGGTCCCACGTGGTCGACGCGACTCTGTACGTGACCGGCGCGGGCGATGCCGAACCGGCGCGTCGCGTGATGCGCGAAGCGATGGGCCGGCCGCTTCCCGCCGGCGCCACCCTGGCCTGCGGCCTCGTCGTTCCACACGCGGGCGTGGAGGTGCAGGTGACCGCCGTGCGCCCGTGACGACCCGCCTGATCCCGATCGTGTCGTGGCTGGCAGCGGCCTGGCTCGTCGCGACGACGGCCGTCGGCGCACAGTCGCCGACCGCGTGTGCCGAGCCGCGCGCGGTGCCGGACGTCGTCACGGCAGCGTCGCGCGACGCGGCCGGCCTCGTGCTCGCGCGGTGTGTGCGCGTCGACATCGAGGCGGGCCGCTGGCGCGATGCGGATGCACGGCTGGAGGTCGCGCGCGGCGCGGCGGCCCTGGTCGCCACGTCGGCTCGCGGGACCTGGCTCGCCGAGGTGGCGCGGCTGGAGGCCTTGCGGCGAGTCGACACCGGGGATTGGGGGGCACTCGTCGACCTCGTCCTTCCCGACGAGGCCACCCTGCCGTGGCTCGGCCCCCTGGTCCGCGGCGTAGCTGCGGCCCGGGCCTCGTGGGCCGCACAGGATGGCGGGTTGCAGGCGCGGGCGCGTGCCGAACTCGGTCGCCTCGAGACCCTGGCGGCAGCGGCGGGCCCGATCAGCGAGGCGGAGCGCGCCCGTCTCGTCGTGCAGGGCGCCATGGCCGGCGCGCAGTACGAGCGCGACGAGATGCAACTCCTGCTCGATGCCGCGCACGATCTGGAGCAGCGCCTCTACGCACCCGACGATCCGCGGTCGCCCGTGGTGCTGGCGTGGGAAGTGGAAGCCGACCTGCTGCGCCTCACGGACCGCTACGCCGCCGCGAGCGAGCGCTATCTCGACCTGGTGGTGGAGTGGCCGCGCCGCGTCCAGACCCGGGTGGGACTCGCGGCGGCCTATCGCCGCCTCGGCTACGCCGCGCAGGCCGACGAGACGCTGGCCCAGGCGCGTGCCCTCTGGGCCGAGGCGGATGCCGAGGCGCAGGCGCTGGTGAAGTAGACCGCGAAGTCGACCGCCGCGCCGGCCGGCCTCATCGCGCGCCCGGGTGCTCACGCTCCATGGCGATCAGCCGGCGCTTCCGCTCGATACCCCATCGGTAACCAGTCAGCGACGCATTGCTGCCGACGACGCGGTGGCAGGGGACGAGGAGCGACACCTTGTTGGTGGCGCAGGCACGCGCCGCAGCCCGCACCGCTGCGGGCTGCCCGATCATCACGGCCAGTTCCGCGTACGAGCGCGTCTGGCCGCGAGGGATGCTGCGCAGGGCGCGCCACACCCGCTGCTGGAACGCCGTGCCCTGTAGGTCGAGCGGCACGTCCTCGCCCGCCTGTCCACTGGCCACCGCCACGGCCGCCGCTACCCAGGCGTCCTGTGCCACGCCGCGCGAGATCGTGGCGCGGGGGAACTCGGCCTCGAGCGCCGCCACCAGTGCGGCCTCGTCGTCGCCGAGGTACACGGCGCAGACCCCGTGCTGCGTAGTCGCGACCAGCAGCAGGCCGAGCGGGGACGGCGCCGTCGTGTACCCGATGGCCACGCCCGCCCCGCCGCGGCGATACGCCCCCGGCGTCATGCCCAGCGCCGCCTGCCCACGCTCGTAGAGGCGCGACGAGGAGCCGTAGCCGGCCGCGTAGAGCGCTTCGGTGACCTCGTCGCCGGCAAGGAGACGCTCGCGCAGGTGCGCGATCTGGCGACCCGTCAGCAGCTCGCGCGGGCCGATGCCGAGCGTCGCTTCGAGGCGGCGACGGAACTCGGCGGGCGGCAGGCCGACGGCCTCGGCGAGCGAGGCGACCGACGGGCGGCCGCCGTCGGCCAGTGCGGCGTCGATGTGCGCCGCGAGACGGCGGAGGTCGTCGGCGCCGAGGCGCGGTGGCGCAGGTGCGTCGAGGCGTGCCGGGGCGGTCATGAATCGGAGCATACTAGCGGCCTCCCACGGGCACTATCCGGTTTGTCGGAGCCGCCGCCATGACACCGTTCGAGCTGAGCAACCTCGTTGTCCTTCCCTTCTGGGCGCTGATGATCCTGGCTCCCACGTGGTCGTTCACACGGCGGATCGTCGGCTCGCCGTGGATTGTCGCGCCGCCGGCGTTGATCTACCTCGTCGTGCTGCTGCCCGTGGCGGCCATGGTGCTCCCGGCCGTGGCCAATCCCGTGCCTGCCGAGATCGCGTCCATGCTCGGCACCCCCACGGGCACCGCGCTGGCGTGGGCGCACTTCGTGGCATTCGATCTCTTCGTCGGCCGCTGGATCCACATCGACAGCCGGAACCGCCGTTACTCGCCCTGGTGGGTCTCGCCGACGCTGTTGCTGACCCTGCTGGTCGGCCCCGTCGGACTCCTGACCTACCTGCTGGTCCGCACCGTGATCGGAGGCGCCAATGCTGCTGTCGATCCTGCGTGACGCCTGGCGCGGCCATCGGGCGCTGATGCTGCTGGCGGCGGCGTGCCTGCCCTGCGCATTCGTCGTCCTGCTGCTCGGCCTGTTCGATGCGCGGACCATCACCGGTGCGCCGGCGTGGAACAAGCCGCTGAAGTTCTTCCTCTCGGCCGCCGTGTACGCGTCGACCTTCGCGTGGTACCTCGCACAGTGGCCGGCGGCATCGGCGCGATGGGCGCGGCTGCGCGCGGCACTCGGCTGGACCGTGGCGGTGATGCTCGCGGTCGAGCTCGTGCTGATCGCCGTGCAGGCCTGGCGTGGCGTGCCCAGTCACTTCAACGTGGCGACGGCGATCGACGCGTTGATCTTCAACGTCATGGGACTGGCCATCGCCACGCTCTCGGTCGCGCACGCCGTGCTGTGGGTCCTGCTGCTCCGCACCGACTGGCCCGATCGGCCGCTGCTTTCGGCCTGCCGGTGGGGCGCCGGCGTGTCGCTCGCCGGGCTGATGGTGGGCGCGTTGATGGTCGTGCCGACGGCGCCGCAACTGGCACAGGCGCGGGCAGGCTCCGGACTGCCCGTGGCGGGCGCGCACACGGTGGGGCGCCCTGACGGCGGCCCCGGCCTGCCTTTCCTCGGCTGGAGTGTCGAGGCCGGGGACCGGCGCGTCCCGCACTTCATCGGTCTCCACGCCATGCAGGCGGTGCCACTGGCGCTGCTGGTGGCGACGTGGGCGCGCCCGCGATCGCGTAAGGCTGTGGCGACGGTTGCCGGCGTGGCCTGCGCCCTGCTCACGGCCGCGGTGCTCGCGCAGGCCGAGGCGGCGCGGCCGTTCTGGCCGGGTGGTGGTGCCGAGCGGGTCGATCGCGCCGGCCCGGCAGCCGCCGGTCAGGGTGTGCCGTAGCCGAGTGGGATGATCACGGGGCCGCGCTCGGCGCCGGCTGGCAGGTCGGGCACCAGTACGTCGACCGGTTGTGCTCGCCGTGATGGCGGAACTGGATGGGCGTGCCACAAGTGCGGCAGGGCTCGCCCTGGCGGCCGTACACGTACAGGCGCTCCGCCGGATTCGAGCGTCCGGTCGTCCGTCGCATGCCGCGGTACGTCACCACGCCAGTCTCGCGCGGATCGACCACGTTGGCCTGCAGCAGCGTGCGTGCGTTGCGCAGGAGGCGGAGCCATGACGCCACCGGCACGTCGGCGGGGGGCGTGAAGGGCCAGAGCGTTGCCAGGAAGAGCAACTCGCTCTTGTAGACGTTGCCGATCCCCGCAACGGCGGTCTGGTCCAGCAGCGCCTCGGCGACCGTGGGACGCGTGCTCACCGCGAGACGGGCCACCGCTCGATCGACGTCGAAGTCGGCCGCCAGGACGTCTGGCCCGAGGCGCGCCAGCGCCGGGGCGTCCTCCATCGCCGCGGCTTCCACGAACTCCGCCACCGGCACGGCGAACGCCACGGCGACGAATCCGGCGGTCCCGACGACGATGCGCGCGGAGACGGGGGAGCGCTGCCAGGGTTCGCCCGTCCGGTAGATGTGCCACGAGCCCGACATCAGCATGTGCGTCCGCAGCACCATCGGCCCGTCGACGCGTAGCCGTCGCGACTGGTCGTCCGCTGCCGACTGCCGACCACCGACTCCCGAGAACGCCATCAGCAGGTGCTTGCCCCTGGCCGTCACGCGCTCCACCGTGCGCCCCGTGATCGGCGCGTCGTGATGCACCCGCGCGATCTGCGCGTACTGCGTCTCGAAGCGCGTGACCACCTGCCCGGCCAGGGCCGTGTGCAGCGTGCGTGCCGCGCGGAATATCGTGTCGCCTTCGGGCATGGGGAAACGGGCTCAGGGCTCCAGGCTCAGGGCTCAGACAGCATGCTGCAAGAGGCGTGTGAGTGAGTGCAGGCTGAGGCCAGGTCGGAAGGGTCTCTGAGCCTTGAGCCCTGAGCCCTGAGCCTTGATGATCAGCGCGGCCTCCGCGGCCACCGGATCGGCGCGATGTCCTCGTCGGCCATGGCCGGGAGGTCCTCGAGGGGCGTGCCGGGGGCCATGTCCTGCCAGCGCCCCGGGCGCCGCTGCCGGGGCATGGCAGGCGTGGCCGCCGACGTGGTCTCGCGCCATTGCAGGCCCTGGGGGGTGGCCACGAACCCGGCCGCCTCCAGGAACGGGCGAATCGGGCTGTCGATCGCCGGGCCGCCGTTGATCTCGCCGAGGAGCACCGATGCGGCGCGTCGTTCGCGATCGGTGCCGGTCATCGGGAGTGCGCGCGCCAGCGCCTCGGCGTGGCGGCTGCGATCCGGTTCGTGCTCGGGCAACCAGACGAGGAACGACTTGAGTCCGCGACCCAGCCATGCGGTGAGGTGTCCGTCCACGAGCACCACGCGGGCGCCGACGCTGCGCGTGGGACCGCGCCCGGCGCCTGCCGGCGTGTCGGGCCACTTGACCAGCGCGCCGTAGGGATTGGCCGGATCGGTCGCCGCGAGCACGGCAACCTCCGCCGCTTCCGGTGGCGTCCGCAGCGCGCGCAACAAATCCACGGCTGCCGGGGCGGCAAACTGCATGGCGCCCACGCCGGTCACGAAGTAGCCACGACGGATGCGGCCGCCTTCTTCCAGCGTCCGGAACACGTCGTAGATCGCGCTGAAGCCGCCGGGCAGGCCCTCGGCGCCGGCCACCTCGCGGGTCACCAGCCCGTATCGTGTCAGCAACTGCTGACCCATGGCGGCGCTCCAGGCGGTGGGCGTCGTGCTGCCGGCCGCGACCGGCAGGCGGGCCCAGCGACCCTCGGCGGTCGGGGGCGCGACGCGTCGCGATCGGAACGGGCGGGCTGCGCCCCGTCGCTCACGCGTGGCGTGGCCAACGTGCGCGCGCAACGGTTGCAGCGTGTCGTTGGTCACCAGTCCGCGCCACACCAGGGTCCAGAGCGCATCGACCGTGTCCTGCGGGAACCCGCCGCCGGCGGCCTCGTGCAGGGGGGCGAAGAACAGCGCCCCTCGGGCGTCGAGCGCAGCCAGGATGGCCTGCTCGCGCACGTCGAGCGGGTCGGCTGCGGCCGCGGGCGCGATCGCGCCACGCCACAACGTCGGCAGGTGGTCGGCCAGGTACAGCGCGACGCGGCCGTCGTGTTCCCCGAGTGGTTCGACGCCGGTCCAGGCGACCTCCCCTGCCGAGATCAGGGCGTCGAGGTCCGACGGCTGGTACCGCTCGAGCCGGGCCGGCAGGATCTCGCGCTCGAGCAGCGAGGCCGCCAGCGGCACGCCCTGCAGCGTCTCGATGACGTCGAGCAGCGCGTCGAGGCCGCGCCGGGGACGCGTCACGCCCTGCCACTGCGTGAGCATGCGGCCGAGCGCCGGCAGGTCGACGGGCTCCACCGCGTGCCGCAACCGCGCCAGCGATCGACGACGGACCGTGGCCAGCACCTGGGCATCGCACCACTCGCGTTGCTGCCCCCCGGGCCGGAACTCGCCTTCGAGGAGGCGTCCTTCGGCGAGCAGTGCGCGCAACGCGAGGTCGGCCGTCGAGTGGCCGAGGCCGAAGCGTGTGGCCATGTCGTCGGTCGTGAAGGGGCCGTGCGTCCTGGCGTAGCGCGAGACCAGGTCGCGCAAGGCCTGCGGCTGCAGGGCGAGCAGCGTCTCTGGCACGCCCGCGGGCAGCGGAATCCCGAGCGCATCGCGGTAACGCGCGGCGTCCTCGATCGCCACCAGGCGCGCCTCGCCGGCCACGGTGAGCCACACGGCCCGGCGGGCGCGGACCAGGTGCTCGCCGGCGTCTGCCGGGAGGTCGTCGGCCGCGCGCGCGCGCAGTTGCTCCGGCGACAGGTCGCCGATCCGCAGCAACAGGTCGTGCACCCCGTCGAGAGTCCGGGCGCGATAGTCGGGCAGCAGGCACTGGACCTGCGCCTCGACGGCGGCCAGCGCGTCGGCATCGAGCAGGTCGCGCAGTTCCGCCGACCCGAGCAACTGCTGCAGTTGCGCCTGATCGATCGTGAGGGCCTGCGCGCGGCGCTCGGCCAGCGGCGCATCCCCGTCGTACAGGTAGTTGGCGACGTAGCCGAAGAGCAGCGAGGCCGCGAACGGCGAGGGCGTCGGCGTCTCGACGTGCACCACGCGCACCTGGCGTGCCTGAACGGCCCGCAGGATGTCCACGAGCGCGGGGATGTCGAACACGTCGCGGAGGCACTCGCGATACGTCTCGAGCAGGATCGGAAAGGACCCGTAGCGCGCGGCGACGCCGAGCAGGTCCTGCGCCCGCTTGCGCTGCTGCCAGAGCGGCGCTCGCTTGCCGGGCCGCCGGCGCGGCAGGAGCAGGGCCCGCCCTGCGCACTCGCGGAAGCGCGCGGCGAACAACGACGTCGAGCCCAGTTGCCGGAGCACGAGTCCCTCCACCTCGTCGGCGTCGGGCACCAGCCACTGCGGGTCCGGAGGCTCGTCGCCCTCCGGGAATCGCACCACGAACCCGTCGTCGGCCCACATCGTCTCGACGTCGTAGCCGTACTGCTCGCGCAGGCGCGCCATCACGGCCATCGCCCACGGCGCGAGCACCTGGCCGCCGAACGGCGAGAGCAGGCACAGGCGCCAGTCGCCGAGTTCGTCGCGCACCCGCTCGATCACGATCGTCCGGTCGTCGGGCACGGCGCCGGTCGCCTCGTCCTGCTCGGTGAGGTACTGGACGAGATTGGTGGCCGCGCGCGCGTCGAGGTCGTGGTCGCGCACGAGGCGGTCGGTAGCCTCGGTTGGCCCCTCGCGGCGCAACTGGCGCACGAGGGCGCCGATCTCGCGGCCGAACTCGAGCGGCCGGCCGGGTCCGTCGCCCTTCCAGAAGGGCATCTTGCCGGGCTCGCCCGGCGCCGGCGACACGAGCACGCGGTCGTGCGAGATGTCCTCGATGCGCCATGTGGACGCTCCGAGCAGGAACGTCTCGCCGACACGGCTCTCGAACACCATCTCCTCGTCCAGTTCGCCCACCCGGGCGGTGCCAGACGACGCGCCGGCGAGGAAGACACCGTACAGCCCGCGGTCGGGGATCGTGCCAGCGTTGGCGACGGCGACACGCTTGGCGCCCTCGCGCGTGGTCAGCGTCTGCGCGACACGGTCCCACGTGAGGCGAGGCCGCAGCTCGGCGAACTCGTCAGACGGGTAGCGCCCCGAGAGCATGTCGAGGACGCCGTCGTAGATGGGGCGCGCCAGCGAGGCGAACGGCGCGGCCTGGCGGAGGCGGTCGTACAGCGCGTCCACGTGCCAGTCGTCCATCGCCACCATTGCCACGACCTGCTGCGCCAGCACGTCGAGCGGGTTGCGCGGCATGTGGGTCGCCTCGACGCGGCCCTCGCGCATGGCGCGCACCGCTGCGGCGCACGCCAGCAGGTCGCCGCGGTACTTCGGGAAGATCAGGCCCTCGCTCGTCGCGTCGACGCGATGGCCGGCGCGGCCGATGCGCTGCAGGCCGCTGGCGACCGACGGCGGCGCCTCGATCTGCACCACGAGGTCGACCGCGCCCATGTCGATGCCGAGTTCCAGCGACGAGGTGCAGGCCAGCCCGCGCAGGCGCCCGGCCTTGAGCGCGTCCTCGATCTCGACGCGCTGCTCGCGCGCGAGCGACCCGTGATGCGCGCGCACCAGCGTCTCGCCGGCCAGTTCGTTGATCGCGGCGGCCAGGCGCTCGGCGAGTCGACGGCTGTTGACGAAGAGGAGCGTCGAGGTGTGCGCGCGGATCACCTCGAGCAGGCGCGGGTGGATCGCCGCCCAGATCGACGGCGCCTTCGGGCCCCCGGCGGCCGGCCCGCTGGTGATGGCCTCCACCTGCGTGAGGCGCGCCATGTCCTCGACGGGCACCTCGATGTGCAGGGACAGCTGGCGCTTGCGTCCGGCGTCGACGATGGTCACCGGGCGCCACGCGGTCGGCGCGTCGTCGTCGGCGAACTGGTCGTGGATTTCACCCTCGGGCGCCGCACCTGTCCCGTCGGCCGGCGCCTCCTTTCGTCGCCGTCGGACTTGTCCGACGGTCATTTCGCGAGGCATCACCGACTGCCGGACAAGTCCGGCAGCTACAGCGTCTGGTAGTCCGGCAGCGACATCCTCCTGTCGCGCCGGGGCGGCTGCGCCGCCGAGGAAGCGGGCGACTTCTTCGAGGGGGCGCTGGGTCGCCGACAAGCCGATGCGCTGGATCGGGCCACGGGCGACGTGCTCGAGGCGCTCGAGTGAGAGGGCGAGGTGTGCGCCGCGCT
>NZ_JBIINP010000247.1:0-5545 GCF_044337415.1 Luteitalea sp.
GCGCCGCCGAGGAAGCGGGCGACTTCTTCGAGGGGGCGCTGGGTCGCCGACAAGCCGATGCGCTGGATCGGGCCACGGGCGACGTGCTCGAGGCGCTCGAGTGAGAGGGCGAGGTGTGCGCCGCGCTTGGTGGCCACCATCGCGTGGATCTCGTCGAGGATCACCGTGTGGATGCTGCGGAGCACCTCGCGTGCGTTCGACGTGAGCAGCAGGTACAGCGATTCCGGCGTGGTGATGAGGATGTCGGCCGGGTGGCGCTGGAAGCGCGCGCGGTCGGCCGCCGGGGTGTCGCCCGTCCGGATCGCCACCTCCGGCACGTGATGGGCCACGCCCTCCTCGCGGGCAAGGCGGCTGATGCCGGCCAGCGGGGCCCGCAGGTTGCGCTCGACGTCGACCGCGAGGGCCTTGAGCGGCGACAGGTAGAGCACGCGGCACCGCGCCGACGGGTCCGGGGGCGGCTCGAACATCAGCCGGTTGATGGCCCACAGGAACCCCGTGAGCGTCTTCCCGCTCCCGGTCGGGGCCAGCAGCAGGGTGTGGTCGCCCCTGGCGATGACCGGCCACCCCCGGGCCTGCGGGGGCGTGGGCTCCGCGAACGCCGACGCGAACCAGCGCGCGACGATGGGGTGGAAGGGGCGGAGGGAGGCGGTCGGGTGGGGCATGCGCGTCATGCGCCGGAGGACGGGCGGCCGATTTGGTATGCTCTCACGTTGACCGTGCGCCCGGAGGCGTCGCGGGGAGGACACACCTGAATGAGTGACGCTGGTGAGGGGCTCGTCGACGCAGAAGCCCGACTGCAGGAACAACTCGACGCCCGTGAGCACGAAAAGCGCCGTCGCGGCCTTGCGGCCGGCGTCGACCCGGAGAAGCTGCGGGCCAGGGAGTCGCTGCGGCTCGCCAAGGCCGAACTGACGCGGCAGCTCAACAGCACGACGCACCCGATCCGCAAGGAGCAGATCGAGGCCGCCGTGGCTGAGCTCGATCGGCGCCTCGCGGCGCTGTAGTCCCGCCGGGACCATGTCCCTCGTCCGGAGCGCCGCCGCCCTCGCCGTTCACGCCTACACGGCGTCGGGGGCGGTGATCGCCTGGCTGGCGCTCCAGAGCGCGTGGGACCACGATCCGCGCACGGCCCTCCTGTGGCTGTGCTTCGCCTGCTTCGTCGATGCCACCGATGGCTTCGCGGCGCGGGCCGTGGACGTCCGTCGCCACGCCGCGTGGATCGACGGCGCCCGCCTCGACGACATCGTCGACTTCCTCACCTACGTGTTCGTGCCCATGGCCGTGCTGTGGGATCAGGGACAGCTCGCCGGGTCCCTGGGCCTGGCCGCCGTGGCGGCGGTCCTCATCGCGAGCGGGCTCGGCTTCTCGAACCTGCAGGCCAAGACGCAGGACTACTTCTTCACCGGCTGGCCGTCGTACTGGAACCTGATCGCGGTGTATGCCGTGGCCTGGCGGTGGAGCGCCACGGCCACCTCGCTCCTGCTGATGGTGCTGGCGGCGCTCGTGTTCGTGCCGATCAAGTACGTCTACCCGTCGCGCACGGTCACGCTGATGCGGCCCACCCTGATCTTCGGGTTCCTCTGGGCCGCCCAGGTGGTGCTGATCGTCTGGTGGCTGCCCGCACCGCCCGCGTGGCTGATGTGGAGCAGCGTGGCGTACCCGGCCTACTACTTCGCATTGAGCCTCTGGCTCAACGTGAACAGCAGAAGGACAAAAGAGTAGAAGAGCAGAAGGAAAGAAGGCAGGGCGGGAAGGGCGAAGAAACACCAAGGCCATGAAGAGGGCGAAGAAGGAGCAAGAAGCGCGATGGCTTCCTTCGCCTTCTTCGCCTGCTTCGCCCTTGCTCTTCCTTCGGTCTTCCCGCTCTGCCTTCTGCTCTTCTACTCTTCTGCTCTTCTTTCCTTGCTCTACCGTGTATTGAGCCACGCCGCTCGCGTCGCGAGCTGGGCGGCCGTGGCGTTCGGGCGTGGCTGCAGGCGCCAGGCGTTGCCGGGCTCCTGGCCGAAGGTCACCTCGACGCGCACCAACTCGTCGCGGCGCGCCACGAGCAGCGACGCCTTCGTGGTCGGCGGGTACTGCACCAGGCGGGCTTCCCACTGCTCCGGACGCACGCGGTAGTCGCCAATCGCGATGATCTCGTCGTCGACGTTGAGCCCGGCCTCGGCCGCCGGCGTCCCGCGCTGCACTTCGTTGATCACCAGGCGCCCGGCGTCGATACGGGTGCGGATGCCGAGCCAGCCCTTGGTGGCGGTGCTGTCGGCCGGCACGAACTGCAGGCCGTAGGCGTCGAGCAGCGGCTGGTATTCCAGCGGCTGCGTGGTGTCGAGCGCGCGCGCGAGCACGTCGCGCAGCGACTCGCCGCCGACCTCGACGACGACCGCGCGGAATTCGGCCTCGGTGAAGCCCTTCGGCCCGGAGTAGCGCTGGTAGGCGAGCCGCATCACGTCGTCGAGCGACTTCTGGCCGTTGGTGGCGAACCGGATCCGCGCATCGAGCACCGCGGCGATGACCGCCCCCTTGGTGTAGTAGCTGATGTTGGTGTTGTTGGAGTTCTCGTCGGGACGGTACTGCTTGATCCAGGCGTCGTAGGACGACTGCGTGACCGGCTGGACGAGGCGCCCGGCGGTGGTCTCGAGGGCGCGCAGCTGGTTCGAGAGCCCGCTGGCGTACTCCTGGTCGCTGGACAGCCCGGCGCGACGCACCAGCAGGTCGCCGTAGTACGACGTGAATCCCTCGGACACCCAGAGCGAGGGCGAGTAGTTCTCGGTCTCGTAATCGAAGGGACCGAGCGCCGCGGGACGGAGCCGCTTGACGTTCCACACGTGGAAGAACTCGTGGCTCACGAGGTCGAGCCAGCCGAGGTAGGACTGCCGCGTGCCCATGGCCCAGCGGCTCGTCATGAGCACCGTGGAGTTCTTGTGCTCGAGCCCGCCGCCCGCCTCCGTGATCATGTTGATGAACACGTACTTGTCGTACGGCAGGCTGCCCCACATCTTCTCGTGCTCGGCGACGATCTTCTGCACGTCGCCGATCGCCCGCGCGCCGTCCCAGTTGCCGCCCTCGTTGACGTTCACGAGGAAATGCGGCTTGCCCGACTGCGTGAACTCGTACACCTTCAGCGCGCCAGCCACGATCGGGCTGTCGACCAGGGTGTCGAAGTCGGCTGCCGTGAAGCGGCCGCCCGCCTCGGGCAGGCCCGACATCGCGCGGGTCCAGCCCTGCGGCAGCACGAGCGAGACGTGATGCGGGCGCGCCTGGCCGCCGACCAGCGTCAGGAACGTCGCCGCGCCGTTCAGCAGGGCATAGCGGGCCTCGACCCAGTTCGTGCGCACGCTCATCTCGCGCCCGTAGACGCGGTAGCGCACCGTGACGCGCGGCGCGCCGCCCGTCTCGATCGCCCAGCGGTTCTTGCGCACCTTGACCGGGGCCTTCGCGCCCGACGGGTCGGTCACCTCGACCGCCTCGACGTGGCGCGCATACTCGCGCACCAGGTAGGACCCCGGCGTCCACACCGCCATCATCAGCTCGATGCGCGGCTGGCCGGCCGTCGGGTAGGTCGCCTCGACGTCGACGTAGTGCCGCGCGGCGTCGGGGAAGCGGAGTGTGTAGCTGATCGCGGCGTCGGCGTCGGCGCGAGCGGGGCGCGCGCCGGTCGGCTGGGCGTTCGTGGTCATGGGCGACAGGCAGGCGAGGAAGAAGGCGACCGCGAGGAAGAAGCGTGGCATCGGGGCTCTGGTACCATGGCGGGCGCTGCACGGATTGGACAGGCCGCAGCTGGCATCATAGGAGATTCCGACCGCGTGCTCACGCCCGGCGATGTCCTCGACGGCCGCTACGAGATTCTCGAACTGCTGGCGCGGGGCGGGATGGGCGCCGTCTACCGCGCCCGCCGCGTGATCCTCGGCGACGAGGTCGCGGTGAAGATCCTCTCGACCCCGGACGATGCGTCGCTGCGCGAACGGTTCCTGCGCGAGAGCCGCGCCGCCGCCCAGTTGCGCCACCCCCACATCGTCAGCGTGCTCGACTACGACGTCGATGGGCAGGGCCATCCGTTCCTCGTGATGGAGTACCTGAACGGCCCGAGCCTGTTGCAGCGGCTGGCCGTGGACCGCGTGCTGCCGTACGAGGAGGTGGTCGACATCGCCGCGCCGCTGTGCAGCGCCCTGCAACTCGCGCACGACGCCGGTGTGGTGCACCGCGACCTCAAGCCCGCCAACGTGGTGAGCCACGAGTACATGGCGGGCCGGTACGTACACAAGGTCGTCGACTTCGGCCTGGTGAACGTTCGTGAGATCGCCGGGGCCCTGAAGCTGACGCTCGATCGCCAGTTCCTCGGGACGGTGCACTACGCGTCGCCAGAGCAGTTGCGCGGCGAGGAGGTCGATGCGCGCGCCGACATCTACAGCTTCTGCGCGATGCTGTACGAGCTGCTCACCGGGCGCCCGCCGTTCTCGCACGACGACCCGTTCGTGATCATCACCAGGCACCTGACGCGCGAGCCGCAGCCGCTGCGCGACTTCGTGCCGACGGTCCCGGCGGCGCTCGAGGCCGTGATCCTGCAGGGCCTGGCCAAGGACCGCGCCAGGCGGCCGGCGTCGATGGACGTGCTGGCGCGGGCGCTGCGCGAGTCGTCGTCGCCGGGATCGCCGGTGGCGGCGGGCGTGGCTCCCCGTGCGATGGGCGACCCGCCCGCCATCCGCGGGTACGAGCTCGGTGCGCCGCTCTCGAAGGGCCGCCTGGGCAGCCAGATCTATCTCGGTACGCACCAGGCGCTCGGCACCGCGGTGGCCATCCGCGTGCTGCGCCGCGAGGACGTGTCGGACTGGGAGGCCGCCCGGGAGCGATTCATCCGCGAGGCGCGCGCGATGCAGGTCAACCATCCCAACGTGATGCACGTGCGCGACTTCGGCGAGGCTCCCGACTTCGTGTACGTGGTGACCGATCTCGTGCTCGGCGACAGCCTTGCCCAGCGCCTCGAGAAGGACGGGCCCTTGCCGTGGCCGGTGCTCCAGGCGTTCGTGCAGCAACTGGTGGACGGCGTCGCCGCCCTGCATCGCCGCGGGGCGTTCGTCTGCGGCATCACGCCCCTCACCACGCGGCTCACGACGGAAGACGGCGAGGAGCGATTGCTCGTGTCGTCCGGCGGCGTGAGCCAGGTGCAGGACCTGCTCGACACCGTGAGCGTCGGCGCGCTGCGGGGGGCGGAGCTGCGCGACTCGGAACTGCCCTTCGTGGCGCCGGAAGTGCTGATGGGCGAGGCGCCGTCGGTGGCGGCAGATCTGTTCACCATCGGCGCGCTCGCCTACACGATGGCCACCGGGTCGCCGCCCTTCGTGGAGCCGTCGCTCCCGCAGTTGCTCGGCGCGATGTTGCGTGAGCGGCCCGACCCCCTGGCGACGCTCCGCCCGGACGTGCCGGCGGGCTTCGCGGCGGCGATCACGAAGACCCTGTCGCCCGTGCCGACCGAGCGCCCGGCCGATGCGCGAGCGTTGGGACTGATGCTTCCATAGAAACGCCGAACGCCGAACGCCGAACGCCGAACGCC
>NZ_JBIINP010000233.1:0-5819 GCF_044337415.1 Luteitalea sp.
AACGCCGAACGCCGAACGCCGAACGCCGAACGCCTGAACAGGCCGCCCGAGCAACGCGAGGGCGTCCGCCGGAGCCTTGGCGAAGGCGGACCGAACGCAGCGGCACCCTGACACTGCGTTACCCTCTCCCTCGTGTCCCGGGCTTCTCGATCGCGACGTGCCTCATCGGACGTAGCCGCCGGACTCGTCCGGCGGTCATCGGCAGGGCAGGGCAGCAGCGGTCGCGTCCCGCGGCTGGCGACGCTCCTCCTGCTGACGCTCGGCCTGAAGCTCGCACTGGCGTTCACGCTCGCGGATCACCCCCTGCTGCAGCCAGTCGGCGACCTCGACACCGGCGCGTACTGGCGGTTCGCGGAGCGCGTGGCGTCGGGCGACATCCTGATGCAGAACCAGGCGCTCGACGTGTCGCCGCTCTACATCTATTGGCTGGCCCTTGCGCAGGTGCTCACGGGCGCGTCGGTGGCCGGCGTGCTCGCGCTGCAGGCCGTGCTCGGCACGCTGGCCGTCGCACTCACCGGCCTGACTGCCGCGCGCTGGAGCGCCGCGCCCGAGCGGGCCGCGCTCGTCGCCAGCGGCGTGCTCGCGCTCACGAGCATCGTCGCCTTGCAGGAAGCCGTGATCCTGCAGTCGGCGCTCGATCCGATCCTGATGGCGCTGTTCGCGTGGACGACCACGCGGGCACTGCAGGAGCCGTCAGGCAGGCGATGGGCGTGGAGCGGCGTGGCGCTGGCCCTGCTGGCGACCAACCGGCCGAATGCGTGGCTACTCGGCATCGTCGTCGGTCTCGCAGCGGCGTTCATGGCCGGGCTCGGAGAGCCGGCCCTACCTTCCGCAACGCCAGGGCAGGAGGAGAGGGCCGGTCGTCCCAACCCGGCCCCGCGCGTCGAGTCGGGGGGCCGCGGCGTCTCGGCGGCCTACCACGTGGCCGCGCTCGTGATCGGCGTGCTCGTGGTGCTGGCGCCCTTCGCGCTGCGGTCGCGTCTGGCTGGCTTCGAGTGGTCGCCGCTGCCGATGCACGGCGGCCTGAACTTCTACATCGGCAACCACGCCGGGGCCAATGGCACGTATACCGTGGTCGACGGCATCCGCCCGTCGATCGAGGGCCAGCGGCTCGACATGTACAACGTCGTGGCGAAGGCGATCGGCCGGCCAGTGGCAGCGTCGCACGCGTCTTCCTACTTCGTGCGCTGGGCGATCGACTGGTGGCGAGCGTCTCCGGTGCAGGCGATGCGCCTGTTCGCGCGGAAGCTGTGGCTGTCCACGCATTCGTGGGAGCTTCCCGTCAACGTGAGCCACGCGTGGTTCCGCGAGCACACGCCGCTGCTGTGGGCGATGCCGTTCGGGGCGTGGCTGCTGGTGCCGCTCGGTCTTGGCGTGTCGATTGGCGGACGCCTCGTCGTGCCCGAGGCACATCGCGATGCGTGGCGCTGGTTCCGCTGGCTGTTGCCCGTGTACCTGCTGAGCGTGGCGATCTTTTTCGTGGTCGATCGCTACCGCATGCCCGCCCTCGTGCTCGGGGCGATTCACGTCGGGCTGCTGGCGTCGATGACCCGCGAGCACCGGGCACGTGCCGGCCGTGGCGCGGTCGCCGCGATGATCGTCGCCGTTGTGGTGTTCGTGGCTGGCCTCGTGCCGCTGCCGTTCCAGCGCGGGGAGGCCGATGCCGACACGCAGATGGCGGTCATTGCCATCGACGCAGGACGTGACGCAGAAGGCGAGCAGTGGCTCGCCAGCGCGGTCGCACGACATCCCGCGCCAGGCATCGCGTGGTTCCGCGCAGGGCTGGCGTGGCAGGCCCGCAACGACTTGCCTCGCGCCGAGCGGGCGCTGCGCGAGGCGTACCGGCTCGACCCCGAGGTGTCGGATGTGACCTTCGCGCTCGCCGGTGTTCTGCTGTCGCAGGGGAAGGGGGCCGACGCGCTCCCGCTCCTGAAGCAGTTGCAGACGGGTGATGGCGGGGCGCCAACGGCACGGGCCGAACGATATCGTCTCGACATCGCGCTGGCGCATTGGCAGAACGGCGACGAGGCGCTTGCCCGCGGTGTACTCGCGAGCGGTGTCACGCCGGAAGGCCTGCCGCTGCTGCGCGCCCGCGCGCTGGCGGCCGTCGAGGCACGGCAGGTGGCGCTCGCCGAGTGGCTGCTCTCGGTGTATCGCCGCCACGCGCCCGGCGACGCCGACGTGGCCGAGAAGCTCGGCCTCATGCGCGTGCGCACCGGCGACGCGGCCGGCGCGGCCGCGATGTTCGAGGAGGCGGCGCGTCTCGACCCTGCACGCGCCACCGCGCGCTTCAACCTCGCCGTGTTGCGCGCGCAGCAGGGGCGGCGAGACGAGGCAATCGCGCTGCTGCAGGATGCGCTGCGCATCGACCCCACCTACGCGCAGGCGGCCGGCGCGTTGCGGGAACTGCGCGGCGACTCGCAGTGACCGCCCCTGGTTTCTCTTCTCGTCCCTGAGCCCCGAGCCCTGAGCCTGCTCTACGCCGCGAGCGCCTTGCGCACCTGCGGCGCCACTTGCGTGCCGAACAGCTCGATGGCCTTCATCACCTGCGCGTGCGGGATGGTGCCGACGCTCACGTGCAGCAGGAAGCGGTCGAAGCCGAGGATCTCGTGCTGGCGGAGGATCTTCTCGGCGACCTGATTGGGGCTGCCGACAAACAGCGCGCCGTGCGGCTCGCGCATGGCCTCGAACGCCTGACGGGTCATCGGCGGCCAGCCACGCTCCTTGCCGATACCGGTCATCGCGACTTCATACGACGGGAAGAACTCGTCGGCGGCCTGCCGCGAGTCCTCCGCGATGAACCCGTGCGAGTGGATGGCGACCGGCACGTGTCCATGCCCGGCGCGTCGTGCCGCATCCTGGTGCAGGTCGACGAACGGCCGGAACCGCGCGGGCATCCCGCCGATGATCGCGAGCGCCATCGGCAACCCGAGACGCCCGGCGCGATCGGCCGACGCGGGCGTGCCGCCGACGCCGACCCATACCGGCAGCGGAGCCTGCACGGCGCGCGGGTAGACGCCGCGGTCGTCGATGGGCGCGCGGAAGCGACCCTGCCAGGTGACGTGCTCGCGTTCACGCACGCGCAGCAGCAGGTCGAGCTTCTCACCGAACAGCGCGTCGTAATCGTGCAGGTCCTGCCCGAACAGGGGATACGACTCGATGAACGACCCACGCCCCGCGATGATTTCGGCGCGGCCGTTCGAGATGAGGTCGAGCGTGGCGTACTGCTGGTACACGCGCACCGGGTCCTCGGAACTCAGCACCGTGACGGCGCTGCCGAGCCGGATGCGCGTGGTGCGCGCGGCCATCGCGGCGAGTACCACGGCCGGGGCCGACACCACGAAATCGGGCCGATGATGCTCGCCGACGAGGTACGCCGCGAGCCCGACCTGGTCGGCCAGGACGGCCTCCTCGATGAGGTCCTGCATGCGTTGCGCCTCGCTCACGAGGTGCCCCGTCGCGGGATCGGGGAAGCGGTCGCCGAAAGTCGTGATGCCGAGCTCCATTTCGACAGGGTATCAAGGGACGAGGGACCAGTACTCGAGTCACAAGGGAGGCAAGGGACACGGGACCGGAACGACAAGGGACAAACGACAAGGGGCACGACAAGGAGCGCAATCGCGGTCCCATCGTGCCCCTGCACCATCAGGACGCGCCCGTCAGGGCTCGTCCCTTGTCACTGTCCGAGGTCTTCCTTGTCCCTTGTCCCGTGACGCCCTGGTGACTTGCATACTCGTCCCTTGTCCCTCGGACAGGGTCAGCATGCGACCAAACGACAGGGGCACGGGAGGAGCGCCATCGCGTTCCCGCCGTGCCCCTTGCCGATCCCTCCAGAGCCGCCCCTCGTCCCTTGTCACTGTCCGAGGTCTTCCTTGTCCCTGGTCCCGTGACGCCCTGGTGACTCGCGTACTGGTCCCTTGTCCCTCGGACAGAGTCAGCAGCGACCCAAACGACAAGGGCACGGGAGGAGCGCCATCGCGTTCCCTCCGTGCCCCATGCCGATCCCTCCAGAGCCGCCCTCGTCCCTTGTCCCTGTCCGAGGTCTTCCTCGTCCCTTGTCCCGTGACGCCCTGGTGACTTGCGTACTCGTCCCTTGTCCCTCGGACAGAGTCAGCAAGCGACCAAACGACAAGGGCACGGGAGGAGCGCCATCGCGTTCCCACCGTGCCCCTTGCCACCATCAGGACGCGCCGGTCAGGTCTCGTCCCTTGTCACTGTCCGAGGCCTTCCTTGTCCCTGGTCCCGTGAAGCCCTCGTGACTTGCGTACCTGTCCCTTGTCCCCTGGGCTGAATCAGAAATCGACCCGCGCCATGAGCAGCAAGCGGCGCGGAGGCGCATAGCTGGTGGGCTGCCCCAGCAACGGGTTCGGCTGGTTGGTGTTGATGATCAGCGCGCGCGTGTAGCTGGCCGGGTCGCCAGGCACCTGGCTGCCGTTGAACTGCCGGGTACGCGGATCGAGGAACGCGCGGTTGTCGCGGCTCAGCGCGGTCTGCGTGTTGAACAGGTTCAGGATGCGCGCCTCGAGGCGGGTGACCACCCGGCCGCCGATGCGGAGGTTGTACGCGGCCAGCAGGTCGACGTTGGTCCACACGTCGTTGCGGTTGGTGCCGAGCGGTTCCAGGAGGAGCCGGTAGCCCGAGTACCAGTCCTGCACGCGACGTTCCCACGGCGTGCCGCTCTGCGCGCGCACGTAGCCGCCGAGCGAGAACGCATCCGTGATCATGTACGTGCCGAAGATCTTCAGCACGTGCGGCCGGTCCTCCGAGAGGTTGCCGTAGCGGAAGTCGTCTTCCACGAACACGCCCGGGCCGTCCTGCAGGATCGACGACGTGTTGAAGACGGCGCCGGCGGCGTAGTCGAGGTCGAAGTTGCCCTTCAGCTCGCTCCACGCATAGCTGACCGTGGTGCTCCACCGATCGGCCATGCGGCGCGTGAGTTCGACGGTGAGCGCCTTGTAGTCGCGCCGCGCGTTGTCGAGGTTGGCGACGACGAAGGTGGAGGCGGGCAGGACGCTCGGCTGGTCCTCGATGAAGTCCTTCGCCGTGCGGTCCATGTAGAAGACGTCGAGGCCCCAGTTGCCCCCGAGCGGTGTCGCGTACCCGACCAGCCACTCGTCGGTGTAGGTGGGGCGCATGCCCGGCAGGATCACGCGTCCCGTCGTGTTCGGGCTCGTCGTGTCGCTGATCAGCGCGCCGGTGACGGCGTCGAAGAACGGCGTGTTCTGCACCAGCCGCAGCGGCGCGTGGGCGCGGGCGCTGCTCTTCTGGTCGCTGCCGTAGTAGCGCCCGTAGTTGGCGTACACCTTGTCGCCGGCGCCCTTGCGGAGCTGGTAGTTCACGCCGAGGCGCGGCTGCAGCTGCTCGCCGTAGTCGAACGTCAGGAACGTGTTGCGCGCATCGCCGATCTGCTGCGCGAATTCGTCGCGGTTGATCAGCAGGCCCGCGTTGAACACCACCCGGCTGCCCACCTGGATGTTGTCCTGGACGAAGAAGCTGTACGTGCGCGACTTGGACAGCTGCGGGTTCTGCGTCGGGTAGTACTGCCCCTGGTAGCGGCGGCCCGCCTCGACCAGCGTGATCGTGCCCCAGCCGTTGGCGTTGCGGGTGAGGTCTTCCTCGGTGGTCTCGTACATCAACCCCGCGCGAAGGTCGTGCGAGGTCTTGCCGATGCCGAAGTAGGTGCCCACGTTGGCCCGGAACTCGTTGCGCGCGTAGTTCTGCCGGTTCAGCAGCAGCGGTGCGCCGCCATAGCGGAAGCCCGTCGCCGGATCGACGAAGTAGCCCATGTTCCGCAGGTTGTTGATGTCGAAGTTCGGCCG
>NZ_JBIINP010000127.1:0-12261 GCF_044337415.1 Luteitalea sp.
CCACATCCACGAGCGCGACGCCGTTGCCGGGCGACTCGATGATGTGGTCCTTGGTCGGACCGCCATCGAACGTCCGCGTTGCCAGGGGACCGCGCTCGACGAACGTCACGGGGGACTGGAGGGGCGGTGCCGCGGTCGTTGCGGCTGCGGGTGCGGGGCCCATCGCCGAGGCGTGTCCTCCGTACACCTGCTCCTTCACCTTGCTCTGGCTGTAGCTGCCCTGGAACGCCAGTCCGAGCGCGACGGTGTCGTCGAGAGCGCGACGGGCTTGCGCCAGCAGGGCCTGCAGCGACGGCTGATCGACGCGCGCCTCGCGCTGGCGCACCAGGGGATCGGCGCCGGGCCTGGCCGCGATGTCGCGCAGGGCCGCTGCGGCCCGATCCAGATCGGATGCGAGCGCCGCAGGCAGCGGGGCGCCGACGTCGGCGGTGCGGAGGGCGGCCAGCGCCGCCGCGAGCGCCTCGAGTTGCTGCGGCGTCGGCGCGGCATTCATCGAGGCGACGAGCGTGTCGGCCTCTGCCAGCAGTCGCTGGCGGCGAGCGGTCGGTGTGTCGCTGGACGACGACTGGAGGGGCGCGCGCCCGTGATCGCGGGCCTCGACCGCGCCCCACAGTGCCGCGCCGAGCACCGCCAGCACCACCCCGCGCCACCCGCCCGCGCCACGCCCCCGCCCGCGCGTGAAGTCCACGACTGTCACCGTGGCCTCATTCTGGACCATAATCCCGACGCCGCATGTCACCAGTGCGCCAGATCAGCTCGACGGACTTCCGCATCGCCCACCGCGGGACCTCGCGCGAGATCAACCGTCAGATCGTGCTGAACCTCGTCCGGACCCATCAGCCGATCTCGCGTGCCGAACTGGCGCGGCTGATGGGCGTGCGTCGAGGCGTCATCAGTCGCCTGGTGCAGGACCTGCTCGACACCGGCCTCGTGTTCGAGGGCGCCAAGGGCGACAGCCAGGGCGGGCGCAAGCCGCAACACCTCTTCATCGAGACGCGCCGGCGCTGCGCGGTCGCCATCGACATCAGCGCCAGCCGCACGCTCCTGCAGGTCACCGACCCGCTCGGGCACCCGCTGCACGACATCGAGGAACTCCCCACCACGGAGGACGCGGGCGAACTGATCCAGCTCCTCGCGCGGCGCATCAAGGTACTGCTCGCGCACCCCGGCGCCGGCGAGTGCCTCGGCATCGGCCTGGTCGTGGCCGGCCTGGTCGATACCGAAGGTGGCCGGCTGCTGCGCGCGCCGACCCTGGGCTGGAAGGACGTCGCGCTGCGCGCCCCGCTCGAGGAGGCCACCGGGTATCGGGTGTTCATCGAGAACTCCACCAAGGCCGGCGCACTGGCCCAGCTCTGGGAGGTTCGCGACACGCCGCTGCCGGACGGGCCGCTGGTGTTCGTGAACGCCTCCGACGGCGTCGGCGTGGGCATCGCGCTCGACGGGCAACTGATGCGCGGCGCCCGCAACGGCGCCGGGGAGTTCGGGCACATCCCCATCGACATGGACGGTCCGGTGTGCGCCTGCGGGTCGCGCGGCTGCTGGGAAGCCTACGCGTCGGTGCGCGCCACCGTCGCGCGGTACCTCGGCACCAGCCTGTCGTGGCCGGCCTGCAGCAAGCCCGCGCTCACCGTCCCCGCCATCGTCGACCGGGCGCGCGGGGGCGAGGCACACGCGCGCCAGGTGCTCGACGAGACCGGCGAGTTCCTCGGGCGCGGCCTGGCCATGGTCATCAAGGCGCTGCAGCCGAGCCGCATCTACATGAGCGGCGAGATCACCGAAGGCTGGGAGTTCGTCGAGGCCGGCGTGCGGCGGGTGCTGCGTGAACTCGCCCTCACACCAGACGATGCCGAGATCGAGATCGTGATCGTGCCTGTCGGCGATCAGCCGCGCCTGCGGGGGGCGGCTGCGCTGGTCACCTCCCCCGCATTCGCCGCGCCGGTGGTGGCCTAGGCGCGGCGGGCAGCCTGCAGCAGGCCAGACCGAGAGGGTCCATGAGCGCGTACGAGGGGCTCGAGCACGCGGTGAAGACCCTGCAGGACCTGCGAGCCAGGAAGCTGCAGGAAGCGGCGGAAATCGAATCGGCCATCGCCGACATCGTGTCGGAGATGGAGCGCCTGCCGAAGGCCGACGATGCCGAAGGGCCTCGGCAGCCCCTGCTCGACGATAGCCTTCGCCCCTGACTTGTGATCGGCCCCGCTCGCGTCGATAATGTCGCGCAGCAACAGACGTTCACGCCGCCGGTGTCAGAGACCGGTCCCTCCAAGCGTGAACGCGAACGGCGCGTGTGCCAGCCGGTACGCGCGGACCGCGCAGGTGCGAACGGCGCCTCTGGTGAGCAACCCTACTCACGACAGGGAGGCGATGCCGTTGCTACGCTCTGCGGTAACGAAGGGCGCGCCAGACCTTGTGTGTGTTCACGCTTACCAAACGCCAGTACGAGATCGTCACCCGCGTGGCCCGAGGTGCGACCGACCAGCAGATCGCCGATGAACTGGGCATCAGCCCCCGCACGGTGAGCAATAGCCTTGCGCGCATCTACGACCGCGTCGGCGTGTCGGGCCGCGTGCACCTCGCCGTGATGCACGCGACGGGCAAACTGCACGCCAAGCCCGACGCCTAGTCGTCGTCGCGGGCCGGGCGCGGAGAGCCGGCCTTCCCGCGAGAGGGCCGGGGTGGGACAACCGGCCCTACCGGGGACAAGCGGCCCTCTCCGGCAGGGCGACGTGGGTCGTTACCGCGGCAGGGCCCAGGCCACCACGCCTGTCGGCCCGGCGTGCGGCGTGGGCACCGCGCCCGGGCCCGTCGGCTGCGTGGCCGAGGCCGTCACCAGCAGGTACTGCCGGCCACCGTGCTCGTACATCGAGGGCCCGCCGCTCGTGGGGCCACCGAGCGGGAAGGTGGCCAGTTCGTTGCCGTTGGCGCTGTCGTACACGTGCACCTTCCGATCGGCCGCCGTCGCGAACACCAGCCCCGACCCCGTCACGATCAACCCACCCTTCACCGTGGCCGCCGAACCGGTGCCCGTGATGCCGAGCGGCAGCAACCGGAGGTCGTCACCGAGGCCCTTCTGCCAGGCGATCGCGCCGGTGTTCAGGTCGTACGCCGTGAGCGTCGTGTACGGCGGCTTCACGATCGTGGGGTAGAGGCCGAAGCCGTCGGTGGTCGGGTAGCCCTCCCGCACGATCTCGTCCGAGTTGCCGTTGGGGCGCGCGGGCCGCTTCTCGCCGGGCTTCAGCAACCGGATGATCGTCGGCACGTTGAACCCGATCACGTACACGCGGCCGTCGGTCGGGTGTCCCGCCGTGCTGCCCCAGTTGGATCCCCCCTGGTTGCCCGGCATGTGGATCACTTCCTCGAACCCGATGGGCGTGAATGGCCCCTCGTTGCGCGCCTTCAGGATGCGCTGCCGGAAGGTCTCGCGCTCCTCGGGCGTGAGGATGTGCGGGTTCAGGTCGTCGACGGTGAACGACTGCCGCGAGAACGGCTCCGGCCTGGTCGGGATCGGCTGCGTGGGCGACAGCACCTGCCCCGGCACGGTCGTCCGGGTCGGCACTGGCCGCTCCACGATGGGCCAGATGGGCGTGCCCGTCACGCGGTCGAACACGTACAGGTACCCGGTCTTGCTCGCCATCGCCACGATGTCGACGCGCTTGCCCTCGTGCGTGATGGTGGTCAGCTGCGGTGCCGAGTTGTTGTCGAGATCCCAGATGTCGTGGTGCACCGTCTGGAAGTGCCAGAGGCGCTTGCCGGTGCGCGCGTCGAGCGCCACCAGGCTGTCGGAGAACAGGTTGTTGCCGCGGCGATACCCACCGAAGAAGTTGAACTTGCCGCTGCCGGTCGGCACGTAGACGATGCCGCGTGCCTCGTCGATCGAGAGCTCGCCCCAGTTGTTGGCGCCGCCGACCGAGGCCCGTGCGTTCTCGGGCCACGTGTCGGCCCCGAACTCGCCGGTGCGGGGGATGGTCCGGAAGGACCACACGAGGGCGCCGGTGCGGACGTCGTACGCGCGGATGTCGCCAGGCGCCGACGTGTACTCGGTGTTGGTCGCCGATCCGAGGATCAGCAGCGTGCCGAACACGCGTCCCGGCAGGCGGCTCTGTTGCTGGACCGTCGCGGGATCGCGATCGAGGCCCTCGCGCAGGTCGACCGTGCCGCCCTTCCCGAACGTGGTGATGAACTGCCCGGTGCGCGCGTCGACGGCGTGCAACTGGTTCAGCGCAGAGAAGAGGATGCGCCGGTCCTGCCCGTCGGCACTCTCCCAGTAGTTGATCCCGCGGATGGCGAAGCTCTTGATCTCGGGCGAGCGCCACTTCAGGGCGCCCGTCGCCGCATCGAGCGCGACGATGGTGCCGCCGCGTGCCCGCGTGTAGATCACGTCGCGCACCACCAGCGGGTTGAAGTCCGTGTCGCCCTCGGCGAAGGTCCAGGCGACCTTCAACTGCCCGACGTTCGCCTTGTCGATCTGCGTCGCCGGCACGAAGCGCGAGCTGTCGGGACCTCCGGCGTAGTCGCGCCACTCGCGCGGCCCCTGGCTCGCGCCCTGCAGCGACGCGATACCTGCCGCTGCCGCCAGCGCCAGCCCCAACGCGAGTCCCCGTACCGTCCCTGCCGTCACCGTCCGCTCGTCCATCGACGCGATCTCCCCGGATGGCGTGTGCGCACCCGTGGCGGGATAGTAGCGGATCGTGGGCGCTGCGCCCGCAACCGCCCAGCCCTCCGGTCGGTGGCGGCACCAACGCCCTGGCGACCCGCCTGCGGTAACGTGGCGGGGTGGCTTCGCCTTCCGTCGGCCCCGTGACCGTCGCCCCCGCGCAGGCGTACGAGTCCCGTCTCGCGCAGTTCGGACGCATGGCCGAGCACCTCGACGCGAGTTCTCGCGTGTATTCACGGCTGCGCCTGGCCGTGGCCGCGCTCGTCGTCGTGGCCATCGTGGGGCTGAGCCGTGGCGGCTCGGCGTGGTGGGCTGCCCTGCTTGCGGCCGGCGTGGTGGTGTTCGTGTGGCTCGTCGTGCGCCACGATCGGGTGGAGCGTCGGCGTGACGCCGCCCAGGCCATGGCCGGGCTGAATCGCGACGCGATCGCGCGCCTGGCCCGGCGCTGGAACGACCTGCCGGCTCCGTGGACGCCGCCCATCCCCGAAGATCATCCGTACGCGCTCGACATCGACCTGTTCGGCCATGCCTCACTGGTGCAGGTGCTGGGGCCGGTGCGGACCCCGACGGGCCGGCGGATCCTCGCGCAATGGCTCCTGCATGGCGCCGACGACTCGCCGGAGGTCATCGCGGCACGACAGGCAGGTGTGCGCGAACTCGCCCCCGCGCTCGACGTCCGCCAGCACCTGACGGCCCTCGCGCGCGCGCTGCCTGACGTGGCCGGCGACGATGCCGCCGCCCTGCCGCACGCGGTGCGATGGGCCGAGGAGTCCGATGCGGTGGCCTACGCCTGGGTGCCCTGGGTGGCGCTGGGGCTCACCGTGTGTACGCTCGGCGGATTCATCGGCACGCTGGCGGGTGTCGTGACGGGATCGTGGTGGCTGCTCACGGGCCTGCTCGGCTGGGCGCTGCGGTGGTGGGTGCACGCGCCGATCGAGCACGCGATCGGCGGCGCCGCAGGCGAACACGGCCTGCGGCCCTGGGCCGCGGCCATCGACCACGTGCAGGCGCAGGCGTTCTCGTCGCCCGTGCTGGCGGCCACGCAACGGGAACTCGCCTCGGCGCCTCCCGCCCTTCGCGCGCTCGAGCAACTGGTGGCGCTGTCCGACGTCCGGCACTCGGCGTGGCTCTTCGTGCCGCTGCAGACGCTCACGTTGTGGGACCTCCACGTGTGGTGGGCCATCGAGCGGTGGCGTCGCCGGCACGGCAGTCACGTGCGCGGCTGGCTCACGGCGGTGGGCCGCGTGGAGGCGCTGGGCGGGCTCGCGTCGATCGCGTTCGATCACGCGACCTGGGCTTTTCCCGACCTGGCCGATCGTCACGACACGCTGTCGGCCGCGGCGCTCGGGCATCCGCTGCTGCCCGATGGCGTGCGGGTGTGCAACGACGTGACCGTCGGTCCGCCCGGGCGCTTCCTGCTGGTCACCGGCTCGAACATGTCGGGCAAGAGCACGCTGCTGCGCGCGATTGGCCTGAACATCGTGCTTGCACAGGCCGGCGCGCCAGTGTGCGCGTCGCGTCTCGACATGCCGCCGCTGGCGCTGCACACGAGCATGCGCGTGTCGGACTCGCTCGAACTCGGGCTGTCCCTGTTCATGGCGTCGCTCGTGCGCCTCAAGGCCATCGTCACCGCGGCGCGCGTCGCACGGGCTTCGCGCCGTGTGTGTTACCTGCTCGACGAGGTGCTGCAGGGCACCAACAGCGGCGAGCGACAGGTGGCCGTGCGCACCGTGGTCGACCACCTGCTCGGCTGCCAGGCCGTCGGCGTCGTGACGACCCACGACCTCGAACTGGCGCGGGATCCGTCGTTCACGGCGCGGGCCGAGAGCGTGCACCTGCAGGAGACGCTGCACGGTGAAGGCCGTGATGTGCGCATGACGTTCGACTACACGCTCCGGCCGGGCCCGGCGCACGCGGGCAACGCCCTGCGGTTGCTGCGCGTGCTCGGCTTCGACGAGGCCTGAGTCCGGTGTGCGGGCGCGGGCGCGCCGGTCAGGGCCGCGCGGCGCCGGCCACGAGCCAGCCGACCAGCGCACCGCCGCCGATGAGCCAGAGCTCCGACACCTTCCAGCGCCACAGCACCACCAGCGCGGCGAGGGCCAGCATTGCGGTCCACACGTCGACGAGCGCGCGCGTCGCGAGCACCCACGCGGCTCCAGCAATCGCGCCGGTCGCCGCGGCCGAGACCCCTTCCACGAAACCCTTGATCTGCGGCTGCGAGCGGTAGCGACGGAAGTACGGGGCCGGGAGCACGACGAACAGGTACACCGGCAGGAACACGCCGATGGCGGCCACGGTCATGCCCCAGGGGCCGGCCGCGAGGTACCCGATGAACGCGACGGTGATCACGACCGGGCCGGGCGTGATCATGGCGACGGCGACGGCGTCGAGGAACTGGCGGTCGTTCAGCCACCCCTGCGCCTGCACGATCTCGCCGTACAGGAAGGGCACGATCGCCAGGCCGCTGCCGAAGACGAACGCCCCGGCCTTGACGAACACCCAGAACACGGTCGAGAGCGTCGGGGCGAGCGCCACCCCGGCGGCGGGCGTCGTGGAGAGCGCGAGCAGCGCCGCGCCAGCCGCATCGAGCCGCTCGGCGTCCCGGGCCATGCGCCACGTGGCCACGCCGGCCGTGAGCACGCCCGCCGCGATGAACATCCACGCGATCTCGCGCTCGGTCCACGCCGTGGTGAAGGCCATCACGGCGAAGATGGTCCAGAGCAGGGGGCTGCGGCCGAGCGTCAACGCGGTGAGCTTGTGCGCCGACCTCGCGATGATGCCGATGACCACCGCTCCGATGCCGTAGAACAGGCCCTGCATCCAGGGCAGTCCGCCGAACCGGACGTAGGCCACCGACAGGGCCCACACCATCAGGAACGACGGCAGGATGAAGCAGACGGCGACGAGCGTGGCGCCCACCACGCCGCCGCGCACGTACCCGAGGTAGATGGCCAACTGCGCGGCCAGCGGGCCGGGGGCGAGCTGGGCGAGCGCGAGGCCGTCCGTGTAGTCCTCGCGCGTCACCCACGCCTTGCTTTCGACCAGGTCACGCTGCATGAAGCCGGCCAGCGCGATGGGCCCGCCGAACCCGGTCGTGCCGAGCCGGAGGAAGTAGAGGCAGAACTGCCAGAGCGGCACGCGTGGCCCGCTCTGGATCGTGGTGACGGCCGGGGGAGTTGCAGTCGCCATGTTGCGCGTCGTGCTGGTCTCGTGCGCGATCAGGGACGGCCTGTGGACCGCAGGCCCATGCGCAGCGTGACGCCGTACGTCCGGGGCTCACCGGGCATGCCCACGAACAGGCCCGAGTTGCCAGGAGCGGCCGACAGCAGTTCGAGATAGTTCGTGTCGAAGGCGTTGCGGCACCACACCGACACCATCCAGCCCGAGCCCCAGCGGTAGCCGGCGCGGAGGTTGGCCAGCGCGTAGGCCGGCACGTTCAGGTAGCGCGACGGCGTGGCGCTCGACGAGAACTCGCTGCGGTAACTGGTGTCGCCCGCCACGAACCACTCGCCGGCCTGCGAGAAGACCGTGGCGCTGCGCCTGGCCTCGGCGCCGAAGGTCAGGGCCCACTCGGGCACGCCCGGCAGGCGGCTGCCGGAGATGTCCTTGGAGAGCGGCCCGCCGGTCTCCTCGAGCGGCGGCGGCGCATCGGTGAAGCGGGCATAGCGCGCATCGGTCCAGGCGGCCGCGCCGAACACGGACACCGCGCTCGTGATGGCGGCCGAGCCGTCGAACTCGACGCCGCGGACGCGCACGAGGTCGGCGTTGGCGAGGTAGCCGCGCAGCACGCCGACGTCGGCGTTGACCACGTTGGCCTGGAAGTCGTTGACGTCGGTGTTGAAGACCGACACGTTCAGGCGCAGGCCGCGCACGGGCTCGGCCTTGATGCCGCCCTCGACGTGACGGACGCGCTCGGGCAGCACCGTGGCCGCGCTGATGATCGGCGCCCCGGTGAGGTCGGCGGGCACGCCGTTCATGTTCAGGCCGATAGGCTTGACGGCCGACGAGACGGTGCCGAACACGTGCGTCGTGTCGGTGAGCAGGAACTTCGCCGTCAGCTGCCCGGTGACGTTGGTGTCGCTGACGTCGGCGGTGTACTGCTGCGGCGCGAGCACCGAGCGCTGCAGGGCGATGAGCACGGGATCGGTGGTCTGGAGGCCGCCGTACACCTGCGAGTCGTAGTCGAGCTGCTTGTGGTCGTAGTTGAGGCGGAGGCCGGGAATCAGCATCAGTCGATCGGTGACCGACCACTCGGCCTGGCCGAACAGGGCCGCCGCCGTCGACGAGGACTGGATGTCGGCGATCTGGCCGTAGCCGTCGAGCAGGCCGGGCGTGGCCGCCGCGGGCGTCGGCGCGAGCAGGAAGCGCGCTGCCGCCGAGCCGTGCTCCTGCCGCCCGTCCGAATCGATCGTCTGGTGGAAGGCGAACACGCCGCCCGAGACCGCCACGCTGCGCGTGACCGGCGCGGTGTAGCGGATCTCCTGCGTGACCTGCCGCTGCTTCGACGGGTTGGCCGAGATCGTCGTCACGGGCAGGCCCAGGAAGTCGCGGTCGTTGGACGGGTCCCAGTTCCAGTACCGCCACGCGGTGATGGACGTCAGCTTGGACGACCCGAGGCGCTTCTCCATCGTGAGGGACGTGCCGCCGAGGTCCTGGTTGGAGCGGTGCGGCGTGTCGGCGTCGGTCAGGCGGCCGTACGGGTTGTAGGACGGCGGCGTGTACTGCAGGTCGGCGATGATCTGCGGGAACTGGCGGTTGGCGGCGCGCAGCGTCGGCGCCACACCGGCCACCACCTGCGCGAAGCCCTGCGGCCGCTGGCGCGTGTGGTCGGCGGCGAGCACCATCGCGAAGGTGTCGGTGGGGGCATAGAGCACCTGCCCGCGACCGCCGAGGTTGTTCATCTCGTTCAGGCCGCTGCGGGTCGTCGTGTTGTAGAGCAGGCCGTCACGGCTGGTGCCCGAGAGCGCGACACGCGCGGCGAGGCGCTTGCCGAGCGGCACGTTGACGTTGGACTTGACCTGCAGGAACCCGAGCGACCCGGCCGTCACTTCGGCGTCGAGCTCACGCGTGAAGCTGGGCCGCCGGCTCACCACGCTGATCGCCCCGGCCGTGGTGTTGCGACCGAACCCGGCGCCCTGCGGGCCGCGCAGCACCTCGATGCGCTCGACGTCGACGAGGTCGAGGGTCGCCGCGGCCGATCGCGCGAAGAAGACACCATCCACGTACATGCCCACGGCCGGCTCGATGCCGTCGTTGGTCAACCCGAAGGGCAGGCCGAGCCCGCGGATGCTCACCGACGAGTTGCGCGGGTTGCTCGAGAAGAACTGCACGGTCGGCACCAGTTCGCGCAGGCGGTTCACGTTGAACGCGCCGGCGTCGTTCAACTGCTCGCCCTCGACGACCGACCCTGTCATCGGCGCGGCCTGCAACGCCTCGTCCATCCGGCGTGCCGCCACGACCACCATCTCAGACATCCTGGCCTCGAGCGCCACGTCGACCGACGCCGACGCGCCGGCCGCAAGGTCCACCGTGCGCGTCACCGGCTCGAAGCCCTCGAGCGCGACCTGCACCTGGTACCGGCCCGCCCGCCGGACGTCGACCCGGAAGGCGCCGTTCTCGTCGGTGATCGCCTCCCCGACCGACTGGCCGCGGTCGGACAGGACCCGGGCCACCACGCCCGGCATCGGCAGCCCGGCGGTGTCGCGGACGATCCCGGCGATCCCGGGCTCGGCGGCTGGCGCCGCGACGACCGACGGACTCGTCGAGGGGACGGTGGGTCCCTGCAGGGCTGCGACCTGTGCCTCAGCCGTGTAACAAAAGAGTGTCGATAGACCGACGAAGCAAATGGCGAGTGCCTGCATGCGGCAGGCCACCTGCCGTCGAGCGGCCCGGTTCATGGAGGAAAGAGTGCGGTCCTGAATCATCACGGCCCCTCAATGTGCAGCGGACGGGCCAACTTCGATGTGTCGGTTTTTCGGCCATTATCGTGCGGCTCTCTCGAAATTCCATCAAATAACACGGCATGGCCAGCAAATATGATTGCAATTGCCGTGATATAAGACGGCATGCAGACCGAGCGGATCGTGGGCGGCACGACGGGGCTGGCCGGCGTGCTGGAGCGCGTCGACATGGTGTCGCGCAGCAACGCGCCGGTGCTGCTGTTCGGCGAAACCGGCACCGGCAAGGAAGTCGTGGCCCGGCTGATCCATCAGGAGTCGTCGTTCCGCCACGGCCCGTTCCGGCGCGTCAACTGCGGCGCGATTCCGTCGGAACTGATCGACTCCGAGCTGTTCGGGCACGAGAAAGGCGCCTTCACCGGGGCGCTCTCGCAGCGGCAGGGCTGGTTCGAACAGGCCGACGGCGGGACCCTGTTCCTCGACGAAGTGGGCGAACTCTCACTCCCGGCGCAGGTGCGCCTGCTGCGGGTGGTGCAGGACGGCGAGGTCGTCCGCGTGGGAGGCGATCGGCCGGTGCGGGTCAAGGTGCGCCTGGTGGCCGCCACGCATCGCGACCTGCCCGAGATGGTCGAGGACCGCACCTTCCGGGACGACCTCTACTACCGCCTCGCCGTGTTCCCCGTGGTCATCCCGCCCCTGCGCGATCGGCTCGACGACATCCGCGAGTTCGCCGAGTACTTCGCCCGGCGTGCGTCGGATCGGTTCGGCGTCCGGCCCGTCCCCATCACCGAACAGCACGTCCGGTTGCTGAAGGAGTACCGCTGGCCCGGCAACGTGCGCGAGATGTCGGCCGTCGTCGACCGCGCCGTGCTGCTGGGCCAGGGGCGGTCGCTCGAGATTGCCGCGGCGCTGGGACGAGGCGGGCCGTCGAAATCGGTGTCGCCTGAGGTCGCCGCTGCGCTCGCCCTTCCCCCCGCCGAACGTATCGTCACGCTCGACCAGGCCATCCGGCGGCACATCGAACTCGCGCTCGCCGAGACTCGCGGGCGCATCGAAGGCGCCGACGGCGCTGCACGCCTGCTCGACGTCAACCCGCACACGCTCCGTGCACGCATGCGCAAGCTCGGCATCGACTGGGCCGCCTTCAGGGCGGGCGACCGCTGAGGCTCAGCAGCTCTGGGCTGGACGTTGCGCGGGTGATGCAGAAAGCCAGAGAATGCCGCCCATGCGCCTGTGTGGACGACTCGGCGAGGCCTGCCCCTCGCTCGCCCTGATGATGCTGTTGGCCGGAGCCGTGCTCGCGGCGCAGGGCCCCGTGTCGGTCCGTCCGACGCTGGCGCCAGACACGCTGGCGCGCGAGTGGACGCTCGACGGCAACGGCACCTGGGCGCTGCGCGACGGTCTGCTGGCGCTCGTCACGGCCGGTAAGGCCGGCGGGCCGATCCGTCGCCCCTCGGCCCTCGCCATCGCCACCGCCCCGGACATGACTGCGACGACGCTCGAGGTGGAGGTCCGCTCCACGGCGGCGCTGCCCGATGTGACCCCGCGCCGCGACGCGCTGCTCGTGGTCGGCTATCAGTCGCCCACGCGCTTCTACTACGTCCACCTCTCGGCGGCGAGAGACGACGTCCACAACGGGATCTTCCTGGTGAACGACGCCGACCGGAAGCGCATCGACACGCTGTCGCAGGTCACGCCGCTGACCGATCAGCA
>NZ_JBIINP010000385.1:0-2708 GCF_044337415.1 Luteitalea sp.
CGCGCTTCTACTACGTCCACCTCTCGGCGGCGAGAGACGACGTCCACAACGGGATCTTCCTGGTGAACGACGCCGACCGGAAGCGCATCGACACGCTGTCGCAGGTCACGCCGCTGACCGATCAGCAATGGCACCGCGCCCGGCTGGTGCGCACACCGGCGACCGGGCGCCTCGAGGTGTTCGTGGATGGCGGCGCCGCGCCCATCATGGTGGCCACCGACACCACGCTGGCCTGGGGCCGCGCCGGCGTCGGCTCGTTCGACGACACCGCCGAGTTCCGCCACATCGTCGTCAGCGGCACGCCGAAATAACGCTGAACGCTTAACGCTTAACGCCTGACGCCTGACCGCGGAGCACGACGTCACAAGCCCCCAGCGCCAAGCCCCCAGGCGTCACTCGTCGCGTCCGAGCTTGTCCAGCACCGCGTGCAGGTCGGCTGGCGGGCCCTGCAGCACGGGATTCCACAGGTCGCCGGTCGCGCCGAAGCGCGCCAGCGCCGACTGCAGCGTGAAATCCTCCGGGCGCACGTCCTCGTCGAGTTCGGTCCAGTGGAGCGGCGTGGACACGCCGGCGAACTGGCTGGCGCGGGCGCTGTAGGCGCACGCCAGCGTCTTGCCCTCGATGTTCTGGAGGTAGTCGACGTACACGGTGCGGCCGCGCCGCGCGACGGCGCGCTCGACGGTGGCCGCCTTCGGATGCTGCGTCGCGATGGCCGTGGCGATGATCTGGCACAGCAACTGGCCAGACTGGTACGAGGTGCCCGGCGCGAGCGGGATGTGGATGTGCAGGCCAGACGATCCGGACGTCTTCAGCGCTGCCGGGATGTCGAGCATGGCGAGCGCCTCGTGCACCCACCGGGCCACGTCCTTCACCTGCGTGAACGGCACGCCCGGCATGGGATCGAGGTCGATGGCCACGAAGTCGGCGGTGGACGGCGTGGCGACGCGCGAGAACCAGGGATCGAGCGAGATGGCGCCGAGCTGCGCCACGTACAGCAGCGTGAGCAGCGAACCGCCGATCAGCCGCGGCGTCGGGCCCTCCTCGTCATCGTCGCCCTCCACCGTCTCCACGCGTACACCTGGCGGGACGGTATCGGGCGCCCGCTGCTGGTAGAACGCCTTGCCCAGGACGCCGTTCGGGTACCGCTTCATGACGAGCGGGCGGTCCGCGATGACCGGCAGGATCCAGGGCGCGATGCTGGCGTAGTAGCGCAGCAGGTCGCCCTTGGTCAGCCCCGAGGCCGGCCAGAAGACCTTGCGCAGGTTCGTGACGTCGAGCGGCCCTTCGGGCAGCAGGAGTGTGCCGTCGCGGCCGGCGTCTTCCAGGCCCTGTAGCTGCTCGACGAGCGCCTGCAGGGGCGTCGCGACGACGAACGTCGAGGCCGCGGGGCGCCGCAGCGGCACCGAGTCCTCGTCGGTCTGTCCGGCGGCCGGACCACACGGGTCGACGGCCTCGAGGCCGACGTCGTCGCGCAGCCCGAGATAGACCGGATGCCGCAGGCGGTTGTCGGGCGTCCACTCGCTGAAGCGGACCTCGCAGAGCAGCGACGGATTCACCCAGTGCTGCCCGCGGGCCCTGGGGGCGTCGACGAACGGGGACGTCTCTCGCGCCAGGGGGCGCAGGCGGGCGAGCAGATCCGTGATGGTCGCGTCGGTGAAGCCCGTGCCGACGTTGCCGGCATAGCAGAGCGTCGCGTCGCTCCCCCGCGCTGGCCTCGCCGGCTTGCCGCGTGCATCGACGGGACTGCCGACCATGAGGGCGCCGAACCCCGCGCGCGTGCCCTTCGGGTCGGTCCAGCCGCCGATCAGCAGCGTGGCGCGCTTGTGCAGCTTCACCTTGCGCCACGTCCGCGATCGCACGCCGGACAGGTACGGCGCATCGGCGTCCTTGACGATCAGGCCCTCCCAGCCCTCGCGCTCCGCCTGGGCCAGCACCCGCTCCCCGTCGCCGGTCGTGAACCCGCCCTCGCGCAGTCGCTCGCTGGTGCGCACGTGCAGCAGGTGCTCGAGGCGTGCCCGCCTGGCCGCGAGGGGCAGGGGGCGGAGGTCGTCCGTCCCCTCGCGCAGCAGGTCGAACACCACCAGCGCCGTCGGCGCCGTGGCCGCGCGCGCCTCGATGTCGCGCGCGCCTTTCAGGTGCATCCGCGACTGCAACGCCGTGAACGATGTGGGGCGCCCTCGCCCGTCGAGGGCCACGATCTCGCCGTCGAGCACCACGGGGCCCGTCACCGCGGCGGCCAGTTCACGCAGGGCCTTGACGATGTCGGGGAACTGGGCGGCCTTGTCGTTGCCGTTGCGGGAGTACAGGGCGACCCGCGCCACCGGGTGCGCCGGTTCGATGACGACGATGGCGCGGATGCCGTCGAACTTCTGCTCGTAGACGAGCGATGAACTCGACAGGGGCAGCGCGTCCAATGCGCAGGGGGTCGCCAGCATCGGCGCCGGGGGCGTCGTCTCCTGCCAGAGCTGGACCGTCCGGGCCATGAGGCGTAATCATCGAGGCGTCATCGACCGATAGCAAGGATCCGGGTGCCGGGTATCGGGTATCGGGTATCGGGTATCGGGTATCGGGTAGCGGGTAGCGGGTAGCGGGTAGCGGTAGCGGTAGCGGTAGCGGGGACCGCTGGGGGCAGCAGGCTGGTCCCACGGGCGTGCGGTTTGCGGAGGGGGAAGAGTCATGGCAGCACGTGCGACCTGGAAGGGACATCT
>NZ_JBIINP010000104.1:0-15342 GCF_044337415.1 Luteitalea sp.
CGGGTAGCGGGTAGCGGTAGCGGTAGCGGTAGCGGGGACCGCTGGGGGCAGCAGGCTGGTCCCACGGGCGTGCGGTTTGCGGAGGGGGAAGAGTCATGGCAGCACGTGCGACCTGGAAGGGACATCTCAAGCTCAGCCTGGTGACCATCCCGATCCGGGTGTTCCCGGCCACCGATGCGCATGCGACGGTGAGCTTCAACCAGCTGCACGAGGCCTGCCAGACGCGCATCCAGCAGAAGAAGTGGTGCCCGCACTGCGAGCGCGAGGTCGCCAACACGGAGATCGTGAAGGGGTACGAGTTCTCGAAGGGCCGGTACGTTACGGTGAGCGAGGAGGACCTGTCGAAGGTCCGGCCGGAGTCGACGCGGCTCATCAACCTCACGCGGTTCACCACCGTGGACCAGATCGACCCGATCTACTTCGAGCGGCCCTACTATCTCGCCCCGGACGGCAACGTGGCGGCCGAGGCGTTCGCCGTCATCCGCGAGGGCATGCAGGGCAAGGCCGGGATCGGCAAGCTGGCGCTCTACGGTCGGGAGTACATCGTGGCCGTCCAGCCCCGCGAGAAGGGGCTCGTGATGTACACGCTGCGGTCGGCCGACGAGGTGCGCAGCATGTCGCAGATCGAGGAGCTCGAGGGCGTGCCGGCCACGCTCAGGCCCGAGGAAGTGAAGCTGGCCCAGCAGGTGATCGGGACGTTCGAGGGCGACCTCGACATGACGAGCTTCCAGGACACCTACCAGGAAGGGCTGCGCGCGCTCATCGACGCCAAGGTCGCCGGCGAGGAGATCGTGGAGACCGAGGAGGAGGCGCCCGCCAAGGTGGTCGACCTCATGGAAGCGTTGCGGCGCAGCCTCGAGTCGGTCAGTGCCGGCAAGAAGACCCCGGCCAAGGCCACCCTCGCCAGCGGGGCGGAGGGCGAGGCGACCCGCAAACCCCGCAAGCGCGCCAGCGCGTAGGGCCGGCGGGCCGCCTGTCGCCGGTCGGCGGCATCCCTTTCGGTACAATCGACCTTTCCGCGCGAGCTGCGTGCTCCCGAAAGGACTGTCGTGATCGAGATGGTGACCGGCCTGTGGCCCGGTCTGTTCGCGCTGGCCGACACGGCCACGGCCGCTGCCCCCGTCCCGGCGGCGCCCCTGTGGAGCGCCGCGAGCCTGGTCTCGCTGGCCACCCTGGCCGCGCTGGAGATCGTGCTCGGCATCGACAACGTGATCTTCATCGCGATCCTGTCGAGCCGACTGCCCAAGGACCAGCAGCCCCGCGCCCGCCGGCTCGGCATCTCCATGGCGGTGATCTCGCGCCTGGCGCTGCTGCTCGGCATCTCGTGGGTCATGGGCCTGACCCGGCCGCTCTTCAACCTCATGGGCCAGGGCATCTCCGGCAAGCAACTGATCCTGCTGCTCGGCGGCCTCTTCCTGATCGGCAAGGCGACCTTCGAGATCCACGACAAGCTCGAGGGCGAGGAGGAGCAGGCGCACGGCGGCGGTCGTGCCGGTGCGACCCTCGGCGGCGTGATCGCGCAGATCATGCTCATCGACATCGTCTTCTCGCTCGACTCGGTGATCACCGCCGTCGGCATGACGCCGCACGTGCAGATCATGATGGTCGCGGTGGTCCTCGCGGCGGCCGTGATGCTGGTGTTCGCCGGCCCCATCAGCAGCTTCGTGCAGAAGCACCCGACGATGAAGATGCTGGCGCTGGCCTTCCTGATCCTGATCGGCGTGATGCTGGTCGCCGAGGCGTTCGGCCAGCACGTCGACAAGGGCTACATCTACTTCGCGATGGCGTTCTCGCTGCTGGTCGAACTGCTCAACATGCGCCTGCGCAAGAAGAGCGCGCCGGTGGTCCTGCACCACTCCTCGATGCCGAACCAATCATGAGCACACAGACCTACGCCACCCACGCCCACCAACCCGTGCCGACCTTCATCGGCACCGCGCTCTGGATGATCGCCGTCGCCGGAGTCGCCGCCATGCTGACTGGCCGCGAATGGGGGGCGGCCTTCGCATGGGTCGGCGTCCTCGGCTGCCTGTTCATGCAACTCGCCATGGGGCGCGTCTACACGACCAAGCTGCAGGACCGCATCATCATGCTCGAGGAGCAACTGCGGGCCGAGCGACTGTTGCCGCCGGCGACGCTGGCGCAGTGGAAGGCGCTCGGCGTCAAGCACGTGGTGGCGTTGCGGTTCGCCGCCGACGAGGAACTGGCGGCGCTCACGGCCCGGGCCGCCAGCGAGTCGATGACGCCAGACGCGATCAAGCGCGCCATCACCCACTGGCGTGCCGATCACCGCCGCACCTGACAATTCGACATTGGACATCGGAAATTCCCGGCGGCTCGGCCTGCCGGCCTTCGCTCGCGCGAGGCCATCCGCAGGCGCGTGGCCGAAGGCCCGCGCCTCGAGAATCTCGAATGTCGAATGTCACATTGCCACCGTCACTTCACCGCGACTTCCTCGCTGGTGCTGACGCCGAACTTCCTGTAGTCGGAGAAGACGGTGGTGGACTCGAGGCCGAACTTCCGGAACACGAGCGTCTTGCCGACGACCTTGTACTGCGCCTCGGCCGGCAGCCAGATCTCGCCGTTGACCCTGGTGCGACGAAACATGATGGTGCTGCCCTTGTGCATGCGCGCCAGCAGGCCGAGGCCGAACGTGACGTCCTCGACGGCCTCGAGTTCCGTGCGGATCACCTGACGGTCGCTCTCGGAGATCCAGGCCCGCCCCCGCACCTTCTTCAGGAACTTCCCGGCGTCGCTCTTCGTGCGGGCATTCTTCCGGGGCGTGAGCGTCGCCACCAGCGTCGCCTGCCCGTCGCGCACCTCGCGGCCCACGAGCGCGATCTGGTAGACCGCGAACACGTCGTCGATCACGTCCTGCTCCTCGCGGAGCTCCCTGGCCCGCTTGGCGAGCCGCTTGTCGCGCTGCGCCGGCGTTTCGACCCTGATCTGCTCCATCTGGTCGAGCACGCGCTTGCGGTGCGCCGCGTCGCGGCGCTCGAGTTCCGCGGCGGCCAGCGGCACGCCGTTGACGCTGATCAGCCGCTTGTAGGTCTCGCCCGGGACCTCCGAGGGGTACACCTCGAACTCCCGCCACGGCCCGAGCTGGACCTTGCCGAGCCTGGACACGTTCACGTCGCGGCGACGTTCCTTGAAGGTGTACTGGCGCAGCAGCTGCTCGTCGGTGCGCAGCCCGGCGCGCACGTCCTTGATGAGTTGCGCGAGGTCGGGGAGGGGAGTCCCCGCGGGGGATTGGGACGCGCCGGCCGCCTGCACCAGCGCGGCCTGCGGCCGTCGGAGGGGTTCGCCGACGAGGGCGAGCGTGATGGCGAGCGCGAGCACCGGGAGGGCGGCGCGACGGGCCGGCCGAGCAAGAAGGAACACCACGCGATTGTAGGACGGCTGACATCCACGAACGGTCGAGGGACCTGTGCGACAATGAGCCACTTTCCGCATGCGCACAGACCGCGGGCTCACGGACCTGGCCGCCACGCTCGCAGACGGCGCGGCGGTGGACTGGGCCGCCCTGGAGGCCGAGCTCGGCACCGAAGCCGAGCGCGCCATCTTCCGGCAGCTGCGCGTCATCGCTGACATCGCCGAGCTGCACCGCAGCCTGCCCGACGAGGGCCCGGACGCGCAGTCGCTTGCCGCGACGCCGCCGGCCGCGCTCGAGCCCGACAGCCCCCTCCCGTCGTCGATGGGCGGCGAGCCAGACCCTGACGAGCCCGATCTCGGCACCTGGGGACCGTACCGGCTGCTCCGGGTGCTCGGCCCCGGCACGCTCGGTCGCGTCGTGCGCGCCACCGATCACCTGCATCGTGATGTCGTGATCAGGTTCCTGCCGGAGCCCTCGCCGCCCGAGGTGGGCGTCGCCTTCCTGGCCACCGGACAGGCGCTGGCGAAGGTGCGACACCCGAATGCCGTCGAGGTCTACGGGGCCGAGCAGCACGACGACCGGACCGGCCTGGTCATGGAGTTCGTCGATGGCCGCAGCCTCGATCAGGTGGTGGTCGCGCAGGGCACCTTCAGTGCGCGGGAAGCGGCCCTGGTGGGCTGGGAGCTGTGTCGCGCCGTGTCCGCGCTCCATCGGGAGGGCCTGGCACACGGGCTGCTGTCGCCCGACAACATCGTGCGCGAGGCGGGCGGTCGGCTGGTCCTGATGGACGTCTGGCCGCAGGGCGTGCCCGTGAGTGCGCTCGACCTGCCGCCGGCCACCCTGTCGTTCCTCGCGCCCGAGGTCGTCGCCGGCGCGGCGCCCTCGCCGCGCAGCGACATCTACAGCCTCGGCGTGGTGCTCTACTACCTCGTGTCCGGCGCGTACCCGGTCCGGGCGACGTCGGTGGCGGAACTGGCGGCGCGGTACGACCGCTCGGAGCGCATGCCGCTGGCCGATTTGCGCCCCGACCTGCCCGACGACTTCATCCGCATCGTCGAGCGGGCGTGCGATCCGGACGTGGAGCGCCGCTACGCCACCATCGCGGCCGTCAAGGAAGCCCTGTCGCGCACGCTCGGCTGGGACACGTGGACGCGCAAGCCGCCGGTGACCACGCCGTCGGGCGAGGCCGCAGCCCCCGGGCCGCCGGCCGTCACGCCGACCCCGGTGCCCGCGGCCGTGACGTCGTCCCTGCCCTGGGGCGTCATCGCCATCGCCGCCGGTGCCGTGCTGGTCGGCGGGATCGCGGCCTGGTCGATCCTGCCCCGGGACCTGACCTTCCGCGGACGTTCGACGTCACTGGCCACATCGCGGCCGCAGCAGGACCTCGATGTGCGGGCCCAGACGCCCGGCGCAGCCCTGCGGCTGGCGTTCGGCAGCGCTACCGGCGCCGATCCCGGGCTCACGCCGCCCGTCATCGCGCAGCTGGCGCAGGACCTCAGGTCGTCGCCGTCGTTCCGCGTCATCGCCCCCGTGGCGGTGGAGCCCATGCTCGGCCAGCCGATCGCGGCGATCATGCATGCCATCAGCGCCGACGTGTACATCGAGGTCGCGGTGTCCAGGCAGGACGCCGGGATGCAGGCGGAACTGAAGATCCAGCGCGCGCAGGGCCCCACGCAGGTCCTGCGGCAGTCGATGACGACGAGCACGTCGGTCCGCGAGTTCACGGCCTCGCTGACGCAGTTGGTGGTCGCGGAACTGGCCGTGTCCGATGTCGAGCGTCCGTCGCTGCGCACCGAGTTGCCGCTCGACAACCCCGAAGCGATGCAGGCCTACAAGCTCGGCGAGAGCCGCCTGGGCCGCGGGGGACGCAAGGAAGTCGAGGAGGCCGCCGAGTCGTTCCGGCGCGCCACGGAGGCCGAGCCGGACTTCGTGCTCGCGTACGCGAAGTGGGCCGAGGCGTTGCTCTCGCGCTATCGCCACAACGCGCTCACCGCGGAGGAGGCCCTGCCGCTGGCGCAGAACGTGATCTCGAAGGCGCTCAGCCTCGACGATCGCAGCGCGGAGGCCCTCGCGGCGCTGGGCGATCTGTACGCGGAACGCCACAACGTGGGCCAGGCCGAGCGGTACTTCATGCGCTCGCTGGCCCTGAGCCCCAGCGGCGAGTACGCGCGCATCCGGTACGCGATGCTCCTGGCGGGCCGTGGCCGCGTCGACGCCGCCGTCGAGCAGGTCTCGGAGGCCCAGAAGCTCAACCAGAGGTCATCGCTGCTGCGCGGCTACCTGGGCGCAACGCTGCACTACGCGAAGCGCTTCGATGAGGCCGCGCGCACCTACGAGACGCTGCTGCGCCTCGACTCGCAGTACTCGGCCGCCTACATCGGCCTGTGCAAGGCGTACACGGAGCTGAAGCGCACCGCGGAGGCCCTCGCGGCCTGCCAGGCCGTGGGCGCACAGCATGCCGCCGAGGACCCGTTCGTCCTCTCGCAACTCGTGAAGATCCACCACGACGCCGGCAAGCCGCGCGAGGCCCAGCAGGCCCTGGCGCGCCTGCGGACCAACTACGACCTGCGGCCGACCGGCGACGGTGCGTTCTGGATCGCCCTCGCCTATGTCAGCGTCGGCGACGCGACGCGGGCCTTCGAGTGGCTCGACAAGGCGATCGACGCCAACTCCTCGCGCCTGGCCTACGCGCGCGTCGACTCGCGGCTCGATCCGCTGCGGCGCGACCCACGCTTCCTCGCGCGCATGGCGCGCATCGACGAGCACGCCTCGTCGGTGGTCGGCCTGGCCGCTCAGGGCAGCAACCGGTGAACGGCGGCCACGTCGTGCTCCACGCGTCCTGACGCATCGGGCGCCGTGAACGCGACGGTCCGGGCCTGCACCATCGGCAACCCGGCGTCGGCGGCGGCCGCGGCCAGCGACGTCCTGGGCTCGTTGTGGATGAGGAAGCCGCCCGGGCGCAGCGCCCCGGCCAGCGTCCCGCACGCCGCCGCGAGGGCGGGTTCGCCAAGATAGGTGAGGACGTTGGTCGCCACCACCAGGTCGTAGGGACCCGGCGCCCGATCGAGGGCCACGTGCCCCGCGTGCGGTGTCAGCCGTCGCCACGCGCCCGCCGGCACCTGCACGCGGCGCACGGGCCGGCCGTCGCGGCCGTGGTCGAGCGGCGACCGCGGCACCCCGAGGCCACCGCCCCAGGTCTCCAGGTACGCGACATACGACGGCAGCAGGCGATGGCGCCGGGTCGACAACGACGATCGCAGGACGAGCGACGTGGCGCCCGTCGCGCGGCCGAGCGCGGCCACGACGTCGCACACCACCGGATTCACGTCGAGCACGTCGACCTCGAGTTCCGACGAGGCCTTGCCGGCCGCGCGGAGCGCATCCGCGATGGCGAAGGGTTGCACGGTCTGTCCGAGCGTGTCGTCGTCCAGGCCCGTGCGCGGCCCGAGGTCGAGGCCGGGACCGACGATGAGCAGGCGGCGCACCGGGGCGTCGAGCGGGAGGGCACCGAGCGCTTCGGCGACGGCGTATCCCCCGTCGACGCCGGTGTCGGTGCTGAGTCCGCGTGACTGGTACAAGCGCGCGACATCGTCGGCCGTCTTCGCTTCGAACTCCTTGGCGTGGAGGAACCGCATCGTGCGCCCGTAGTCGTCGCGCAGGCGGGTGCGCAGCGCTGCGTCGCCGAGGCCGTCGGGGCGCAGCGCGCGCAGCGTCCCGAGGCGTCCGTCCCCGGAGGCCAGCACCGACGCGAACGCGTCGAGCCGTGCCGCGGCATCGGCCGGGATGCGGCCCTGGTCGATGAACGCCCGCGCGCTCAGGGCAGGCTCGATGGGGGCTGCCGTGGTCCATCGGCGCGACTGGAGGGCCACGGCGACGCGATGCTCGCCAAGCCCCTCGTCGACGCGACGACGCGTGTCGGCGCGCTCGGCGACGGCCCACGCCTGCCACTCCTCGATGCCGAGCGCCCGAAGGCGGCGCTGCAGGGCCGGGGGGAAGTCGTCCCACCGCGCCGTGACGGTCGGGGCGGCGCGCGCCCGCGCGACGGTCATCGTGGCGGCGGCGAGCGCCAGCAACTGGCGACGGGTCATGGGACCGTCTCAGGCATCCGCGCGGGGCGTCCACACGAGCATCGCCGTCGCCACGGTCACGTCGGTCTTCTTCGGCCGGAGCACCAACGGCGTGACGGGCACGCCCTCGTCTGCCGCGGCCTGCTGGGCCTCGGCCTCGATGGCGGCGCGCAGGTCGACGAGCTTCTGTTGCTCGGTGGCCAGGTTCTCCTCGGCGCGGGCGACGTCCTGCTTCTCCTTCATCACCTTGCTCGCGCCACGCGCCGCGCTCCCGAGGCGGCCCGCATTGGTGGCACTCAGCGTCTTGCGCCCGAAGAGCGCGCCGAACACGCCCGTGGCCGCCGTGAGCAGGGCCGAACCCGTCGAGGCCGACACCTCCTGTTGCTGCTTGCCCAGCACCTGCTCGGCCTTGCGGATCCGCTCATCCTGGGCCTGCAGTCGCGCGGCGTACTTCACGCGGATGGCCTCCACCTTCGCGTCGCGCGCCACGCGCAGCGCCTCGGAGAGTCGCGCGCGGAACGCCGCCTCGCTCTCGCCGGGCGTCGAGTGCTGTCCGCTGGCCTCGTGCTCGAGCAGGGTGAGGGTGCGCGTGTCGTACAGCCAGGTCGCGACGCCGCGCTTCCACGTGTCGAGACTCTTCGTCGTCGTCGCGCCCGGCGGCAGTTCGCCGTATGTCGCCGGGCCACGCGGCGCCTGCTCCAGGTCCTGGGGCACGACGTCGGTGTCGGCGGCGCGGTCGAGCGCGAGCGGTGTCGCGCCCGGTTGCAGCGGCACGATGACCTGCACCGGCATCGTCTCGGCGATGCGGCGCTTCGTGTCGGCGATGCGCACGCTGCCGGCCACGTACAGCGCCGGGTCGTAGGCCAAAGTGCCTCCTGCCGCGACGCCGCGCGCCGGTACGAACATCGCCGTCACGCCCGGCGGCAGCACCGGCGGCGCCGACAGCAGGGACGACGCGGCTTGCGCTACGGACGCTTCGGGCCCCGCCGCCGCGGCGTGACCGGCGACCGCGCGTGCGACGACGTCCGCCCCCTGGGCTGCCGTACCCGGTACCCCGTTCCCGGTACCCGCCGTCAACGCCTTGATGTCCGTCCGCGTGAGCGGCCCCCGCAGGTACGACAGCGTCCACCGTGTCTCGAACGTGAGCGGGCCCGCCGACTCGTGCACGTTGTGCATCAGGAACACCCGGTTGCCGAGGGCCGACAGCGTCTCGCTCATCGCGCCACGATCGAAGCGTTCGCCCCCGGCCGCGCCCGCGAGGCCCTCGAGCACGCGCGCCTTGTCGCGCTCGGTCTGCAGGCGACCGATGAACCACGTGCCCGTGTTGGACAGGCCCTTGTAATCGAGGTCCACCGGGTTCTGCGTGGCCAGCACCACGCCCAGCCCGAACGCGCGCGCCTGCTTCAGGAGCAGCATCAGCGGCTCCTTGGACGGCGGGTTGGCCACCGGCGGCATGTACCCGAAGATCTCGTCCATGTACAGCAGCGCGCGCAGGCTGGTGGTGCCCGACTGCATGCGCACCCAGCCGAGCACCTCGTTGAGCAGCAGCGACACGAAGAACATCCGCTCGGCATCGCTCAGGTGCGCGATGGAGAAGATCGCGGCGCGCGGCCGGCCGTCCTCCGTGCGCAGGAACGACGCCACGTCGAGCGGCGCGCCCGTCAGCCACTGATCGAAGCCCGGCGCCGCGAGCAGGTTGTTGAGCGCCATCGCCAGGCCGAAGCGATCCTTGGCCGGGTAGAACGCATCGAGTTCGAGCGCGCCGATGCGCGTGAACGGCGGCGCCTGGATTTGCTGGATGATGCCGACGAGATCCAGGTCGGTGCCCGCGAGCCAGGCCGTCTCGAGGATCTTCGCCAGCAGGATGTGCTCGCGCGACTGCAGCGGATCGGCCTGAACCCCCGCGAGCCCGAGCAGGCTGCCCACGGTCGTCTGCAGGCGCTCGCGCAGCAGGTCGCGATCCTCGAGCACGGCCGCCGGCGGCACCGCGAACGACTTCAGGATCGACACCGGCACGCCGGCGCTGCTGCCGGGCGTGTAGATCGTCACGCCCGCCGCGTCCTTGAGGCGCTGGATGCGCGCGCCGTCCTGGCCCCAGCCCGCCAGGCCCTTCTTCCAGCGCTCGGCCTGCGCCGCCGCGAACGTGGGGACGTCCTGCCCGGCGCGCTGCGCCTCGTCCTCGTTCACCCACGGCGCGAACGCCTCGCCGCTCAGCGACGGGAACGTCAGCGCCAGGTTCGCGAGGTCGCCCTTCGGGTCGATGATGATGGCGGGGATCCCGTCGATGAGCGCTTCCTCGAGCAGCCCGATGCAGAGGCCGGTCTTGCCGCTGCCGGTCATGCCGATGCACACCGCGTGGGTGAGCAGATCCCGCGAGTCGTACATCAGCGGCGCGGGCGTGGCCGTCTTCGTCGCGATGTCGTAGGGACGGCCGAGGTAGAACGCGCCGAGGGTCTCGAAGTCCTGCATGGCGAATGATTCTATCGACTCGGCGGCTGCGGCCGAGCTGTCTTTTGGCGGAACGCCGCAGTACCCTCCGTGATTCATGGCTGCGCGCGTCCGTCACGTCCTGCTCGGGACCCTCGTGGCCGGCGTGATCGGCATGGGTGTCGTGTGGGCCACGGCGCGTCCACGCCTCGAGTACTGGCTCCGCGCGACGGTGATCGCCACGCTGGAGCGCGAGCTCGACAGCGGCGTCGAGCTGCAGGCCATCCGGATCACGCTCGGGCCCGTCACCAGGATTGCCGGCGGTCCGCTCGTCATCCGTCATCGCCGCCGTCTCGACGTCGCGCCGCTGGTGCGGCTCGAGCGCTTCGAGACGACGATCACGTGGCGGGAGATGTTCCGGCGTCCGCGTCGCGTGGACGCGGTCACGTTGACGGGCCTGGCGATTGCCATCCCCCCATCGCCCGGCCCGGGGCAACCGCGCTTCGGCGACATGCGCGTCGAATCGACCTCGACGGAGGCGAGGCGGCCTGCCGCGCAGGCACCCGGCCGTACGCCGGCGGTGATCATCGGGCGCGTGACCGCCGACGCCGCGACGCTCGTGATCCTGCCGCGCGAGACGCGCAAGCTGCCGCGCCGCTTCGTGATGCATCGGCTCACCGTGCGCGACATCTCGAGCGACAGGGCCATGGCGTTCGAGACCCAACTCGAGAACCCGCAGCCGCGCGGCCTGGTGATCACCTCGGGCACCTTCGGCCCGTGGCAGGTCAGCGCCCCGGCGCGCACACCGATCGCGGCGACCTACCGGTTCGTCGACGCCGACCTGTCGACCATCCGCGGTCTCGCCGGGGTGTTGCAGGCCGAGGGCCGCTATACGGGCGTGCTCGAGCGCATCGAGGCGACAGGCACGAGCACCACGCCCGGCTTCGACCTGCGCGTCGGCGGCCGCCCGCTCCCGCTCGAGACGCGGTACACGGTGGTGGTCGACGGGACCAACGGCAACACCTACATCCAGCCTGCCGAGGCGCGCCTCGGCGCGGGCACGCCCATTCGTGTCACGGGCGGCATCGTGAGAGCCGAGGACCGGCGCGGCCGCACCGTGGATCTCGCCACCCACATCACCGACGGACGCCTCGAGGACGTCCTCGCGCTCGTCGTCGACGGTCCGCCGGCGATGCGTGGGCGCCTTGGCGTGGATGCCGCACTGCTGATCCCGCCGGGGCCCGTGCCCGTGGTGCGGCGCATGACGCTCGACGGGCGGTTCACGCTGCGCGACGCGACGTTCAGCAGTCGCGCGGTGCAGGCACGGCTCGACGAGTTGAGCCGGCGCGCGCAGGGACGGCCCGATGCCGAGGAAGTGACGCGGGTGGTGTCGGCGTTCTCCGGGCGGTTCACCATGGCCGACGGGGTCATCCGCTTTCCGGCGTTGCGCTTCGAGGTGGACGGCGCGCGCGTCGCACTTGCCGGGCACTACACACTGGAAGGCCAGCGCCTGCAGTTCGACGGGCGGATCCGGCTGCAGGCCGGCGTGTCGCGCATGCTGGGTGGTAGGAAGGGGTGGCTGCTGCGGCCGTTCGACGGCCTCTTCCGCCGCGACGGCGCCACGGAGTTCCCGCTGCGCATCCGCGGCTCCGTGCAGCATCCGGAGTTCGGCGTGGACGTGAAGGAGACGCTCGAGCGCGCGCTGCTGCCGGGCCGCTGACCCCGCAGCACAGCACGGTCGCAGACCTTCCGCCTTCTGCCCTTCTACTCTTCTGCTCTTTGCGAAGCTTGGGGTGGGTGAGGGGATTCGAACCCCCAACATCCGGAGCCACAGTCCGGCGCTCTGCCCTTGAGCTACACCCACCGTCCCGGGGGGCGCCTGCCCGGCGCCATGGGAACAGCCAAGTATACACCGCCCGGGCAACCCGGTCGAACGAACCTCGGCGGCCGGGACCGGCGTCATACGCGCTGTGGTGGAATCAACGACCGTGCGCCGCGTGGCTGTCCAGGCCCTCTTGACCACGGCGGTCTTCGCCGCGCTCGACTTCGTCTGGCTCGGGATCTTCATGAACGGCTTCTACAAGGCCGAGCTCGGCAGTATGGCCCGCCTGTCCGGGCCGGACTTCGCGCCGGTCTGGTGGGCCGCCTTCGCCGTGTATGGTGTCCTGGTGCTGGGCCTGGTCGTCCTCGTGCTGCCGCGCGCCGAGGGCCAGGCGACCCGGGCGCTCGGATTCGGCGCCCTCATGGGCGTGGTGTCCTACGGCACCTACGACCTCACCGCGTATTCCGTGCTGGCGGGCTTCTCCCTCCGCATGACCCTGGTCGACATCGTCTGGGGGGCGGCCATCTGCGGCCTCACGTCGGCCATCGTCACCCTCCTCGAACCGCGTCTCGCGGGTGCGCCGGCGCCCCGTTCGTCCACCCGTCCGCAGTCGGTCGTCTAGCGCGACGGTGGCCGTGCGCCGCCTTCACGTTCCGCCCTTCCCGGCCGAATACCGGGAGGGCCGGGCTCCCCTCGGCCTCGATGGCGTTTGGAGACCGCGTGACGACGTGGCTGCGCAGGGTCGGGATCATCGCAACGCTGGCAGGGGCCTGTGCCTTGCCCGGCGCGACTGCGGTGTTGGCCGCTGACCCCGAACCACCTGCCCTGGCCTCGACCCCGGCGGCGCCTGCCTCGACGGCGCCCCGGCCGCTCGTCTACGCCGGCTCGTCCACCTTCGGCCCCTGGGAGCATCTCGACGAGCACGGTCGCCCCGACGGCTTCAACGTGGCCCTGATCCGCGCCCTGTCGCGCCACACGGGGCGGCCCATCGAGGTGCGGTTGACCGCCTGGGCGCAGGTGCTCGGCGGGCTCGACAGCGGCGCCGTCGATCTGGCGGCGGTGGGTGCCTCGGACGCGCGCCGGGCGCGGTATGACTACCTGTCCCTCATCTGGACCCTGCAGCAGTCGGTCATCGGCCGACCCGATCGGTCCACGCCGCTGCCGGAACGCCTCACGGACCTGGCGCGGGAGGTCGTCGTGGTCGAGCAGGGCTCGCTGATGCACGAGCTCATGGTCGAACTCCCCGAGGTCAACCGGCCGTTGCTGGTCCTGGCTCCCAACCAGCACGACGGCTTGCGCATGCTGCTCGACGGCAACGCCTCGCTCATCCTCGGCAACGCCCTCGTGTTACGCCGGGCGGCGCGCGTCCTCGACGCCCGCGAGTTGCCGTCGCGCGAGATCAAGGCGGCCGGCTACCACTTCGTGACCGGCCGCGGGCGGGCACCCGAGTTCGACTGGCTCGAGCCTGCGCTGGCGCAGTTGAAGGAGAACGGCACCTTCGCCCGTGCCTTCGAGCAGTACCTCACCCCCGAGGCGCCGCCGGCGCGGGTCTCGCCGTGGACGCTGGTGCTGTTGGTGGCGCTCGCCCTGGCCGGCCTGGTCGGCGCGCTGGCCTGGTATCGCCGTGTCAGGCGCATGGTCGCCTCGAAGGTGCAGGCCGAGGCCCTGTCGGCCCGTCGGCGTCGTGAGGCCGAGGACGCCCTGCGGGCCACCGAGCGCCAGATGCAGCAACTGGTGCACTCGGTCAAGGCGATCGTGTGGCGGCGCGACGTGGCCACGGGGCGCTACTCGTTCGTGAGCCAGGAGGCCGAGCAGCTGCTCGGCTATCCGGCGACGTCCTGGACCGACGAGCCCGATTTCGTCTCGCGCATCCGGCATCCGGACGACGACGAGTGGGTGCGCCGGTACAGCCAGCGCGCCACGGCCGAGCGTCGCGACCACACGATGGAGTACCGCGTGCAGACGCAGGACGGGCGCCTGGTCTGGCTGCGCGACATCGTGTCGGTGATCGTCGAGCAGGGTGAGCCTCGCGAGCTGATCGGCGTGATGATCGACATCTCCGAGTACAAGGCCGCCGAGGAGGCGCTCGAAGCCGCCCACGCGCAGGCGCTGGCCGCCACGCGCGCCAAGTCGGAGTTCCTCGCCTCGATGAGCCACGAGATCCGCACGCCGATGAACGCCGTCATCGGCATCACGGATCTGTTGCTCGACTCGCCGCTCTCGCCCGAGCAGCACTCGCTCGTGGAGACCGTCCGCTCCTCGGGTGACGTACTGCTGAACGTCATCAACGACATCCTCGACTTCTCCAAGGTGGAGTCGGGCAAGCTGGAGTTCGAGCGCATCGCCTTCGATCCGGAGGCGCTGGCCGACGACGTCGCGCGGTTGATGGGGGAGCGGGCCACCGCCAAGGGGCTCGACCTCACGTGCCGCATCGCGGCGGACGTGCCGCGCAACCTCGTCGGCGATCCCGGCCGGCTGCGGCAGGTGCTGCTCAACCTGGTGGGCAACGCCATCAAGTTCACCGAGACGGGCGACGTCGCCATCCGGGTGACGGCCCCGTCGATCTCCGACGGCCTCGCACACCTGCGGGTGGAGGTCAGCGACACCGGCATCGGCATCGCGCCCGAGGCCCAGGCGCGCCTGTTCGACGCGTTCACCCAGGCCGACGCGTCGACCACGCGCCGCTATGGCGGCACGGGGCTGGGCCTGGCCATCTCCAAGCGGATCATCGAACTGCTCGGCGGCGCGATCGGCATCGACAGCCGGATCGGCGAGGGCACGACGTTCTGGTTCACGATTCCGTGCACGCGGTCCGGCCACCTGCCCGAACCGGTCGACACCGGTGCGCTCGGCGGCCTGCGGGTGCTGGTCGCCGACGACAGCCGGGCCTCGCGCGTCATGCTCGAGCAGACGCTCATGGATGCGGGGATGTCCGTGCAGGTGGCGCGGGATGCCGACGAGGCCCTCGCGCTGATCGGCGACGGCCCCTGGCCGCACGTCGCACTGATCGACGAAGGCCTGACCGATGGCGGCGGCCTGCGGCTGGCCGAGCGCCTGCGGGCCCGGGCGCCACACCCACCCGCGGTCGTCCTGCTGGCCTCGCGGCCGGGCGGAACGCCGGTGAGCCTCGAGCGGAGTGCGCGGCTGATGAAGCCGGTGCGGCGCAGCGAGTTGTTCGCGACGCTCGAGCGCCTGGGCCGCCCGGTGGCGGCCCAGGTCGCGCCGCCGCTGCCGGCGCCGCGGCCGCAGTCGGGCGCCGGCGTCCCGCGGCCGAATCTGCGTGTGCTGGTGGCGGAGGACAACCTCGTGAACCAGAAGGTGGCCCGGCTCATGCTGGAGAAGTGCGGCTGCCGCGTCGAGGTCGTGGCCGACGGCGCGCAGGCGGTGGCTGCCGTCCAGGCCGGTGAGTTCGACCTCGTGCTGATGGACTGCCAGATGCCGGTGTGCGACGGCTTCGAGGCCACGCGCCGCATCCGCGCCCTGCCGCCGCCGGGCAACGGCGTGGTCATCGTCGCGCTCACGGCCAACGCGCTCGCGGGCGACCGCGAACACTGCCTCGCCGCGGGGATGAACGACTACCTGGCCAAGCCCGTGCGCCGGGAGGCGCTGGCCGAGATGCTCGCGCGCTACGCGCCAGCGGCGGCCTGACGCGC
>NZ_JBIINP010000169.1:0-8994 GCF_044337415.1 Luteitalea sp.
AGGCGGAAGCGGCGCTCGCCACCGGCCTGGAAGCTCACCACGCGCGGCTCGTTCTCCTTGGCCGACCCCTGGCCGCCCTCGATGTTGATCAGGCGCCCACGCAGCACTTCGCCACCGCGGGTCACGAGGATGTGGTCGCCGCCGCGCGCCTGCTGCACCTCGCCGGCGGGCAGGTTCTCGGCGTTGCCGCCGACGTCGATGAGCTGCACGTCGGCCATCGGGAACTTCTGCTGGTCGTTCTGGGTGACGCGCACGTAGACGGTGTCGGTGGCGCGGTTCCAGTCCTCGAAACGGCCGGAGATCTTCTGGCTGCCGCGACGGACGACGGTCACCTGTTCCTGGGCGTGGGCGACGATGGGCGCGAGGGTCAGGAGCCCGCACGCGAGGAGGGAGGCACGGAGGATGAGCTTTGTCATCCCCCGTACTTAGCCCAACAGCCATGTCGAGCGCAATCACGCGCCCGGCACGGCGAGAGGTCAGCGGCGGTTGCGGTACTCGTCGCTCTTGCGCAGCTCGTTGGCGACGTCGCGCTCGGTCCACTTCTCGCGCCAGACCTTCTGGACGTAGACGTCGGCGCCCGGATCCGGCTCCCGCCCGAGCACGCTGCGGTAGGCGTTGGCGACGATCTCGCGCGCCTTGGCCTCGGTCATCGTGTTCTTCTCGCGGTACTCGGGGCTCTCGCGCAGCGCCTGCCGCACGTCGCTCTCGGTCCAGCCCTTCGTGCGGACCTGGGTGCGGAAGTTCGCCAGACCCGAGGCGTCGGGCGCCCGCCCGAGCACGTCGCGGTACGCCCGCGTGATCATCCGGTCCACCTCGGCGTCGTCGATCTCCGCCTTCTCGGTGCTGCGGCGCAGCGTGTCGCGCACCTGCCGCTCCGTCCAGCCATCGTCGAGCATCCGGCGCCGGTATTCGCGCAGGCCCTGCGTGTCGGGATCGCGCCCGAGGATGTCCTGGTAGGCGCGCGTGATGATGCGGTCCACGTCCTGCGACGATGGGCGATTCGAGCTGGTGCCGTACCCGCCGCTGTTCCCGTAGCCGCTGCCACTGCCACTACCGTAGCCACTGCCGTTGCCGTAGCGGTCGCGCTCGTCGGCCAGCCGGCGGAGTTCCGCGCGGATGTCGCGCTCGGTCCAGTCGTCCTCGTACACGCGGGTGCGATACAGGCGCATCTCGCGCGAGTCGGGGCGCCGTCCGAGGACGTCGTCGAAGGCGCGCTCGATCATGCGATCGACACTGCTGGCGCTCTGGGACTGCGCCGCGGCCGCAGCGACCAGCGGGGAGGCTGGCGTGGCCATCACGCTCGCCACGAGCGCCAATGCCAGGGGGAGATGTCTTGTGTGCATGACGTGACCTCCTTCCGGGTCGGTCAATGGTAGCGCTGCCAAGACTGTTGCGGTCACCGCCGGACAAGTCCGGCGGCTACGAATCGTCGGCGGAGCGGCCCGCTACCCGGTACCCGGTACCCCGTACCCGGTACCCGGCCCCGCCCTACATCCCCGTCAGCCAGTCCGTGCCGAGCCAGTAGCGCTCGCGCTCGTCCAGCCAGCCGCCCTCGCGGTGGAACGTGAGCCAGCTGTTGAGGAAGTTCAGGAAATCGGCGTCGCCCTTGCGGATGGCCATGGCGGCGCGCGTCACCTGCAGTGGCTGCTCCAGCGGCTGGAACAGCTTGTCGGGTGCCTGCCGTACGACCAGGTAGGGCGTCGGCGTGGTCACGATCAGGGCGTTGGCCTTGCCGTCGAGCACGGGCGCGAGCGGATCGGCGTCGATCGCCACCTTGACGAGGGTGGCGCGCGGGAACGTCCGCGCCGCGACCGCTTCCTGGCTCGTGCCGGCGGTGACCACGAGCTTCACGTCGGGCTTGTTGAAGTCGTCCACCGACTTCGCGCTGCCCGACAGCGCCTTGCTCGCCACCAGGTGCATGGCGCCCACCGAGGTGGCCTCGGTGAAGTTCACCACCAGCGCTCGCGCTGGCGTGATCCACAGGCCCGTCGCGACGGCGTCGAAGTGGCGGTCGATGAGGTCGGGGATGACCTGCGCCCAGGACGTCGGCACGAACTCGGCCTCCACGCCCATGTCGGCGGCCAGCTGGCGGCCGAGGTCGATGCTGAAGCCGACCAGTTCGCCCTTGGCGTCGCGCATGACGAAGGGCTCGTTGGCGACCACGCCGATGCGCAGCCTGCCGCGCGTGCGGATGGTCGCGAGGGTGTCGATGGCCGGGCGCGCCCACACCGGCTCCTCGGTGTTGCTGGCGCGCAGCGGCAGGGCCGTCGGGTCGTTGTAGCCCTTGCCCTGCGGCGCAGCCTCGCCGGCGGCGGGAGCTGCGGGGGCTTGCGCGAACGCCGATGCGGCAAGGCTCATGGAGAGCACGGCGACCGACAGGACGGTACGGATGAACGGGGTGACGGTGACGCGCACCATGGCTAGTACCCCCCGCCTACGCGGCCGAAGAAGACCTCGTGGCTGCGATCGGCCTCGTCGATCGCCCGGAACCCGTTGCCCCACTTCTCGGTCCGGAACCGGAAGTTGCCGAGCGTGAGCCGGTTGTTGTCCCAGCGGGCCGTGAAGCGCTGGCCGTTGGCCTCGCCCTCCGCGTTGCCGCCCGGGTAGATCGTCACGCGCACGGGCACCCCGCCCTCGCGCTGGTCGTAGCCCTGGAAGTCGCCCACGGCCCACGACGGCACGTTGTCGTCGTGATGGTCCTTGTTGGCGGCGATCGCTGCGGCAATCGCGATGCCGGCGATGGCCGCACCCGCGATGGCGGCGTCGCGGCCGGAGTTGTTGCGGCCGACGCGGAAGTCGGCCGCGCACCCTCGGTCCACCCACACGCCGCGGTGGTCGTAGCCCCAGTTGTCCCAGAGACGGCAGCGCGTGCTCGAACGCTGGCGCGTCAGGGTGACCTGCCTGTCGGTGTCGACGCGGCAGTAGCTGTAGCGGAAGTTGCGGCTCTCGCAGGTGATGGTGGTGTCGGCTGCGGCCGGCACGGGCACCGCGAAGAGCACGGCGGCCAGCAGGCAGCCGCCAGCGGCGTGAGTCTTGCGCACGGGTCCTCCAGGTTGTGGGCATCCGGAGGGCTGCAGGCGAACCGTGCCGGCAGGCTCGATGCCGCCCACATTCTGCCACCAAGCGCCGGACTGGCGGCTAGCCGGATCCTGCCACGCCCCCTGAGCCCCGAGCCCCGAGCCTGCGGTGCCTGAGCCCTGAGCCTTGAGCCTTGAGCCTACTAGATCAGCTTCACCGGCCGCCCCGTCTTCACCGACTCGTAGCACGCTTCGATGACGCGCATGTCGTTGCGGCCGTCCTCGCCGTCGGTCACCGGACGCGTGCCCGTGGCGGCGCACTCGGCGAGGTGGTCCATCAGGGCGGCGAAGTGGTCCGGCTCCCGCATCGTGCGCGACTCGATCGTGTTGCCCCGGAACACGCGCAGGCCGAGGCCGCGGCGGCTCCAGGCCGGCTCGAGTTCGAAGGACCCCTTCTCCGCGTGCACCCGGAAACGGTTCAGGTAGCAGCCGTAGCTCGACACGCAGTTGGCCAGGGCGCCCGAGGGGAAGCGCAGCTGGAAGGTGAGCGTGTCCTCCACTTCCTTGAAGCGCGGATCGTTCCTGTCGGTGCTCTCCATGGCGAACACCTCGGTCGGCTCCTCGCCGGCCAGGTAGCGCGCCGCGTTCACCGAGTAGATGCCGATGTCCATCATCGAGCCGCCGCCGCCCATCTTCTTCGTGAGTCGCCACTGCTCGGGGTTGCCGATGTTGAACCCGGAGTCGCACACGATGACCCGCGACTTGCCGTACTCCTTGTCGCGCGCCATCTTGATCATGGCCTGCGTGTAGGGCTCGAACCGCAGGCGGTACGCCACCGCGAGGTGCTTGTTGGCCGCCTTGGCCGCCGCGATCATCGCGTCGCACTCGGCCACGGTGTTGGCCATCGGCTTCTCGACGAGCACGTGCTTGCCCGCCTTCGACGCCCGCACGCTGTACTCGGCGTGCATGCCGTTGGGCAGCACGATGTAGACGGCATCGACGGCCGGGTTCTGGGCGATGCGGTCGAACGTCTCGTACGAGTAGAGGCCCGAGTCGGGCACCCCGTACTGCGCGGCCAGGCCCTTGGCCTTGGTCGGATCGCTGCTGACCAGTGCCGTCACCCGGCTCCGCTTCGTGTGCAGGAAGGCTGGCAGGATCTCACCCTGCGACAGGCTGCCCAGCCCGACGATGGCGTAGCCGAACGTCTTCTGGGGTGCGGCGGCCGTCGGCGCCTGGGCGCTGGCGGTGGCGGCGGCGATCGGGGCGGCCGCGAGGGAAGCGCCGGTGGCGCGGAGGAAGTCTCGGCGGGTGGAAGTCGAATCGGTCACGGTCACCTCGCGGTGATGGTGCCACGCCAATCTGAAATTGGACATTTGAAATTCACGGGGACTCGCCTCGCTCTCGCTCGGCGTTGCCCGTCAGAGCTCGCGGGCCAGGTCGACGCGAAGCGAGACCGGCCTCGGCAATTTCACATGTCCAATTTCGAATTGCCACCACGTGGCGTCATGCTTTCGTCAGCCGACTCGCGTAGCGTGGCACGCATGACGACTCACCTTGTCGCCGCCGCCGGCGTCATTCTCGGCGGCCTCGCCGCCCTGGCGACCGCCGGTGCCGGACTGCCTGTCGCGGTGGACGCATCCGCCGCGTGCGGGGCGCTCACGGCGGCCACCGCCGACGATTGCCTGCGGCTCAACCACCTGCAGCTGCTCGGCACCCACAACAGCTACCACCTGGCGCCCGAGGCACCCGTCTTGCGGCTGCTTGGCGACAAGGCGCCCGCCCTCGACTACTCGCACCGGCCGCTGGTCGAGCAACTAGACCGGCTGGGCATCCGCACGCTGGAGATCGACGTGTACGCCGATCCCGAGGGCGGACGGTACGCAGCGCCGGCCGCGCTCCGGCTCGGCGGCGACCTCGCGCGCATCACGCCGCCCCCGCCCGTGTTGCGCACGCCGGGGTTCAAGGTCATTCACGTGCCCGACTTCGACTTCCAGTCGACGTGCCCGACCCTCGTGGCATGCCTCACCGAGGTGCGCGACTGGTCGCGGGCGCACCCGCGGCACGTGCCGCTCATGGTGATGATCGAACTCAAGGACGGCCCGCGTGACGACCCGCGCGGCGTCGGCCTGGTGCAGCCGCTGCCCATCGACCGCGCGGCGATGGCGGCCCTCGACGCCGAGATCCGTCGCGTGTTCGACGAGGACCACCTGCTCACGCCGGACGATGTGCGCGGCGATGCGCGGTCGTTGCGGGAGGCGATTGCGGGGCGGGGCTGGCCGACGCTGCGCGCCTCGCGGGGCAAGGTCCTGTTCGCGATGGACAACACCGACGCGCACCGCGACGAGTACCTGGCGGGGCATGCCTCGCTCGAGGGGCGCGTGCTGTTCGTGAGCGCCGACCCCGGTACGCCGGCGGCCGCCTTCCTGAAGCTCAACGATCCGCTGGGTGCGGAGGGCGAGCGTATCCGCGCCGTGGTCCGCGACGGCTACATCGTGCGCACCCGCGCCGACGAGCCCGGCGTCGAGGCGAGGACCGGCGACACCCGTCGTCGCGACGCGGCGTTCCTGAGCGGTGCGCAGTTCGTGAGCACCGACTATCCTGAGCCGAGCCCGTTCGGCACGGGGTATGTGGCGCGGCTCCCAGGCGCGACGGGGATCGTGGCGCGGTGCAACCCCGTGTCTGCCCCGGCCGGCTGTCGCGACGCCTGGCTCGAGCCGCGGTGACCGCCCATCCCGCGCCCGCCGTCGCCGTCACTCCTGAGCCCTGAGCCCCGAGCCCTGCGTCGCCCAGTTCAGCGGACCGCTAGCGCGACGACCACGTACCGCGCGGCCTTGCCGATCGTCGTCCAGGCGAGGAACGGCACGACCGGCATGCGCGCTGCCCCGGCCAACGCCACGAAGACGTCGCCGAAGAGGGGCACCCACGACAGCAGCAGGACCGGCGACCCGTAGCGCGCCAGCAGGGTCGCCGCGCGCGCGACGCGCGGTGAGGGCTCGGGCGCTCGCGTGATCGCGGCCCGCGCCAGGGCGTAGGTGGTCACCGCCCCAAGCACGTTGCCGAGCGTCGCCACGGCCACGGGCACGCGCCAGTGCCCCGTGCGCGCCACCTCCACGGCCAACGGCACCTCCGACGACAGCGGCAGGATGGTCGCCGCCGCGAAGGCCCAGAGGAAGAGCACGAGGAGTGTCATGGGGGCGGCTGTGGCAATTTGAAATTCGACATTCGAAATTCTCGGGCGAGGGCCTCCGGCCCATCGCCACGATCAGGGATGGCGAGCGAGCGATGGCCGCGAGGCCGAGCCGCCGGGAATTTCACATGTCGAATTTCGAATTGCGCGTCCAGTACAGATAGAAGGGCACGCCCAGCGCCACCAGCGCCAGGCCGGCAAGTGACTGGCGCGGGCTGGTGATCAGCGTGTTGGCGATCAGCCAGCACGCGGTGAGCAGGAACAGCGCCGGCACCACCGGGTAGCCCCACGTGCGGTACGGGCGCGGCGCGTCGGGCATGCGCCGCCGGAACACGTACACCGAGGCGGTCCCGAGCACGAGGAAGATCAGCACCGCGAAGATCGTGTAGTCGGTGAGCGTGTCGAACGACCCGGTCACCACCAGCACCGAGGCCCAGAACGCCTGCGCGATGAGCGCGCGAATCGGCACCCGCGTGCGCGGGCTCAGCGTCGCCAGGCTGCGGAAGAAGACGCCGTCCTGCGCCATCGCGTACGGGATGCGTGCGCCGACCAGCGCGACGATCAGCAGCGCCGTGAACACCGACACCGACAGCATCCCGGCCATCAGGCTCGTGGCGGCAGGTCCGAGGAACTGCGTTGCGGCCACCGTGGCGACTGGCGAGGCGGCCGGCACGCTGGCCACGGCCTCGGGCGTGAGCACGTAGAAGTAGCCGGCGTTCACCGTCACGTAGAGCGCCGCCACCGTGAGGATGCCGCCGATGATCGCCAGCGGCAGCGCCCGCCCCGGATCCTTCACTTCTCCGGCCACGTAGGTGACCTCGTTCCACCCGTTGTAGCCCCACAGCGCGGCCATCATCGCGGCGCCGATCCCGGCCAGGCCGCCGCGCGCCGCCGCATCCACCCCTTCGCAGGTGCCACCCGCGCCCGACAGCGCGTAGTGACTCCAGGAGCCGTCGGCCAGCAGGAAGGCGCCGATCCCCACGCCGCTCACCAGCAGCAGCTTCATGGCGGTGAGCCCCGAGGCGACCGTCCCGCCCGTCGACACGTCGAGGCAGTTGATCAGCGTCACCACCCACACCGCCACCACGGCCACCAAGGCGATGCCGCCCACGGTCCCGAACCCCGGCACCGCGACCTGCCAGGCCGCCAGCTGATTGCCGGCCAGCGCATTCAGGAAGATCGCGCCGCCAGTCGCCAGCGCGGCAAGCGCGCCGGCAGTCGCGACGAAGAACCGTGTCCAGCCGTAGAGGAAGGCCCACAGCCGCCCGTAGGCCTGGCGGATGAAGACGTACTCGCCGCCGGCGTCGGGGAAGAGCGTCGCCAGCTCGGCGTACGTCAGCGCGCCGAGCAGGCTCATCAGCCCGGCGACGACCCAGACGGCGATGACCATCCCGGGCGTCTCGACGTTGCAGGTCATCACCCGCGCCTTCAGGAAGACGCCGGTGCCGATGACGTTGCCCACGACCATCGAGAAGGCCGCGAAGAGGCCGAGGCCACGGACGAGGGTCACCGGGGCGGAACGCGTCACTGGGGAAGGCACGGTGCGGGCAGTGTATCCTCGGCCGGCAAACGGCTACAGGCGACGGGGCCACAGGCAGCCTGCAGCCCGTAGCCTGTAGCCTGCTGATCACGTGGGGGAACGATGACAACGAGACACGCGGCGACGGTCGCGGTGCTCGCCGGTACGATGGCGGCGCTGCTGGTGGCAGGACAGGGCGTCGGCGCCCAGGGCGGCGGGCGCGCGCAGGTCGCGGCCGGGCTGTTCAAGGCGCTCGACGCCAACGGCGACGGCAGCCTGACCCGCGAGGAGACGCAAGCCAGCTTCGACGGCTGGTTCACGAAGTGGAAGGCCGCCGACGCGGCGGGGCTGACCAACGAGACGCTCATGATGGGCCTCTCGAACGTCCTGCCCGACACCGGGCCCCAATGCGGGGGCCGCAGTCCCAACCCGCGCACGGCCTGCCAGCCCGACGTCGACGCGATGCTCGCGCAGCTGCCCGCCAAGGCGCCGGCCACGCCCGCCCGTCCGCGCAAGGTCCTCGTGATGGCGCGTGCGGCGGGCTTCGTCCACTCGTCGATTCCGCTCGCCACGCGCACGGTCGAGGAACTCGGCAAGAAGACCGGCGCCTGGACGACCACGATCAGCTGGGACGCCGCGGACATCACCGAGGCGAACCTGAAGCAGTACGACGCGATCTTCCTCGCGAGCACCACCGGGCACTTCCTCGACGACCCGAAGGACGCCGCCGCGACGGCCGCGCGTCGCAAGGCCTTCCTCGACTTCATCCGCGGCGGCAAGGGCGTTGCCGCCATTCACGCCGCCTCGGACGCCTATCACGCCAGCGCCGCGTCGCTGAAGAGTGCCGGTCCTGGCGGCGCCGACCCCATGGCCGCGCGGCTCGCGTCGCTCGGCCCCGGCATCATGTCGGCGTTCCCGATGGCTGGCCGCCTCATCGCCGAGGGCGACGCCGACAAGAGCGGCGCGCTCAGCCGCGACGAGGTGAAGAGCGTGGCCGGCGCCTGGTACGACAAGGTGGACACGGCGAAGGCGGGCAAGGTGAGCCAGGCCGACTTCGTGGCCCGCTACGACGCGCTCATGCCTCCGCCGCCCCAGCGGGCGGCCCGCCCCGGCAATGGCCAGGGCCCGTCGACCGAGCACGGCCCCGACGACCAGGTCGGCACCTGGCCGGAGTTCAACACCATCATGGGCGGCATGTTCAAGTTCCACTGGAACGACGGGCAGGAGATCACCTACAAGATCGACGACCCGGCCAGCCCGCTCACCGCGCC
>NZ_JBIINP010000184.1:0-7635 GCF_044337415.1 Luteitalea sp.
CGCCTTCTGCCCTGAGCCTTCAGTCCTGCCCCCGAGCCCCAAGCGCCAAGCCCCCAAGGCTGGCCCCCGAGCCCCGAGCCCCAAGCCCCTGACTCCCTGCCGACATTCGGAATTCGGCATCGCGGCATTGATAATGCTCCCCGCATGCCCCTCCCTCAGAAGACGCTGCTCATCGTGGACGACGATGAGGGGATGCGCGATACGCTGACGGCGATCCTGAAGCGGGAGTATCGCGTGATCACCGTCGCGACGGCCGAGGACGGGCTGTCGCGGCTGCGGCAGACGCGCGTCGACCTCATGCTGCTCGACGTCCGGCTGCCGGGCATGGGCGGCCTGGAGCTGCTGCGGCAGGTGCGCGAGCTGCACGACGAGGTCGAGGTGATCATGATCTCGGCGATCACCGACGTCGAGACCGCGGTGCAGGCGATGAAGCTCGGCGCCTACCACTACATCACCAAGGAGTTCGACTACGACGCCCTGCGCGCGCTGGTGCGCAACGCCAGCGAGCGCCAGGACCTGCGCAATCGCGTCGAGTCGCTGACGGCGCAGGTGCAGGCCCTCGACGAGGAGTTCGTCACGGGCACGAGCGCCGCGATGAAGACCGTGGTCAGCCTGGTCCAGAAGGTGGCGCCCCTGGACACGACGGTGCTCATCACCGGCGAGAGCGGCACCGGCAAGGAGATGCTGGCGCGCCGCATCCATGGCGAGTCCGACCGGCGCCGGGGCCCGTTCATTGCCGTGAACCTGGCCGCGATCCCGAGTGAACTGGTCGAGAGCACGCTCTTCGGGCACGAACGCGGGGCCTTCACCGGGGCCGTCCGCCAGCAGTTGGGCAAGTTCGAGCTGGCCAACGGCGGCACCCTGTTCCTGGACGAGATCGGCGACCTGCGCCTCGACCTGCAGGCCAAGCTCCTCCGCGCCATCCAGGAGAACGAGATCGAGCGCGTCGGGGCCCGCCACCCCCTCCGCGTCGACATCCGGCTGGTGGTGGCGACCAACGCCGACCTCTCGGAAGCGGTCCGCAGCGGCCGGTTCCGCGAGGACCTCTTCTACCGGATCAACGTCATCCCGGTGCGTCTCCCCGCCCTGCGCGACCGCATGGAGGACCTCGAGCAGTTGCTGGAGGTCTTCGTGCGCCGGTACGCGATCCGCTTCCGGAAGGCGGTGCGGGGCATCGAACCGTCGGCCTTCGCCGTGCTCCAGCGCTACCGGTGGCCCGGCAACATCCGCGAGTTGCAGAACCTGGCCGAGCGCATGGTCGCCGTGTGCGACAAGGGCGAAATCACCGAGGCCGACCTGCCCCTCGAGGTGCAGCTGGCCGCCCTCGACGCCCAGCAGGCCGATGCGACCGAGAGCCTGCTCGACCAGGCCGTGGCCGCCTTCGAGCGGAGCTACCTGCTGAAGGCCATCGAGAAGGGCGACTGGAACGTCGCCGCCACGGCACGCCAGCTCCGGCTCCCGCTCAGCACCCTCAAGCACCGACTGAGCCGGCTCGGCCTGAACGACGTCACGCGCCGACGACGGGACTCCTAGGCCCGTCGCCGACTCGGCCCGATCGCTGGCTGCCTGACATCTTTCGCTGTCGGCCTGCCGTCAGCGCGCTCGGAATCCGCACGCCCAGGCGGCCCGATCCGTGGCAGAAATCACCACCGGCGCCCGTCCGCCACCGCCCGAAAATCGCGGACATGTCCAGAAATGCCAGCGACTTGCCGAAATACCAACCATGATTGGTTCGGCTGGCACTCATCTGGCACATGCGGGCAGCGCCATGCGCGCGTCCCGGTTCACCCTGTCCACGCCACTCCCGGGGTCAGACGAGGTCTTCCTCTTCAACACCCTGACGGAAAGCCAGATCGTCGTGTCGCCCGACGTGGTCGATCTGCTCGCCCGCGTCGATGCCGGGGAACCGGTCGGTACGGCGGTCGGCACGCGCCAGGCCATCAGGCAACTGGCCGACATGGGGTTCCTGGTCGAGAGCGCCGAGGCGGAGACCCGGGCGCTGGAGGCGTTCTTCCGCGACATCCGCGAAGACGCGAGCCACCTGCGCGTCACCGTGCTGACCACCCTGCAGTGCAACTTCGCCTGCGACTACTGCATCCAGGGCGACCACGCAGACCATCACGCCCCGGACGGACGCATGTCGCTCGAGACCGCCGCCCGCGTCGGCGACTGGATCGAGCATCGGCTCGACGCCTTGGGCTCGCCCCGGTTCACGCTCACGTTCTTCGGTGGGGAGCCGCTGCTGAACCTGCCCGTGGTGTACGCGCTGGCCGAACGCGCCTGGAAGGCCTGCCAGGCCCGGCATGTGCAGATGACGATCAGCATCATCACCAACGGCCTGCTGCTCACCGAGGAGGTCGTGGATCGCCTGCTGCCGTTCGGGCTGGCGGGCATCAAGGTGACGCTCGACGGCGATCGCGTCACGCACGACCGCCTCCGCCCGCTCCGCGGCGGCCAGGGCACCTTCGATCGCATCATCGCCAACCTGCGGGTGGTGGCGCCGAAGGTCCGGGTGAGCCTCGGCGGCAACTTCGACGTCGAGAGCGTGGCCTCGTACCCGGCGCTACTGGAGTTCCTCAAGGCCCAGCCCTTCGCCGACCGGATCGCCAAGCTCACCTTCAAGCCGATCATCCGCGGCCCGAACACCGGGCGCGCCCTCGCCTCGTCGGTGGTCGACGGGCGCAAGGTGATTCCGCTGGTCGAGGCCGCTCGGCAGCCCGCGCTCGGCGGCACGTGCATGACCGCCGCAGGCGCCGGCTCGGGCTCGGGCGCCGCCCCGTGCGACTCCTGCGGACTGGCCGACGACGCGATGGGGCGCTTGCGGGAATTGACGCGCGCCGCCGGCTTCCACACGCCCGATGGCGTGCACATGGGCCCGTGCGAGTTGCACCGCCGTCACGCCAGCACCATCGGCCCTGACGGCTCGCTCTATCCGTGTCCCGGGTTCACCGGGGAGCCGGACCTGCGCGTGGGCCACGTGCTGCAGGAGCGTCACGACGCGCACCGCGCCACCCGCGAACGCTTCGACACGCACGCGCCCTGGCGCGCCTGTGGCGACTGTGCGCTCGTGCCGGTGTGCGGCGGCGGCTGTTCGGTGGCCGCGCACAACGAGCAGGGCGACCTCGCCCTCCCCAACTGTCACAAGCCGGCGATGCTCGCCGCGCTCCCCGAGCTGGCCGCCACGGCGGCCGTTCCCGCCTGACCGGCACTCGCCGGCAGCGTTTCAGAAAGAGAGCACTCTCATGACCATCCGAGTCGTCAAGCGTGGGTCCGTCAAGGACAAGCCGTACTGCCCCTTCCTCATCGACGTGCCGATCGAGGACGTGCCCGAGAAGTAGGCCACGCGCTGGCCCCCGCGTTTCGTGGCATGGTCGTGCGCCGCGGGCGCGGGTTCGTGATACAAGCAGCGACGGCGGCGATCCATCGATGCGGATGCCGCCGATCGCTGCGTGATCGCGCCCACCGAATGCCCACCCGGCGCTCGCGCCGTTACGCGACATGCCGCGCTCCTCGCGGTGGCATGCGCGTCGGCGGGCCTCATCACCATCGCGACGGGCGCCTGCCGCCGCGCGGCCCCCGTGCGGCCATCGTCTGCCCCACGCCACATCACGATTGCCCTGCCGAGCCGTGACGCGACCGACGGCCCGCTGCTCATCGGCCTCACGCAGACACGCCTGGTCAGACTCGACGCCACGGGCGCCGAGCAACCGGCCTTCATCGATCACTGGTCCGTGTCGGCCGACGGCCTCGTCTGGACGCTCGTGGTGCGCGACGACGAGCGCCTGCACGACGGGACACGCGCCACGGCCGCCGACGTGGCCACGCGCATCCGCGAAGCCGCGGCCTCTCCCGACGCCGGCCCCGGGCTGTGGCCCGTCGTCGCCGTGGAGGCGGTCGGCGACCATCAAGTCCGCATCCGCCTGAGAGAGCGCACGACGCTGCTCCTCGAGACCCTGGCGGTGATGGAAGCCCTCCCGGCCGGGGCCTACCGCAACACGGCCGAGGCGAACGCGCTGCCCATCCTTCGCGCCGTGGTCCGTGCCGGCGAGCCGCCGCCTGCCATCGAGCGCATCGACGTCACGCGATACGACACGCCGCGCGCCGCCGTCGCCGCCCTGCTGCGCGACGAGGTCGACGTGCTCTACGAGGTGCCGAGCGACTACCGGGCGATGCTCGCCGCCGACGGCGACGTGCGCCTCTTCCGGCACGTGAAGCCGTACGTCGTGACGCTCGGCCTGAACCATCGCCACCCGGTGCTCGCCCGCCGCGAGGTCCGCCTCGCGATGAATGCCGCCGTCGACCGCCGCGCACTCGTGGCGGCGGTGGCCGGTGGGGTCGGCGTCCCTGCCGCCGACCTGCTGTGGCACCAGCACTGGGCCCGTCCGCACGCCGACGACGAGCGCCTGCTGCGCCATGATCCGGCGGCGGCTCGCGCGTGGCTGAACTCGGCGGGGCTTCCCCGTGCGCGAGAGGCCGACGGCGTCGTGCGTCCGCGCTTCACGATCGGCTGCCTGGTGATCGACGACCCCCAGGCGGTGCAGGTCGCCGGGCACCTACAGCGCGCCTTCGCCGACGTGGGGATCGGCCTCGAACTCGAACTGGTGTCGCGGCAACAGTTCCCCGCGCGGCTGGCGGCCGGGCAGTTCGACACCTTCGTGTCGCCGATGGTCAGCGGCTACGGCATGGGCATGCCGTACCGCCAGTTCGCCGCCCACGATCATCCGCGCATCGTGGCCGACGGGTACACCGCCGGGGCGGCTGCTGCGGAAGCGATTCGCCTGGCCCCGTCGCGGGAGGCACTCGTCGCTGCCATCGCCGATCTCCACCGCGTGCTCATCGAGGACCCGCCGGCCGTGCACCTGTTCTGGCTGGAGACCAGTCGTGCCGTCGGTCGGCGTGTCACGGTGCCGGCCGCCGCCACCGGCGACGTGCTCGCCTCGCTGCCCCGCTGGGGCCTGGGGACGCCGCCATGATCCCGATCACGCGCCGCATGGCGTTGCTGGTGACGACGGCGGCCGTCGTCCCGCTGCTCGTCTTCGGCATCGTCGCCGGCCTGACGTTGCGCACGACGATGGCGAGTTCGGTGCTCGAGTCGCGTACCGCCATCGCTGCCCGCGCGGCCGACACGATCGGGCTCTACGTGCAGTCCACCGAGGAGCTGGTGCGTTCGGCTGCGGCCGACATCGTGGGCACGGGACTGACGCGCGCGCAACAGGATCGCGTGCTGCTGAACCACGCGACCATGGTGCGGCAGATCAGGTCGCTGACGCTGTACGACGACGAGGGGCGGCCGGTGGCGAGCAGCGACCTCGGGGGCACGCCACCGCCGCTGCCGCAGTTCATCAAGAGCGACATGGCCCTGCTCCCGGTGGACCTCGACGCCGATCAGTTGCCGCGCACGCGGATGACGCTGCGCCTCAACGAACCCCTCGCCCCCTACCTCGTGGCCGAGCTCAAGCTCGAGGAGCTGTGGCGTGTGGTGGACGGCGTCAAGGTGGGGGAGACCGGACGCGCGCTGCTCGCCGACGAGCGCGGTCGCGTGATCGCCGACGGCAGCGTCGGAGGGAAGGCCCGCATCGCGCGCGGCGAGCGGCTCGGCAATCACCCACTCGCGGCACAGCCGGGCCCGGCGCAGGCCCGCTACACGCGCGCAGACGGCACGGAGATGCTGGCGGTGTCGAGTCCGGCCGTGTCGCCCCTGGGCTGGCGCGTCATCATCGAGCAGCCCGTGGAACATGCCTTCCGTCCCGCGCGCGAGCTCGAGCGCCAGTTGCTGCTGTTCGTGACGCTGGCGCTGCTGGCCAACGTGGGCATCGGCATCTGGGCGGGCCGCTCGCTGCTGCGGCCGATCTCGGACCTGCTGGCCGGTATCCGCGCCATCGGTGAGGGCCGCCTCGACGAGCGCGTCCACATCACGCGCGACGACGAGTTCCGGCTGCTGGGTGATGCGTTCAACGCGACGGCCGATCGCCTCGGCGAACTGCAGCAGGCCGCGATCCGTCAGGAGCGGCAGGCGATGTTCGGCCGCATCGCGGCGGGCCTGGTGCACGACCTCTCGCATCCCATCCAGAACATCAACAACAACTGCAAGCTCGTGCTGCAGATGCACGACGACGCGGAGTACCGGGCGACGTTCGCGCGCCTGGTCAAGCGTGAGTTCTCGACGATCCAGCGGACGTTCGAGGACCTGCGCAACCTCGCGCGCCCGATCCCGCTCGAGCGGTTCGCGGTGGACACGGGCAAGCTCGCCCTCGACGTGGTCGAGCGGATGCAGTCGCAGGCGTCGGTGGCCGGGGTGACCGTGGCGGCAGGCGTGCTGCCGGCCCAGCCCGTCTACCTCGAGGGCGACCTGTTCGCGCTGGGCCGCGTGCTGCGCAACCTGGTGCTCAACGCGCTGCAGGCGACGCCGCCCGGCGGGCACGTGTGGATCGAGGTGACCGGCGACGACCGGCGCGCGGAGATCCGGGTGCGCGACACGGGCTGCGGCATCCCCGCCGATCGGGTGCAGGCCATCTTCGAGGACTTCGTCACCACGAAGCGTCGCGGCCTCGGTCTCGGCCTGGCGATCTCGCGGAAGATCGTCGAGCAGCTCGGCGGTTCGATCACGGTGGACAGCGTGGTGGGGGAAGGCAGCTGCTTCACGCTCGTGTTCCCACGGTTCACGCGGATCACGACGGGATGAAGAAGGGCTGCGGTCCAAGGGGCTGCAGGCTGCCTGTTGGCCTGCAGGCTGTGGCCGTGCTGAAACGAAAAGCCCCGCGGGACGGGTGTCCGGCGGGGCTTCGCTGGTTCCTCGTGAGCGCGTGGGCGCGCTCGGGAACCCGGCACACTACTTGCGCGGCATCACGGCGTCCTTCATGGCCTTCACCACGGTCGCCTTCACGCGCGTCTTGGCCGGGATCTTGATCGGCTCGCCGGTCGCCGGGTTGCGGCCCATGCGGGCCTTGCTCTTGCGCACCGAGAGCTTGACCACGCCGGGGAGCGTGAACTCGCCCGAGCGCTTGAGTTCCTTCTCGGAAAGCGCCGCGAGTTCGTCGAACCAGTCACGCACCTCCGTGCGCTTCACCTCGAACTTGTCAGCGAAGTACGCAAAGAGCGCCGACTTGGTCATCTTCTGGGCCGTGGCCATCCGCTTGTCTCCCCAATTTCACGCGCGCGAATTCTGGAAGCGTGCCGAGAAGTCGTGGCGCGCGTGTCACGATTTCTGGCGAAAAACGCAATGGGTGCCAATGCTAGCGACACCCGCAGCAGGTGTCAATTGGGCAGAAATGGCCGAACCGTGCGATGTACACTCGCTGCATGGCCAGTGGTGGCATCGAGATTTTTCCCAATCCCCGTCCGGGTCGTCCCTACGAGATCGACACGCGTTGTCCCGAGTTCACGTCGATGTGCCCGAAGACGGGCTTGCCCGACTTCGGCGAGATCCGCGTGACGTACGTGCCCGACGAGACGTGCATCGAGTTGAAGTCGCTGAAGTACTACCTGCTCGAGTACCGCAACAAGGGCGTCTTCTACGAGGCGCTCACCAACCAGATCCTGGATGACCTGGTGGCGGCGTGCTCGCCCGTACGCATGACGGTGGTGGGCGACTTCACGCCGCGCGGCGGCATCCGCACGACGGTCACGGCGACGTAC
>NZ_JBIINP010000040.1:0-30129 GCF_044337415.1 Luteitalea sp.
CCCTCGCCGACCCGCCTCGCCCAGCGCGAGGCCTACCTGGCCTGGGCCCCGGAGTGGATGACGCGCGTCGAGGCCGCGTTGGGCCACGCACTCGTCGGTACGCGATGAGCCAGTGGGGTGGCAATTCCGAACTGCCACCGCAGGACCGGAGACTGCCATGCATCGCAGGACCTTCCTCGGTCGCCTGACGGCCTCGGTGCCAGCGGCCATGCTGGCGCCTGGCGCCTTCGCGCAATCCCTCGCCGCCGAACACGTCGTCGTCTGGCGCAAGAGCGGACGCTACGGTGGCTGGCCGGCCAACCACGGCATGTGGGGCTGGGGCGACGAGCTGCTGGTGGGCTTCACCGCCGGCACGCTGAAGACGGGTGACCCGAACCGGCATCCGATCGACCGCGCCGCAGGCGAACAGCACGTGCTCGCCCGGTCGCTCGATGGCGGGCGGTCCTGGGCGGTCGAGACGCCAGCCGCGCTGCAGCCGCCGCCCAGACCAGAACGACGGGCGGTCACCGGCGAACCGCTCGTGCTGCCGACACCCTCGACGATCGACACCCCGCTCGACTTCACGGCGCCCGGGCTCGCCCTCACCTTCCGCGCGGCCCACGGCACCGCCGGCGCCTGGCTGTTCGTCAGTCGCGATCGCGGGCGGCAGTGGTCCGGGCCCTTCGCCATGCCCGCGCTCGACACGCGCGGCTTCGACCCGCGCACCGACTACCTCGTCGTCGATCGCCACACACTGCTCGTCGGCATGACCGCGTTCAAGGCCAATGGCAAGGAAGGCCGTCCGGTGATGCTGCGGACGCGCGACGGCGGGCGCACGTGGGAGCGCCTCGGCTGGATCGGACCTGAAACCGACGGCTTTCGCATCATGCCGGCGACGGTCTCGCTCGGTGGCCTGCGGCTGTTCACCGTGATCCGCCGTCGCGACGACCAGCAGCACCACCTCGAGGGCTATCGCAGTGACGACGGCGGCGAGTCATGGACGCTGACTGGTATCGCCGCGGCCGACACGGGCCGTGGCAACCCGGCCAGCCTCGTGCGCCTCGCCGATGGCCGGCTGTGCTGCGTCTACGGCTTCCGCGCCGCGCCCTTCGGCATGCGCGTGGTGATCAGCACCAACGATGGCGCGACATGGTCGGCGCCGCGCGCGCTGCGGACAGGCGCGGCCGACTGGGACCTGGGCTATCCGCGCACGGTCGCGCGCGCCGATGGTCGACTGGTGACGGCGTACTACTTCAACGATGCATCCGGCCCCGAGCGCTACATCGGCGCAACGCTATGGCATCCCGACGAGTGACCGCCGCCCCAATGAATAGACGCACCTTCCTCACGCACGCCACCCTCCTCGCGGCCTCCACCGAAGTCCTCGGGCAGTCGCAGGCACCGCAGCCATCCGCCGCGGCGCCGCAACCGCGCCCGTTGCCGCAACCGGCCAACGGCCTCGAGCACGTGGAGATCTGGCGACAGCCCGGGCACTATGGCGGCTGGCCCGCCAACCACGGCATGTGGATCTGGCGGAACGAGATTCTCGTCGGCTTCAGTGACGGACGCCTGAAGACGGGCGATCCCGAGCGCCACCCGGTCGACCGCTCGGTGCCCGAACGCCACCTGCTGGCGCGCAGTGGCAACGGTGGCAGGCACTGGGCGATCGAACTGCACGACGATCTGGTCCCGCCGCCCTGGCCCGGACACATGTCCGGCGTCCCGACCGAACCTGGTGGACGCATGCCCGTGGCCCTCACCGAGCCGCTCGACTTCACCGCGCCCGGCTTCGCGTTGAGCCTGCGCATGGCCGACAACCACACCGGGCCATCGTGGTTCTACGCGACGACGAGCCGCGGACGCGCGTGGAGCGGCCCCTTCACGTTGCCGGCGTTCGGCACGCCCGGCGTGACGGCGCGGAGCGACTACTTCGTGCTCGACGCGAAGCACCTGGTGGCCGTCGTCACTGCCGCCAAGCCGAACGGGCGCGAAGGCCGCCCGATGGCGATCGAGACGCGCGACGGCGGCCTGACCTGGCAGCAGCTCGGGTGGATCGGCCCGGAGACCGAGGGCTGGCGGATCATGCCGACCACGGTGCGCCTTGCCGACGGTCGCTTCTACAGCGTGGTGCGCACGCGCGCCGGCGATCGCCACAGCCTCGAGGCGTTCGTCTCCGCCGACGCCGGGCGCACGTGGTCGGCAGCCGGCACGCCGGTGGCCGACACGGGTCGCGGCAACCCGGGCGCCCTGCTCGCGCTTGCCGATGGCCGGCTGGCGCTCATGTATGGGGATCGCAAGAAGCCGTTCGGCATGTATGCGGTGCTGAGCGAGGATCAGGGCCGCACGTGGGCCCCACGCATCACGCTGCGCGACGACGCCGTCGACTGGGATCTCGGCTACGCGCGCGCCGTGCAGCGCCCCGACGGCATCGTCGTCACGGCCTACTACTTCAACGACGCCAAGGGCCCGGAGCGCTATATCGCCGCAACGCTGTGGAAACCGTAGAGCAATTCAGAATTCACAGTTCAGAATGAAGCGCGGGGCGGACGCCGGTGTTCGCTGCGCCCTGAATTCTGAATTGTGAACCTGGGCGAAGCCCGCCTGAATTCACAATGTGTCGCTGTCGGGCACCGATGAATCGGGCAGTCGACTGTCGCCGCCCTTCTTCGAGAACAGCGGCCACAGCAGCGTGAGCGCCGCCAGCACCAGGAACAACAGCGAGATCGGTCGCGTGACGAACGTGGCCATCGACCCTTCCGACAACGCGAGCGCGCGGCGCAGGTTCGACTCGGCCATCGGCCCGAGGATCAGCGCCAGCACGAGCGGCCCCATCGGGAAGCCCTGCTGCCGCAGCAGGAAGCCGAGCACGCCGCCGAGCAGCGCGGTCCACACGTCGCCGGTCGACTGGTTGAGCGCGTAGCTCCCGCCGAGCGCGACGGCGAGCACCGTGGCCCACAGGTACTGGTCACGAATCTTCAGGATCTTCGCGAGCACCTTCGCGCCAAGCAGGCCCCACACCAGCGTCACCAGCGACGCCATGAAGACGAGCGCGACGATGGTCGCGACGAGGTCGGGGCGGTTGCGGAACAGCAGTGGTCCTGGCTGCAGGCCGTGCATCAGCAGCGCGCCGATGAGCACGGCGGCCGCCGAATCCCCGGGAATGCCCAGGGCCAGCGTCGTGACGAGCGACCCGCCGATGCCCGCGTTGGCACCCGTCGTCGCGGCGATCAGCCCCTCGAGCGACCCCTTGCCGAACTTCTCCGGCGTCTTCGAGAAGCGCCGGCTCTGGTCCCACGCGAGAATCGCGCCGACGTCGGCGCCCGCGGCAGGCATGATGCCGATCCAGATCCCCATCAGCGAGCCGCGCAGCCCGTGCATCCACAGCGGCCGCGCCTCCTCGCGCGTCGGCAGCATGTTGGTGGTCTGCGTCGAGCCGTCGAGCTGCTGGCGCGGCGGGCTCACCATCTGCGTGAACACCTCGGCGATGCCGAACAGGCCGACCATCACCGGGATGAACGAGACGCCGTCGAGCAGTTCCGGCTGCCCGAACGTGAACCGCGGGTAGCCGGTGATCGAGTCCAGGCCGATGACCGCGAGCAGAAGGCCGATGATGCCGGTAGCGACGCCCTTCAGCATCGAACCGCCCGACACGCCGACGATCGTGCTGAGCCCGAACACGGCGACGGCGAAGTACTCCGCCGGACCGAACTGCAGGGCGAGGCGCGACAACGGCAACGCGGCGATCAGCAGCACGACGAGGCTGAGGAAGATGCCGAGGAACGCGCCGATGGCGTTCAAACCCAGCGCGAGACCGGCCCGCCCCTGGCGAGCCAGCGGATGCCCGTCCCACGTCATGGCGATCGACGCGGGTGTCCCGGGCGTGTTCAGCAGGATGGCGGGAACGCCACCGCTGAAGATGGCCGACACGAGCAGGCCGAGCAGCATCGCCATCGCCTGGTCCGGCTTGACCCAGAACGTGAACGGGGTGAGCACCGCCAGCCCCATGGTGGCCGTGAAGCCGGGGAGACTGCCGAACAGGACGCCGAGCGCCACGCCGATGAGCACGTACAGCCACGCATCGGGCGACAGCAGGGGCGCCAGCAGGAGCATCGGATCGCCGGGCATGGCTAGAAGCGGACTCCCAGCCCGCGCTCGAAGAGGAGTTGCAGCACCGTGGCCATCACCACGGCCGTGATGGCCGCGCCTCGCCAGGTCAGACCCGTGAGGCGGAGGAAGGCGAGCAGCACGAGGCCGGTGAGCACGCCGTGCCCGTTCGGCACGACGCGCCACAGCAACGCATAGACCGCAAGCAGGCCCATGGTGAGCGGCACCTCGCGCTGGTGACGAACCCAGGGCGGCGCGGCGGTGCCGGGGTGGCGGTGGATCATCAGCGACACGCTGAACAGCGCCACGGCGAGCACGCGCGGCACCAGCGCCGGGCCCGGTACCCCCTGCGTCCCTGCAGGCCACGACATCGTCGTCAGCGCGATTGCCGCGGCGATCACGGCGAGGACGTCGGCAACAAGGCGCGGACCGCTCATGCGGGCACGAACCCGAACTCGCGCACGAGGCGCGCGTACCGCGTCGCCTCGGCGTCGACGAAGACGCGGAAGTCGCGCGAGCCGAGCGGCTGCACGTCGAGGCCGGCCGTCTGGCAGTACTTGACGAACGGTGGTTGCGTGAAGGCCGCGAGGATGTCCTGCTCGAGTCGCGCCAGCGTCGCGGGCGCGACGCCCTTCGGCATCATGAAGCCGCCCCAGGCCTCGAAGATCAGGTCGAGACCCTCGCTGCGGAACGTGACCGCCTCGGGAAAGACCGGCGACGGCGTGTCGGCCATGATGCCGAGCAGGCGCACCGCCCCGCCGCGCACGAGCGCCTGCACTTCGGGTACGCCAGCCATCACGGCATCGACATGGCCGCCGAGCAGCGCCGTGGTCGCGGGCCCCGACCCGGGGAACGGCGCGAACACGAACGGGCGCCCGAGGTGACGCGCCAGCGCCAGCGTGCCGAGGTGCCAGACGCTGAGCGGACCCGCCGCGCCCATGGCGACGCGCGCCCCGCCGCGCACGGCCGTGACGAACTCGCGCAGCGTGCGATAGGGCGACGCCGCGGGCACGGCCAGCGCCGCGGGTGCGCGGTGATGGCGCGCGAGGAGATCGAAGTCGGTGGTCGCGAGGTCGACGTACTTCAGGTGCGGCACCACGGCGAGTTCCACCGGCGCGTAGCCGACGAGGTAGCCGTCGGGCGCGGCGTACTTGACCGCGGAGAAGGCCACTGCGCCCATCGCGCCGACGCGGTTCTCGCACAGCACCGGCACGCCGAGGCGTTCGTTCAACCCGCGCGACGTGAATCGCGCCACCGTGTCGGACATGCCGCCTGGCGCCGCATGCACGATGACGCGGAGCTCACGCGAGGGCCAGGGCCCTTCCTGCCGCGCACAGGCGGCTGCGGAGCCCGCGACTACCGCGAGCCCGGCCTGCAGGAACCGCCGACGGGGTGTGTCGACGTGAACGTCGACACCCACGAACTCCCGAGGTTCGTGGCCGTCGACCTTCAGGTCGACGGGAAGGACAGACGCCCCGATTCCCGATTCCCGATTCCCGATTCCCGGCGCGAGATCAGTACGCCGCACGAGGCCCACCCTTGGCGCGGCCGAGCGGGTCGAGCCACGCCTTCGCACCTTCGGCAAACAGGGTGAGGTCCGAGGCCGCGTGGAACAGCCGGAAGCCCTCCGACGCGAACCGCTGCACCGACTCGGGCGAGGCCACCGGCCGTCCGCAGTGCTTGCCGTGCCGATGCGCCGCGTCGCGCACGCGCTCGGCGGCCTTCAGCACGTCGGGATGCATCATGTTGCCGCGCAGCCCCATCGAGAACGACAGGTCGCTCGTGCCGACGAAGAGCACGTCGATGCCGTCGACCGCGGCGATCTCCTCACACCGCTCGACGCCCTCGGCCTGCTCGATGACCGCCACCACGAGCACCTGATCGTCGGCCGAGTCGAAGTACGACGGCACGGCAGGCCAGGTGCCCTCGGCCAGGCCCGATCCGGACCCGCGCACGCCCCGCGGCGGATACCGGCACGCCCGCGACGCCTGCTCGGCGGCCGCCGGCGTGCTCATGAAGGGGAACACCACGCCGTGCACGCCCTGATCGAGCACGCGCTTGGCCATCCACGTCTCGCCAGCCGGCACGCGCGCGATCGGCACGGCGGGCAGGCCGCGCGTCGCGAGGACGATGCCGCGCAGGGTCTCGAGCGTGATCGGACTGTGCTCCATCTCGATCCACAGGAAGTCGAAGCCGGCGCGCGCCGCCACGAGCGCCATGTCGAGGCTCGTGGCCGTGACAGGCATGCCCACCACGTACTCGCCGCGCGCCAGCCGCGCCTTCACGGGATTGACCCACCCCGCGCCCGTGCCCTCGTTCGTCGTCACTGCGTCGCCGTGTCCTTGATCAGCCACACTTCGGCCACCTGGTTGCCGCGGCCCGCGCCGCCGATGCCCTCGTTGATCCGCCACGTGAGCGTGAGGGCGCCGTCGGCCGTCGCGGCCTTCGGGATCGTGAACTCCACCGGTGCCACGGGCGAGGGCTTGGCCATCGCCGCGTGCACCTCGTGCGCGTCGTCTGCCGTCAGGCGGATGCGCACGCTCTGGCTGTAGATGTCGCCGGCGTAGACCACCCGCACCTTGTAGGTGGCCGTGGGGTCGAGCCCGGCGTACCGCATCTGCAGGGCGCCATCGTAGAACGCCTCGGCATGGCTCATCCACGACAACCGCCAGTTGGGCAGGGACCCGAACCCGGTGAGCCCGGAGAGATAGGGCCCCGGGTCCTGCCGGAAGTCCGGCGGTGCGACCAGGTGCGGCTGGACGCCAGGGGCGCCGAGATCGTCGTAGAACCCGCCGGGACCAGCATCGGTCCATCGCGCGAGGCGCTCGATCGCCTCGACGCGCTGGCGCTCGTTGGGCAGGGCGCGGATGGCGACGAACTGCTCCGAGAACCACACGCGGTCGTTGAGGGGCGCGTCGATCAGGTCGAGGTTGGCGCCGCGGCCGACGGCGATCGCCCGGTACTGCGGCACCGACAACTGCATCCGCACGCTCTGGTACAGGGCCTCGGCCAGTTGGAACACGCGGGTGCGCAGGTCGGCGGCCACCGGCTGCGCCGCCGACTGGGCGAGCACGCGCTCGGCCTCGGCCATGGCGGCCATCGACCCGAGACCGGCGACAGTGGCGAGCACGCTCGTGGCCTGCGCCTGCGCGGCCTGCTCCTGCACGAGCCGGCGCCGCACGTAGGCGTCGTAGTAGGCGCGATAGAGCCCCTGCTGGAAGCGCCAGTTCAGGAGGTCGCGCGGCGACGCCGCCCGCTCCATGGCCTGGAACTGCGCGAGCGTCCGCTCGACGCCGACGTTGGCCGCGAGCGGGCCACGCCAGTTCTCCTCGAGGCCGATGATCGCCTCCGACAGCGGCTCGGCATACGCGGGGCCGACGAAGTAGCGCGCGTACTGCCGCACGATCTCGCGCACGTCGGCCTTCGGGTTCCAGCCGAGGGCGCTCCACACGATCTTGTTCAGGTCGTCGTTGCAGCCCTCGGAATACGTGATGAAGTCGGGCGACACCGATAGCCAGCGCTGGAAGGCGGCGGCCTGGTCGAACGGTCGCGGGTTGATCGGCTCGCGGTCGAGCGTGCGCGCATAGGCCACGTCCCAGAGCGGCACCGGGTACTCGGCGCGGATGGTGTGCGTGATGTCGGGATAGCGGCGGAGCCGGTACTGTGCGGGGATCCGCTTGCGGACGGTGGCGAGCGTGTCGCGATTCTGCGGGCCGATGACGATGCCGGTGAGCCAGGCGGGTTGCTTCGCCATGAGCCCGTAGAACGTCTCCATCCATTGGGCCGTGAAGCCCTGCGGCGACATCCACATGGTCATCTTCGGGTGGAAGGCCCTGATGCTCGCCGTCTGCCGCTCGAGCAGGCGGAACATCACCGACGGCTCCGTGTGGCCGGGGTCACCGCCGGGCACGAAGATGGCGTCGAGCCGCGGTAGTTGCTTCAGCACGCCCGCCCATTCGGCGAGCGCGCGCGTGACGTCGGCCTCGGTGGTGTACGACTCGTCGAGCGCCGGATACCACACCCACACGTCGAGGCCGTACCTGTCGGCGATGCGCGACATCTCGACCATCATCTCGATCTGCGGGCGCGGGAAGTGCGGGCTGTCGGCGGCGTCGTCCGATCGCGGAGGGATGAGCTCGATCGCGTTGGTGCCGAAGATGGCGAGGTCGCGGATGTACTGATCCCACTGACGCTCGTCCCACGCGTCGTACGAGTTGGTCTTCGGCCGGTAGCCCAGTTGGTGACCGCGCATCGCGACCACGGGCGTCTCGGTGACGTCGAGCGCGGCCGGCAGCACGACGCGGTCGCGATGGATCTCGAGCGCGCGCAACAGGCGGCCGACGCCGAACAACACGCCGCGATCATCGGTGCCAGCCACCACGATGCTGCCCGGCACCGTGCTGATCCGATAGCCCTCCGCGCCAGGCGCCTGTCCGCCGAGGCGATTGGCGAGCGGCCCGCGTCGCAGCGACGCCAGCCGCCCCACGTGAACGGTCGCACCGCTGGCCGCGCGGTCGGCGATGGTCCAGCGCACGAGGGACCGCTTCTGCACCTCCTCGAGGAGCACCGTCGCGGCCATGCGCTCACGCGGCGTCGCGTCGGCCGTGATGACGATGGTGGCGGTGCTGAGGTCGAGCGGTTGGGCAGGCGCCTGTGCGGACACGGGAGCCGACAGCAGGCCCAGCCATCCGAGGAGGGCCAGGGTCGAGCGGACGGGCGCAGACATGTTCAAGGCCTCCGGGAGGGGGAGTGCGGCGGCGTCATTTTGAAAGTCGTTCCATTTTCTACACCAGCTGTTTTATAAATGCCACTCACAACGGCGGGAACGGGTAGCGGGTAGCGGGTCACGGGTAGCGGGGGCACCTCGCTCGAGCCGGCGACTCGGGTAGCCTGTGGCCCGACGCCTGTCGCCTGTGCTGCCCTGTCTGTCCGCCATGCCCACACTGACGCCTGAACAACTGGCTGCCCTGGCGGCCATCGACAGCCCCACGGTCGCCAACGCCATCGAGCGCTTCATGGTGCGCCGCCGCGTCGACGGCTATGCCGACCGCGACCTCCGCTGCGCGTTCCCGCACTATGGCTCGATGCTGGGGTACGCGGTGACCTGCACGGCCGACAGCACGACCGAGGGGCGGCCTGACGGTGCGGGCCTGATCGGCCTGTGGGCCGCGCTGGAAGCGGCGCCGAAGCCCGCCGTGCTGGTGATCAAGGACGTTGGCCCCGACCCGCGCAAGGGCTGCCACATGGGCGAGATCATGGCCACGACCGCCAGGGTCCTCGGCGCGGTCGGTTGCGTGTCGGATGCGGGCCTGCGCGACGTCAAGGAGGTGGAGGCCCTTGGCGGCTTCCAGTACTTCTGCCCGGGCTTCGTCGTCTCGCACGGGCAGCCGGTGATCCTCGACGTGAACGTGCCCGTGGAGATTCACGGTCTGCCGATCGCCCCCGGGACCCTGCTCCACGGGGACGTCAACGGCCTGCTGGAGATCCCGCTGTCGATTGCCGCCGATGTCGCGGCCGCGTGCGACGCCGTGCGGGCCGAGGAGCGGGCCCTGCTCGACCTGATCCGGACACCGGGGTTCTCCGTCGAGAAGCTCCGCCAGTGGAAGCTCACACACTGACGGGCACGGAAGCGCAGGGTCGGCAGTCGGGAGTCGGCAGTCGGCAGTGGGTGAGTCGACGCCAGGCGCGGTCAGGCGCGCGTCATCGCCGCGCTGGTGGCGGTGGCGGCTTCACGAACGGCGGCGATGATCTGCTTCTGCATCGCCTTGTCGCGGAGGCGCATCTTGGGCAGCGACAGACTCAGCGCGGCCAGCACGACGCCGTCGGGCCCGGTGATGGGCGCGCCGAAGCAGCAGCCTTCGAGGACGCTCTCCTCGGTATCGGTCGAGAAGCCATCCTTGCGGACCCGCTCGTACTCCTGCTTGAGGGCGACCTCGTCGGTGATCGTGTGCTCGGTGAACCGATGCGTGCCGTAGCTGCGCCGCAGGCGCTCCACGACGTCGTCCGGCAGGTGCGCGGTGATGGCCTTGCCGAGCGAACTCGCGTGGGGCGGCAGGATGCGTCCCACGGTGTTCGCCATGCGAATCAGCTGTGGGCTGTCCAGCGTGGCCACCACCTCGATGCGGTTGTCGAAGTGCATGGCGAGGGTGATCGTCTCGCCGAACTCGCGGCTGAGGGTGCGCATGTGCGGCAGGGCGGCGCCGACCAGGTCGCTCACGCGCATGCCATCGCCCCACACACGCAGGTCGGCAGACAGCGCGTAGGCGCCTTCGGCCGACCGCTCGACGTACCCGGAGACTTCGAGCGTGTGCAGGAGTCGGAAGGCCGAACTCTTGGCCAGCCCGACGCGCCCGGCGATGTCGGCCAGTCCGAGGGGTCCGTCCGCCTTGCGCAGCACGGCCAGGATCTCGAGGGCGCGGCCGATCACCTTGGAGTAGTACTTGTCGTCGCGGGCGCGCGTCGTCGCCTTGCGTGTCGCGACCGTGGGGCGGGAGCTGCGGCTCGGCATCCGGGTTCCGTCATTGTAGCGCCCACGTCACTGCCCCCTGGACGCCGGACGCCCGGCGTTCGACCTTGGCCCCGTGGCTCACGTCCCGCGTCGGGGCCGGCGAGCCCTCCACCACGATGCGAGACTGCCTGATGCGTCCCTTTGCCCTAGCCGCCCTGTTGATCGCCGCTGTTGCCGCTCCCCTCCTGGCGCAGGCCCCCGCGGCGCCCGTCGTGCGCCGCGTGTTCGGCCCGGAGACCGCGACCGGCCCGTACAAGCACCCGGCGTGCCTCACCGAGCTGTCCAACGGCGACCTGTACCTCGTGTACTACGGGGGTGAGGGCGAGTACGCGCGCGACACCACCGTGTTCGGCGCCCGGCTGAAGGCCGGCACGACCACGTGGAGCACGCCGGTGCCGGTGGCCCACGACCCGTTCCGGTCGGTCGGCAACGGCGTCATCTGGCAGGCGCCGGACGGCCTCGTGTGGCTGTTCTACGTGGTGCGCTATGGCGACACCTGGGGCACGTCGCGCATCCAGGCGAAGGTCTCACGCGATCTCGCCGTCACGTGGTCGGACGCGTTCCCGGTCGCCCTGGAGCCCGGGATGATGGTGCGCAACCGCCCCCTCGTGCTCGCCGACGGCACCTACCTGCTGCCGGTGTACTTCGAGGATGGCGAGGACACCGAGCAGGTGGGCCCGAAGAGCACCTCGCGGTTCCTGCGCTTCGACCCGAAGGCCAAGGCGCCCGCCTGGGAGGCGCTCGGCGAGATCCGCTCGGCGCGCGGCAACATCCAGCCGGCCGTCGTCGAGGTCTCGCCGGGCCACCTGATCGCCTACTCCCGCCGGGGCGGCGGCTACGGCCCGACGAAGGACGGGTGGCTGGTGCGGGCCGAATCGCGCGATGGCGGACGGACCTGGACCGAGGGGCGCGACTCCGCCTTCCCGAACCCGAACTCGGCCGTCGACTTCCTGAAGCTGTCGTCGGGCGCGCTGCTGCTCGTCTACAACGACCACATGTGGGAGCGGACGCCGCTCATGCTCGCGCTGTCGGACGACAAGGACGGCACGTGGCCGCTCAAGCGGGCATTGGCCACCGGAAAGAACAGCTTCGCGTACCCCGTCGCCTTTCAGGCCCGCGACGGCCGCATCCACGTGGTCTACACGTCGGACGGCCGCAAGGTGATCAACCACGCAGTGGTGACCGAGGCCTGGATCAGGGGGAAGTAGCCGACAGGCCACGGGCGACGGGCTGCAGGCGACCTGATCAGGCCGCCTCTGGCCCGCAGCCTGTACGCCGTCCTCGGCCCTTGGGCCTTGACCTTTGGCCTTCGGCATTCGGCATCGCAGCATCGCGGCATTCCGGAAGTATGGCGGCGCCGCGCGCCGCTATACTTCCGGGGTGTCTGCCCCGGCCGTCGCCTTGCACGGCGTCTCCAAGCGCTTCACGCTCTACCACCAGGGCGGGAGCGGCCTCAAGGAGCGACTCGTGGGGCTCGTCGGCGGGCGCCGCGACGCGCGCGAGACGTTCTGGGCCCTGCGCGACGTCGGCTTCTCGGTGGACCGCGGCGAGACGCTCGGCCTGATCGGCCACAACGGGTGCGGCAAGAGCACCCTCCTCCAGATCATCGCGGGCATCCTCGAACCCGACGGCGGCCGCGTCGAGACCAACGGTCGCATCACCTCGCTGCTCGAACTCGGGGCCGGCTTCAGCCCCGACCTGTCCGGCCGCGAGAACGTCTTCCTGAACGCCGCCCTGCACGGCGTCGCGTCCAACGTCATCCGCGCGAAGTTCGACGAGATCGTCGCCTTCGCGGAACTCGGCCGCTTCATCGACACGCCGGTCCGCAACTACTCGTCGGGCATGTACATGCGCCTGGGCTTCTCGGTGGCCGCGCACCTCGATCCCGAGATCGTCCTGGTCGACGAGGCGCTCGCCGTCGGCGACGAGGCCTTCCAGCGCAAGTGCCTGCGCAAGATCCAGCAGTTCCAGGCGCAGGGCGTCACGGTGATCATCGTGTCGCACGACCTGCTGCTCGTGGAGCGCCTGTGCTCGCGCGCCTGCCTGCTCCAGCGCGGCGAGTTGATCGCCCTGGGGCCGGCCGCCGACGTCATCTCGCGCTACCACCAGATCGCGGCCGCCAGCGGCGAGGTCGCCGGGGAGTACCGCTGGGGCTCCCGCGAGATCGAGATCCCGCAGGTGCGCCTGCTCGATGCGCACGATCAGCCCATCACCAGCGTGCAGACCGGCGACGCCCTCACGATCGCCTTCGGCTACCGCGCCGCGACCCGCGTGCCCCGCCCGGTCTTCGGGCTCGCCGTGTACCACGAGGACGGCACGCACCTCACCGGCCCCAACACACGCACGGGCGGGCTGGTGATTCCTGAGGTCGAGGGCGACGGCGAGGTCCGCTACACCATCGACCACCTGTCGCTGCTACCGGGCCGGTACGTGGTGTCGGTGTCGGCGTACGACTACCACCTCGTGGAACCGCTGGACCACCGCGAGCGCGTGGCGACCTTCACGGTCACCGAGGGCGGCACCCTGGAGCGCTTCGGCAAGGTCACGCTGGGCGGCACCTGGCGCCTGGTCCCCGCCCCCACCCGGGAGCCGGTCGGTCCGTGAGCGCCCAACGCCTGGCCGCCATCGTCCATGGCGCGCGCTGGCCTGCGGGCGATGTCGAGGCCACGTGGCGCAGCCGCCTCGCCGGCGCGCTCGGCGCCGACGTGCCGGTAGTCGTCGCACGCGACGTACTCGCGAGCCCGCGCGGCGCGGCGGCGGTGATCGCCGAGGCGCTGGCCCGAATCGACGCCGCGCACGTGCTGGTGCTCGACGTCCACTCGCAGCCCGACGCGCACGTGCTGCGACGACTGGTCGAGGCCCTCGAGGAGCACCCCCTCGCCGTCGCCCAGGCGGCGCCCGTCGCCCCCGAACCCGGAGGTCGCTGGCAGGATCGCTGGATCGCCGCAACGACGGCGGCGCTTCCGCTGCCTGTCGCAACATCAGTGCCCTGGGCCGCACGACGGCAGGCCGTGCTCGACGCGGGTGGACTCGATGCCACGCTCTGGTCGTACGGCGTGGTGGAGGATCTCGCCGCACGCCTGGCTGGCCACGGCGGCACGGCGTGGCTGCCGATGCCAGCGGTGACGGTCGACGTCGACTCGTATCCGCTCGATCCTGCCGTCCGGCAGTTCCTGCACTGGCGCGCCGCGCTCCGCCTGGCATTCGCGCATGCCCCGGCCGACGAGCTGGGCGACGCGCTGACGCCCGTCCTCCTCGGCCTGCTGGCCTCGGCCTGGCGTGGCACGGGACTCGAGGCGCTGGGCATCGCCTTCGGCGGCGACTGGGGGCGAGCGTCGCTGGCCCGGAAGCTGCGCACGCGGCTCGGGGGCCCGCCCCCGGATGCCGTGTGGCCGGCCGACGAACCGGCGACGGCGATTCCTCTCGCGGCGTTGCACTCCGTCGCCCACGAGTTGCCGGCGCTGGCGCGGACGCGGGCCTCGCGTGGGCTGGTGCCCGTCATCGGCCGCGCGACGCTCGACGGCGACACGCGACCCGCCTCGCCGCCGACCAGCGTCAGCGGCGACGAGCGCGAGGCTCCGCGCGTGTCCGTGATCGTCGTCAACTGGAACGGGCGCGATCATCTCGAGGCGTGCTTCTCGTCGTTGCTCGCCAGCGACTACCCCGCCGACCGGCTCGAACTCCTCTGCGTGGACAACGGGTCAGCCGACGACAGCGTGTCGCTGATGGCCACGCGGTTTCCGCAGGTGCGCGTCGTGCGCCTGGCCGAGAACCGCGGCTTCACCGGCGGCAACGCCGCCGGCGTCGAGGCGGCGACCGGCGATGTGCTGGTGTTCGTGAACAACGACATGCGCTTCGAGCCGGGGTTCATCTCGAGACTCGTGGGTGGCATGGCCGACGGCTCGGCATGCGCCGGTGCGCGCGTGATGAACTGGGACGGCACGCACATCGACTTCGTGCGCGGCACCGCCAGCTTCGAGGCCCGCGGCTACCAGGAGCAGTACGGGCAGGCGTACACGCCGGGCATGGCCCTGGCCGAGTCGTTCTTCCCGAACGGCGGAGCCTTCGCCGTCACGCGCCGCGCCTACGAGGAGGCCGGGGGCTTCGACCCCGCGCTCTTCGCCTACTACGACGATGTGGACCTCGGCTGGCGGCTCCGCATGGCCGGGTACGACGTGCGCACGGTCGCCGAGGCCGTGGCGTACCACCGGCACGGTGCCACGGTGCGCACGCAACCGCACGCGCACAAGCGGTTCGTGCTCGCGCGCAACGCGCTCTGGATCGCCCTGCGCAACTACGACGACCGGACGCTGCCGCACGTGCTGCCCGCCCTGCTCCTGCTCGCGGGCCTGCGCATCGCCCAGGATCTCGTGTGGCTCGGCACGCCGCTGCACGCGCGGCTGCGCCCGTGGTTGGAGCCGGCACGCCGTCATCCGGTACCGCCCGACGTGTACGCGTCGCCGGGCACGGCCACGGCGCCTGTCTCTGCGAGCCGCATCCTGGCCCAGGTGCCGATGCCGGAACTGGCCTCCATCGGGGCCACGCTCGAGGACCTGCCGCGCCTGCTCGCACTGCACGACGCGCAGCAGCAGCGCCGCCGCGTGCCCGACGACGAGGTGCTGCCGTTCCTGGGCCGGCCGTTCGATGAACTCGATGGCCGACGCTCCTACCGCCTCGCGCAGAAGGCCCTCATCGACGCGCTCGGGCTGCGGGCCCGTCTCGGCATCCGGCCGCACGTGCTGCTGGTGACGCACGAGGCGCTGCGCGCCAACATGTCGGGCCCGGCCATCCGCGTCCTCGAGATGGCGCGGGCGCTGAGTCGCACGGCCCGCGTCACGGTGTGCGCGCCGATGCCGATGGACATCCGCGACGACAGTGTCGCGCTCGTGCCCTTCGACCCCGCGCGGCCCACCGCGCTGAAGGCCCAGGCCGAGACCGCCGACGCCGTCGTCGTGCAGGGCTTTGCGCTCACCTCGTACCCGTTCCTGTCGGCACTCGTCTGCCCGATCGTCGCCGACCTCTACTGCCCGTTCACGATCGAGCACCTCGAGCAGCAGCGCGCCGCCGGGGGCGCCATCCCGCCGGCGCACGAGCGGGACGCGGCGGCGATCCTGTCGGTGCAGAACACCCAGTTGCAGCAGGCCGACTTCTTCCTGTGCGCGAGCGAACGCCAGCGGGACTTCTGGATCGGGACACTCCACACGGCCGGACGCGTCAACCCGAGAACGGTCGCGCGCGACGCCGACCTGCGCACGCTGATCGACGTCGTGCCGTTCGGCCTGCCGTCCGAGGCCATCGAGACCGCTGCGGCCCGCGCGCGGGCCGCACGCGTGGCGCGCGGACAGTCAGGCGCCGTGATGAAGGGCGTGCACCCGGCCATCGGTGAAGACGACCGCGTGCTGCTCTGGGGCGGGTCGCTGCTCGACTGGCAGGATCCCGAAACGCTCATCGAGGCGGTGGCCCGCCTGGCCCGCACCCGCAACGACGTGAAGTTGTTCTTCATGGGCGTCAAGCACCCCAATCCGCAGGTCACGCCCATGGCGGTGGTCGAGCGCTCGCGACGGCTCGCCGAGTCGCTGGGCGTGGCGGGCACCCACGTGATCTTCAACGACTGGGTGCCGTACGAGGAGCGCGCCCTCTACCTGACCGAGGCCGACCTCGGCGTGAGCACGCACCACTGGCATCTCGAGACGCGCTACGCCTTCAGGACACGGATGCTCGACTACCTCTGGGCGCGCCTGCCCATCGTGTGCAGCGAGGGCGATCACTTCGGCGACCTCGTGCGCACCCGCGGCCTCGGCCGGGCCGTGCCGCCGGGTGATGCGGACGCACTCGCCGCCGCCATCGCCGAGATGCTGGATGGCGCCGGTGCGCGCGCCGCGGCGCGACGGTCGCTGGCCGAGGTGGCCGACACGCTCACGTGGGATCGCGTCGTCGAGCCACTGCGGCGCTGGTGCGCTGACCCGCAGTTTGCCGCCGATCGCGAGCAGGAGGTCGTGGCGTTCCGCGCCCACCTGAACGAGAGCTTCAAGGCATCGCGGTGGCTCAAGCGCACGGCCCTGAGCCTCGGGGTGAAGGAAGCCGACGTGGAGGCCCTCAAGCAGTGGGGCCCGGTCCGCGCCGGCATGTCGGTGCGCAACGCGGTCGCCATCAGGCGCGCCCGCAGGAAGGCCCGCCGCGCGTGACGGCCAGCGTGATCGTCGCTGCCCGCGACAGCGCCGCCACCATCGGCGCCTGCCTCGATGCCCTGCACGCGCAGGACTACCCCGACCGCGAGGTGATCGTCGTCGACGATGGATCGACCGACGAGACGGCCAGCATCGCGGAAGCCCGTGGGGCGCGTGTCGTCCGCACGCCGGCGGCGGGCGCCTCGGCCGCCCGTAACCTCGGCCTCGAGGTCGCGCGCGGCGAAATCGTCGCGTTCACCGATGGCGACTGCGTGGCCGACCCGGGCTGGCTGCGCGCGCTGGTCGAGGGGCTCGAGTCCTCGGGCGCGACCGGCATCGGCGGCCGGCAGGTCAACGTGTTCCCGGAGGCACAGGCGTGGCTGCGGGAGGGCTTCGAGGCGTTCTTCCGCGCGGCGTCGATCGTGAGCGACTACACGCGCGGCGACGACCGGCCGCGCCACGTGCAGCACAACGCGAGTTGCTGCAGCGCATACCGCCTGGCGGCGCTGCGTGACGTCGGGGGCTTCCGGCCGGGGCTGTGGCCTGGCGAGGACGTCGACCTGGATCTGCGACTCACGCAGCGCGGCGCATCGCTCTACTACGTGCCCTCGGCGGTGGTGCACCACCATCGTCCCGGCACCTTCGCCTGGTTCCGCCGGATGATGCGTCGGTACGGCCAGGCCGAGCGACGCCTCGTGCGCCTGCACGGGCGTGCCCGGGCCGTCGATTACGTCCCGCTCGTGACCACCACGCTCGTGCTGCTCCAGGTGTTGTGGCTGTGGCCGGCGGCGCACACCACGCTCGTGCTGCTGGCGATCCTGCTGGTGCTCTTCGGCCTGGGCGTGCTGTCCTCGACCACGCCCGTGCGCCTGTGGCCCCTGGTGATCGCGTTCGGCGTGACGGCGCTGGTCGAGTGGCACCTGGGCTGGTGGACGCCGACCGGAGGCCAGGCATGAACGCGCCCGATCCGATCATCGAACAGGAGCGCGCGCACGAGAACGCGTGGTACACCCGCGCCCTCGAGGAGCGTTTCTTCGAGCGCGAGGGCTTCCGTCAGCTCGTCGCGTGGAACGTGGCGGCGTTCCGCCGGCAGGTGACGCTGCGCCCGGACATGCGCGTGCTGTCGATCGGCGCGGGCCTCGGCGACTACGAGCTTGCACTGGCGCCGCTGGTGGCGCACATCACCGCCGTCGAGTTGTCGGAGACGGCGACGGCGACGGCTCGCGCGCGGCTCGCGGCCGCCGGCCTCGACAACGTCACGGTCATCACGGGTCCGATCGACACGCAGGGCTTCGGCGAGGGGACGTTCGACGTGGTCTACGCGATGGGTGTCTTCCATCACTTCCTGCCCGAACAGCGCCGACGCCTGCTGGCGCAGTGCCACACGTGGACTGGGGACGGCGGTTGGCTCTACGTGCGCGATCCCAACGCGCGGGGCCTGCTTCGTCGCGTGCTCGAAGGCTGGTTCCGCCGCCGGAGCACGGTGCACGCCGAGCAGGAAGCGTCGTTGGATCCTCACGTGTTGCGCGACGAGGCCGTGGCCGCCGGCTTTCGCGACACGCGGCTGGACTACATCGACGTGATCGGCGGGCCGCTGCCGTGGCTCGTGCGGAGCGAGTCGCGGCTCTTCTGGCGCGGCGTGTTCGCGCTCGATCGCGCCTGGCTCGCGGTGCCCGGCCTGCGGCGCGCCGCATCGCAGTTCGCACTGGTGGGACGGCGATGACAGACGAGAAGACGGGTACCGGGTACCGGGTGCCGGGTACGGGGGACGGCACGGGCGACGGAGCACCGGACCCGGCAGTTGGTCGTCGGCAGTCGGCAGTCGGTCCCTGGACGGCGACGCGCAAGGCGCTAGTGCCGCTGCTGGTGGTGATGCTGGCGTGCCTGCTCGCCCTGTTCGAGCGGGAGTGGCGGCATGGCGAGGTGTTCTCGCCCGCCGACCTCGTGTTCCAGTTCTACCCGTGGGCCGCCGACGCACCGCGCGACGCGGCGGCCAACCCCACGCGCTCCGACGAGGCCTTCTACCACCAGCCCTTGATGGCAACGCACTTCGCGCGCCTGCGCGATGGCGCCTGGCCCGACTTCGACGAGACGCGGCTGGCGGGGGTGCCTGCCTTCTTCCAGGGCCTCGACGTCGGGCGCGCGTTCTCGCCGTTCAGCCTGCCCTTCTACCTGCTGCCCTCGGCCGATGCCGTGACCTGGTACGGGCCGCTCCGGTTGCTGGTGGCGGCGCTGGCCATGTGGCTCTTCCTCCGTGATCTCGGCGCAGGCGCGATTCCGGCCGCCCTGGCCGGCGTCGCCTACGGCCTGAACGGCCATTTCCTCACGTGGCTCAGCGCCCCCATGCCGACGGTCGCCGCGTGGCTGCCGCTCGTCCTGCGGCAGGTGCGTCGCTGCGCCAGGGGCGCTGGCACGCCCGACATGGTCGGACTCGGCCTGGCCACGGGCGCGATGTTTCTCGGCGGCTACCTCGCGACCACGCTCGTCTGTCTGTTCGGCGCAGGCGTGTACGGCCTCGCCGAACTCTGGGCCGCGCGCGCCGAGGCGCAGAACGGGACTGTTCAGGCGCAGCAGGTCCCTCGTCGGTTGCTGACACTCGTCTTCGGCGGCCTGCTCGGCCTCGGCGTCGGTGCGGTGGCGTGGTGGCCCATGGTGGCCGCGCTGCGCACGTCGCCCGCCGGTGGACGCGTGGTCTCGCCCGAGGGCGCGGCGTGGTCCAACCTCGCCACGCTCGCGTTGCCCGATTTCTGGGGCTCGCCCGTGCGCGGCAACTGGTGGCACCCCGACCCGCTGGCCAACTACCCGGAGCACGTGGCGTACTTCGGCGTCGTTGTCGTGATCCTGGCGGGCCTGGCGCTGCTGGCCCGGCTGCCTCGACCGCTCTCCGTGGTCCGATGGACATGCGCGGCGCTCACGGTGGTGGCCCTCACGAGGGCCTACGGCGGCGTCCCCGGACGCTGGCTGCTCGTGCTGCCGGGGCAGTCGCAGTCCAACCCGTTCCGGTGGTACGCGCTGGCCGCCTGCGGGCTGGCGGTGCTCGCCGGCCTGGGCCTCCACGCCTGGCTCACCGAGACCGATCGCCGCCGACGGCTCGTCCTGTCGGGGGGCGCGGCGCTGCTGGCCGCTGCGCTCGTCGGCGTGACCGCCGCGGCGCTGATGGCGTGGCTCCCGGACCTGCGCGCGCGCCACCTGCAGGAGTTCGAGCGCACACAGGTGCTGCGCCTGCTGTTCCTGGTCGTGGCGACGCTGTTGCCCGTGTTCGCCGGCGCGTGGGTGCGCGATGCGCGACTCCGCGCCGCCTGCGGCCTCTGGCTGGTGGGCCTGGCCGGCGCCGACCTCGTGCAGGCCCATCGCGGCTTCAACCCGACCGTGCCGCGCGAGCGCTACTACCCCGACACGCCCGCACTCGCGTGGCTGCGCGAGGAGGCCGCCGGCTTCCGCGTGGCGCCCGTCGACACCGCGGCAGACCTCGTGGAAGGCCACGTGTGGTCCATGTACGGCATCGCCACCGTGACGGGGTTCGACTATCACGGCGACGCCGACTACCAGCACTTCATGCACCTGGCGCAGCGCGCGCCGGGCGACCTCGTCACACCGCGGGCGGCAACCTGGGACTACGTGGGCCTGCGGCGGGACACGCTCGACCTCCGTATGCTCGGCGTCCTCGGCGCCCGCTACATCGTTGCGCCACCGCTCGACCTCACGCCGCGCGCGGGCGGCTACGTGCCCCTCGGACCGTTGACCGATGGACGCACGGTCGTGTTCACGGTCCCGGTCAGGTACGACGGCCTCCGCGGGATCGACCTGCTCGTCGCGACCTACGCCCGACGCAACGGCGGGCGCTGGCACTGGACGGTGACCGCAGCCGAGGGCGAGGTCCTGTCACAAGGCGCCGTCGAGCAGGCCGCGCTCCGCGACAACGACTGGTGGCGCCTGGCGTGGACGCCGCGCGAACGCTCGGCGGGCACGACGATCACCGTGACCGTCCGCAGTGAGGGGAGCCGCTGGAACGACAGCGCCACCTTGCTCGCCACCGGGACGCCCGTCGCCCTCGGCACGCGCCTGCAGGTCGACGGACGCGCCGACGAACGCGCCGTGTGGTTCCGCACGTTCTCGACGGCACCCGAGCGGTTCGGCGACGCGACGCTCGTGCGCGCCGGCGACCTCAACGTGTACCGCAACCCCCACGCTCGCCCCCGCGCCTGGTTCGTGCACCGTGTAGAAGTGGCGCCCTCGGCCAAAACCGCGTCGGCGTTGCATGCAGGCGCGTTCGACCCCGTGCGTGAGGCCTGGCTGGATGGCCGCCCGAGCCAGCAGCCGGCAGCCACCGCCCGGGTCTCCTCGATCAGCCTCGGCGACGACACCCGGACCATCAGCGTCGACGCGCCCGACGGCGGCGTGCTGATCGTCGGCGACCGCGCACATGCCGGCTGGGATGTCACCGTGGATGGACGCGCTGTCCCCTGGCACGTGGCCGATGGCGTGCTCATCGGCGTCGCGGTGCCGCCCGGCGCCCGCACGGTGCACCTGCAGTTCCGCCAGCCGTCCGTGCGCCCCGCGCTCGGCCTGACCCTCCTCACCCTGTCTGGCATCGCCTTTGCGTTGATGTCTCGCGTCAAGCGGCCCCGTTCCTGAGGGAACGGTAACTCTCCGCCTGACGCGGCCCGATGCTGGTGTCCATCGGGAGTCGCCGAATCGAGCGGTGGCGCTCCTCAGCGTGGGAGCGGCCGTCTCCATGGCCGGCACCGCGCGCCCGGGCGGCGCTTACGGAAATGTGCTCCCCGTTACGCTTTTCGTGTGTCGTGGCACTCGTCGGACTGGCCCTCGCCACCTCCGCCGAGGCTCAGAACCTGCGGATCAACGGGTCGGGGTCGGTCACCGTGACCGCCGCGCCGGACTACGCGGCCGAAGCCAAGGGCGATCCCTGGGACTTCGACAAGACGACCGACTACGTCTACGCCTACTCGCTGGGTGAGGACACGCCACAGGACAACGGCAACGAGTACACGGCGTGGCAGCCATATCCGACCGTCTCGAACGGCATCTTCTCGGGCGTGATGCGCGAGGCAACGCCGTCCGTCCAGATGCTGTTCGGCGGGGTGCCCGGCGCGATGAACGCCCGCCAGGACACGGGCATCAAGACGCCCATCGACGCCAGCCGGTACGTCACCCTGTCTTTCCGCCTCAAGCGTTCCTGGGCGGCGGGCATGACCGAGGCCCTCAAGGTGCTGTGGGAGAAGGGCCGTCGGGATGCCTCGACGCCGGTCGGGGTCCTGCTCCTCCTGGCCAAGGGCTTCGACATCGACACGGCACGCTGGATCAACCAGAGCCCGATTGGCGATCAAGGTGACGCCAACGAGTGGCAGGTCTACCGCGTGCGCCTGACCGACCCGAATGTCCTTGTCCCCGGCGCGCGCTTCTCGGGCACGCCCTGGTCCGCACAGATCGCCGGGCTGAGCGTGACGCCGGGCACAGGACCGGTCGGCGGTACCGTGCAACTCGACTGGGTGAAGGTGACTGCCGCCCGCACGGTGACGCTCTCGTGGCAGTCGCTCGGCAGCAACGTGGTGATCACGGCCACGGACGGCACCCAGTCGGTCCAGGTGTTCCCGGAAGACATCCAACCCGGCCGACACGCCAACCCCGACCCGCGCGGCAACACCGGCGCCTTCCCGGACAACAGCAGCGTGGCGTGGGACTACGGGCACCTCACGCCCGGCACCTGGACGCTGACGGCCACCGGCGCCTCCGCGTCGCGCACCGCGACGCTCGTGGTGGACGCCTCGCCGTTCTTCACGATCCTGAATCCCGATGTGACTGGCGGCGAGGACATGGCCAGCACGCTCATCGGCGACCCGTGGGACCTCACCAACCGCGAGGACGTGTTCCGCTACACGTCGCCGACCAGCGCCCTGTTCGACGTGAAGAACAGCACCTTCACCCCGCAGGGCCTCACCGGCACCGCGTGGCGCTCGGGCCAGTACGGGCTGACCCAGAGCGACTCGCAGGTCCGCTTCTTCGACGATGACCTCGGGGCGCGGTTCTCGCTCACGCCCGACCAGGCGCGGCGCTATCACCGGCTGACCTTCACCATCGACTACGACATCCCCGTGCAGTCGACGTTCGATCCGCTCGCGCCGCGGCCGTTCCTCGAGGACCGCGATGTCAACACGGGACGGCCCGGGGTGGGCGGCATGATGCGGGTGATCTGGCGGACGGCGGCATACCGCGGCGGTGCGTTCGCCGAGTCGTGCGGCCTGCCGGTGCAGGACGGCGGCCCGCGCACCTACACCATCGACCTCAGCGCGTACGGCTCGGCGCAACCGGATTGCAGCGTCGAGGGCCTGCAGTTCCTGCCGACGGGCTCGGCGTGGGGGAACCTCGCCTCCAACATCACGAACTTCCGCCTCGACATCACCGAAGGCACGCTGGACACGCCGTTCACGCTGTCCAACGTGAGGCTGGCAGCCGATGACGAACCGACGGCCGCGGGCCAGTTCGTGGTGCAGTGGGCCGCCGGCGACGCCCGCTACGGCGCCAATCCGGCCGCGGCCAACGCGACGGTGGCCCTCTACCTCGACACCGACACCGATCCGGCGTCGAAGCGCCTCGTGGCCAACAACCTCGCGGCCTCGAGTGGCTCGTACGTGTGGGATCTCGCCGCAACGCCAGGCGGCGTCACGCCCGGCACCTACCACGTGTACGTCGAGATGACCGACGCCGCCGGGTACAGCTTCGGCAAGTACGCGACGGGGCCGTTGCAGGTCACCCGTACCTACGAGCCGCCGATGACCCTCAGCCAGTGGCAGGCCTTCTACGGGCTGACCAACATGTCGGCCGACACCGACGGCGACGGCGTGAGCAACCAGGCCGAGTTCGGCGCCGGCACCAGCCCGCAGGTGGCCAACCGCGCGGAGCTGGCCGAGGGGTCGACCGGGTTCTTCCAGGAGCGCGTGGCCATCGCGAACCCGGAGAATCGTGGAGCCATCGCGCGCGTGACCGTGCTGTTCAGCCAGCGCGCCGACCTCGGCGAAACCACGGCACCGGCACCCGTCGTGCAGGAGATTCCTCTGCCGGCATACGGCCGGCACACGGTGAACGTCAACGGCCTGTCCGGCGCCACCTACAACGGCCAGGGGCGGCCGGTGTCGGTCGTCGTCGAGTCGTTGCGTGGCGGCGTCGTGGTCGAGCGCACCATGGGCTTCGGCGACGGCTGGGGCGGCCATACGGGCAAGGCGCTGCTCGCGCCGTCGACCACATGGTTCCTCGCCGAGGGCGCCGCCAACAGCTTCTTCCAGACCTTCATCCTGCTGACGGCCACCGGCACCGTGGCGCCGAGGGTGACGGTCGACTTCCTGCTCGAGGACGGCACGGTGGTGTCCATCCCGTCGGACTTCCCGTCGGCGCCGGGGCGGCTCACGCTGTGGGCCAACGACCTCTGCGCGCCAGGCACCAGCGGCAGCAATTGCCCGCGCGTGCTCGCGGGCAAGGCCTTCTCCACGCGCATCACCGCCGACCGGCCGATCATCGTGGAGCGCGCGATGTACTTCAACCGCGGCGGACGCACCTTCGAGGGCGGCCACGCCTCGGCCGCCGTGACCGCCACGGCCACGCGATGGTTCACGGCCGAAGGGGCCACGGGGCCGAGCTTCGACACCTACCTGCTCATCGCCAATCCCAACCCGACCGACACCGTGGCGACGGTGCGGTACCTGACGCCCGAGGGCGCCTACACGCAGACCCATCCCGTGAAGGCCAACAGCCGCCTCACGCTCTTCGTCGACCACGAACTGGGCGTGGCCTCGGGGCGCGACGCGCTCTCCACGCAGATCGACGTCTCGACCGAGGTCTCGGCGCCACAGGGGATCGTGGTGGAACGCGCGATGTACTGGTTCGGCTCGTACCTGAACTGGACCGACGCCCACAACAGCGCCGGGGTCACCACCACAGGCACGCATTGGGCGCTGGCCGAGGGGCAGAACGGCGGCACGCTGCAGTACAAGACCTTCGTGCTCATCGCCAATCCGTCGGCGTCGCCGGCGACCGTGCGACTGCGCCTGCTGCGTGAGAACGGCCGCGCGGTGGTCACCTCGGCCGCGTTCACGGTCCCCGCCAACTCGCGCTTCACCTGCTACGCCGGCCAGCCGGGCGCCTGCCAGGACGCGTTCGCACAGTTGCAGGACGGCGAGATGTTCGGGGTGACCGTCGAGAGCACCAACGGCACGCCAATCGTGATCGAGCGCGCACTCTACTGGGACGGCGGCGGCGAGGTCTTCGGCGCGGGCACGAACGAGACGGGGATCAGGATCAGGTAGCGAAGGCTCAGGGCTCAGGGCTTCGGGCTCAGAAAGCTCTCTGAGCCTTGAGCCTTGAGCCTTGAGCCGTTGCGTTGAGGGGATCGGGTTCAGGTAGCCTGTAGCCTGTCGCCCGCTCCTGCATGCCCCCCTCCGTCTCCGTCGGCATCGTCACGTACCACCCCGACGCGCTCCTGGCGCGGTGCGTGGCCTCGGTGCGGGCGCAGACCTATCCCGGGATCACGCTGCACGTGTGGGACAACGACGCGACAGCGGCGTCTCGCGCCCTCGTGTCGTCGCTCACCGCGCCCGAGGAGCACACCTGCTCGGCCGACAACCTCGGGTTCTCGGGCGGGCACAACGCACTGATTCGGCTCTCCGGCTCGACGTACTACCTCTGCCTCAATCCCGACGCCGTCCTGTCTCCCGGGTACGTCGCCGCGCTGGTCGACGTGCTGGAAGCCGACCCGACGGTGGGCTCGGCCACCGGGCGCCTGCTGCGACTCGACGACGATGCGGTCCTCGACTCGACGGGGATCGTGATGACGCCCGACCAGCGGCACCTCGACCGCGGCGCCGGCGAGCCTGCGGCGGGCCGGTTCCTCGAGGGGCCGGAACCGATTTTCGGACCGAGCGGAGCGGTGGCGCTCTACCGCCGGGCGATGCTCGACGACGTCTGCTGGCAGGGCGAGTACTTCGATGAGGCATTTTTTGCGTATCGAGAAGATGCAGACCTGGCGTGGCGCGCGCAGTGGCGGGGGTGGACCAGCCTCTACGTGCCGGCGGCCGTGGCCTGGCATCGGCGGCGGGTCACGCCCGAGCGCCGGTCTAAGCTCCCGGCCGAGATCAACCGATACTCCGTCCGGAATCGGTTCCTGCTGCGGCTGAAAAACCAGTCCGCAGGGCTGGCCTGGCGATTCGCGCTCCCCGGACTGTGGCGCGATGCCCAGGTGGTCGGCTATGTCCTGCTTCGGGAATGGACGTCGGTGCCCGGGTTGCTCGACGTGCTCCGGCTGCTGCCCACGATGGTGGTCCGGCGCCGGCACGTTCTTGGCAGGCGCCGTGTGCGTTCGGCGGACCTGGCACGTTGGTTCGAGCAGGGTCGCCCCGCACGGGCGGGGACCGTCGAGCTTGGAAACATCCAAGGATAGGTAGTCCTTCCCGCAGGTTGCGGGTGCGGCACCCCTATCCGACAATAGGCACGGACGTGGTGGCCAACACGCAGACATCGAGGCGCGACCGGGAGGGGGGCTGGGCATGATTGCCGAGCGCGCCCGTCTGATCAACGGCGCCTATGTCGTGAGCGATGCCCTGGCGACGGTGCTGGCCCTGGCCCTGGCCTACACGCTGCGGGGCGTCGTGCCAGGCGACAGCATGCCCTTCCTCTCGGGCAGCCTGCCGCCGTTCGGCTGGTACCTGCCCGTCCTCGGCTGCATCCTGCTGACCTGGCCGCTGGTGTTCTACGCCCTGGGGCTGTACGGCCGACAGGGGCGGACCCTCAACTCCGAGGTGTCGACCATCCTCGGAGCCGTGGCCGTGGGTGGGCTGCTGCTCATCGCCTTCATCTTCGGGGCCCGGCAGGGCCATGTCATCAGCCGGCCGGTCATCCTGCTGTTCCTGCTGCTGGATTTCGCCTTCGTCGTCGGCCTGCGCCGCTTCGTGCGGGCGCTGCTGCTCGGCGGCGGCATCCACCGCCGCATCATCGTGGCGGGAGGCCGACGGGAGGCCGAAGGCGCCGCCAACCTGGTGAACGCGCATCGCGACTGGGGCCTGGAGGTCGCGGGACTCGTGAGCGACGGCCGATGGGAGCCGTCGGCAGTCACGGCGTTTCCCGTGCTCGGCACCTATGCCGACCTGCCGCGGGTTGCCCAGGAGCAGCACGCCGGAGAGGTGCTCTTCGCGCCAGCCACCGGCGAGTTGGCCGACCTGCAGGCGCTCTCGCCGATCATCGCCCGCCTCGAGGAACAGGGGACGATGGTGCGGGTGGCGATGGAGTTCCTGCCGCGGTCGGTCTCGCGCCTGAGCTTCGATCAGCTCGGCGACGAGTTCCCGCTGGTCACGTTCTCGCGGGCGCCCGGCGCCGAGGTGCGCCTCGCGGTCCGCCGCGTGGCCGACGTGGTGCTCGCGGCGGCCCTGCTCGTCCTGCTGAGCCCGCTGTTGATCGTCATCGCCGTCGGCGTGAAGCTGGCCTCGCCCGGCCCCGTGCTGTTCCGGCAGGTGCGGTGCGGCCTGCACGGCCGGCGCTTCACGTTCCTGAAGTTCCGCACCATGCGCATCGATGCGGAGCGGCTCAAGCCGCTGCTCGAGCCGTTCAACGAGATGGACGGCCCGGCGTTCAAGATGACCAACGACCCGCGCGTGTTCCCGTTCGGCGGGTTCCTGCGTCGCACCAGCCTCGACGAACTGCCGCAGCTGTGGAACATCCTGCGCGGCGACATGAGCTTCGTCGGGCCCCGGCCGTCGGTCGTCGAGGAAGTCAATCAGTACGAACCCTGGCAGCGGCGCCGGTTGAGCATGAAGCCGGGCCTCACCTGCCTCTGGCAGATCAGCGGCCGCAACGAACTCACGTTCGAGGAGTGGATGCGGCTCGACCTCGAGTACATCGACAACTGGTCGCTGTGGCTCGACATCAAGATCGCCTTCAAGACCATCCCCGCCGTCCTGCTCGGCCGCGGCGCCAAGTAGGTGAGCGTCGCCGATCCGCTGGCCCAGGCCCAGGCGCAGGTGACCGAGGCGCTGCGCGGGCATCGAGCCGCGCGGGTGATCGAGGCCGGCTGCGGCGCGCGGTCGCACCTCGCGTACCCGCCGGGCACGCAGGTCGTCGGCGTCGACCTGCTCCGTTCCCAGCTGCGACGCAATGTCGAGACGCGCCTGCTCGTGCAGGGTGACGTCACGCGACTGCCCGTGGCCAGCGCGAGCGCAGACCTCGTGGTGTGCTGGGACGTGCTGGAGCACCTCCCGGCCCCGCAGTTCGCCATCCGGGAGGTGGCCCGCCTGCTGCGCCCGGGAGGCCTGCTGGTGCTGGCGCTGCCCAACATCCTGTCGCTGAAGGGACTCGTCACCCGGCTGACGCCCTGGTGGTTCCATGTGTGGGTGTATCGCCGCGTGCTCGGCGACCGCTCTGCAGGCACCGAGGCCTTCGACCAGTTCCCGACCGCGTTCCGGTTCACGCTGCGCCCCACCGGCCTGCGTCGGTTGATCGAGGCGACGGGCCTGCGCGTGGAGTCGCTGGCGCTCTACGAGGGACCGGTGCCGCAACACCTCCGTCGCCGCCATCGCGTGGCGGACGTCCTGCTCGGCGCCGCCAGCACGGGCACCCGAGCGGTGACGCTGGGGCGCTACGACACCACGCTGTCGGACATCGTGGTCGTCGCGTCGCGTCCCGGCGCAGGCGAGGCGGCATGAGCGGCGCCCGACGCCTGCGCATCCTCGGCTCGCGCGGCATCCCGAATCGTCACGGCGGCTTCGAGTCCTGCGCGCAGCACCTGGCGCCCTGGCTGGTGGAGCGCGGGTGGGACGTCACGGTGTACTGCCAGGAGCCGCCGGGCACCCAGCGGCGCCAGGGGACGTGGCGAGGCGTCCGACTGGAGCATGTCCCCGCGCCATGGGAAGGCGCGCGTGGCAGCGTGTGGTTCGACGCCTGGTGCGCGCGGCATGCGGCGCGCCACGACGACCTGCTGCTCACGCTCGGGTTCAACACCGCAGTGCTGTTCCCGTGGTACCGGCTCCGGGGCCGTCGGCACGTGGTGAACATGGACGGCGTGGAGTGGCGGCGCGGCAAGTGGCCACGGCCGGTCCGCGCGTGGTTCTGGGGCAACAGCTGGATTGCGGGCTACGGCGCGACGCACCTGATCGCGGACCATCCGGACATCGAGGCCATGCTCGCCCGCCGTGGCTGGGGCCGGCGGGTGACGATGGTGCCCTACGGAGCCGACCGCCTCGACACGGCCCCCGTAGACCCGCTCCGGGCCTGGCGCCTGTCGCCCCGCGGCTACGGGCTCGTCATCGCCCGGCCCGAGCCGGAGAACTCGCTGCTCGAAATCGTGCGGGCGTGGTCCTCAACGCCGCGTGCGTACCCCCTGGTCGTGCTCGGGGCCTACGAGGCCGGTCACCCTTACCACGTGGCGGTGCGCGCGGCAGCCGGCCCCGACGTGATCTTCCCCGGCGCGATCTACGACACGGCCATCGTGCAGGTGCTGCGTCACCACGCGCGGCTGTACGTGCACGGCCACACCGTGGGCGGCACCAATCCGTCGCTGGTCGAGGCCCTGGGAGCCGGCTCGCCGGTCCTGGCACACGACAACACCTTCAATCGCTGGGTGGCGGGTCCGGGGGCGCGCTTCTTCCGCGACGAGCCGAGTTGCGCCGCGGCCCTGGCGGCCCTGCTCGACGACGACGCGGCCCTCGAGGCGATGCGGGCGGCCAGCCATGCGCGGCACGCGGAGGCGTTCACCTGGGAACGCGTGCTGCCGGCCTACGAGGCCGTCCTGCTGTCGGCAATTTGAAATTGCCGCCTCAGCGCCTCGTGACGCGCTCCTTCACGGCCGCGCGCGTCTCGCGGTCGGCCTCTCGCTTCTTGATCGTCTCGCGCTTGTCGTGCGCCTTCTTGCCGCGCGCGAGTGCCAGGTTGAGCTTCACGCGCCCGTTCTTCAGGTACATGCGCGTCGGGACCAGCGTGAGTCCCTTCTCGGTGACCTTGCCGATCAGCTTGCGGATCTCGGCCCGGTTCAGCAGCAGCTTGCGCCGGCGCAGCGCCTCGTGCTCGGCGTAGCCGCGATGGCTGTAGGGGCTGATGTGGATGTTGTAGACCCAGACCTCGCTGCCCTCGACGCGCGCGTAGCTGTCGCGCAGGTTCACGCGCCCCTCGCGGATGGCCTTGACCTCGGTGCCGAGGAGCACGACACCGGCCTCCCACTGCTCGAGGTACTCGTAGTCGAAGCCCGCCTTGCGGTTGTCGGCCAGCAACCGCGGCGTCTTCTCCGCCGGCTTGGGCGTCGTCTTGGGCTGGGAGGTCTGGTGGGTGGCCATGGTTGAAGGCTCGGGGCTCAGGGCTCAGGGCTCAGGGCTCAGGGCTCAG